>JAWXBA010000122.1:0-2738 GCA_034439775.1 Gemmatimonadota bacterium | reverse complement strand
TACCTGATACCCGCTACCTGAAACTCGGCACCCGCTCTCAGAACGCCTTGAAATGCTCAAATGGCTGGTGGCAGCTGTGGCAGGAGTACAGCGACTTGCAGGCGGTGGCTCCAAACTCGGACCGAAGTTCGGTATCGGGTGAGTCGCAGAACGGACACGCCACGTTTCGGACGGTGGGCCCCAGGCTCACCAGCGGCTCGGCCACCACGGGCCCCGGCGGCGCAATGCCGTACGCCTTGAGCCGCCGTCGGCCGGTGTCGGTCATCATGTCGGTAGACCAGGCCGGCGTAAACACGCGGCGCACTTCCACCTGCTCCGCGCCCGCCGTCTGCAGCGCCCGTCCAATCTCCCGCTCAATCACGTCCAGCGCCGGGCACCCGGAATAGGTCGGTGTCACGTCCACCCGGATGCCGCCTGCGGTCGCCTCGATTGTCCGGATGATTCCGAGGTCCACCACCGACAGCGCCGGTACCTCGGGATCCGGCACACCCCGGAGCGCTTCCCAGGCCTGGTCAATGGTGATCGGCACCGTCGGCGTCACCAACTGGCCCCGGGGTGCGACCGTGCCGTGATCTGCATGACCGACAGCAGGTGCCCCAGGTGCTCGGTGTGGTTGCTGCGGCGGACGTTGGGCGGCGGGCCCTGATCGCCGGCCGGTACTTCCAGGGTGGCTCGGCCGAGCACCTCTTGCACCGTCTCGAGCCAGCGATCCTGGACCACGGCGAGATCGGCGGCGACACCCCCGTTCAGCAGCTCCTCGTCCACCGCATCCGCCGCGAACAACTCCCCGGTGAATCGCCAGCACTCCTCCAGCCCGCGGGCAATCCGGCCGTGGCTCTCCTCGGTACCATCACCGAGCCGCACCAACCACTCGGCGCTGTGCCGCAGGTGATAGCGGTCCTCCTTGAGTGCCCGGGTGGCCAGGGCCGCCAACTCCGCGTGGCTCGAGCGCGTCAGGGCATCGAGGAGGTGCACGCTGTAGGCATCGAAGAGGAACTGCCGCGCCATGGTAAACCCGAAATCCCCGATGGGAAGCTCCACCAGCCGAGTGTTCTGGAACTCCACATCGGTGCGCCAGAACGCCAAGGCGTCCTCGTCACGGCCCTGTCCCTCCACCTGTCCCGCCAGATGCAGGAAGTTGTTGGCCTGTCCCAGGAGATCGAGGGCGATGTTGGAGAGGGCAATATCCTCCTCGAGGATCGGCCCGTGGCCGGCCCACTCGGAGAGCCGGTGTCCCAGGATCAGGCGGTCGTCGCCGAGGCGGCAGAGATAGGTGAAGAGGGGGGTCAAAACACCTTCACTCCCCGCGGGGCCTTGTAGAACTGCGGGTGGCGGTAGGGCTTGTCGTTGCCGGGATCAAAGAACGGACCGCTGTCGGAGGGGCTGGAGGCCACGATCTGGTCGGCCGGCACCACCCAGAGACTTACCGCCTCGCCGCGCCGAGTGTAGACATCGCGGGCGTTCTGAAGCGCCATCTCGGCGTCGGGGGCGTGGACGCTGCCCGCGTGCTCATGCGGCTTGCCCTTGCCCGGCTGGGTAAAGACCTCCCAGAGCGGCCACTGCGATCCGTCGGGAGCTTCGGCATCGGGCATGATCGTTCCTCAGGCTGCCGTGGACTGCGAGCGACTGCGTTGCTTCTCTGCGTAGGCATCCCCGGCGGCCCGGACCCAGGCGCCGTTGTCGTGCGCGGCCCGGCGCGCCTCGAGCCGCTCACGGTTACAGGGGCCGTTGCCGTGGATCACCGCCATGAATTCGTCCCAGTCAATCGGTCCAGACTCCCAATCGCCGGTGTCGGGGTTGTGCTTGAGATCGGGGTCGGGAAAGGTGAGGCCAATCGCCTGGCCCTGCGGAATGGTCAGGTTGACGAAGCGCTGCCGCAGGTCGTCATTGGATTTCCGCTTGACCCGCCACTTGAGCAGCTCGGCGCTGTTGGGTGAGTTCACGTCGCTGGGCCCAAACATCATCAAAGATGGCCACCACCATCGATTGAGCGACTCCTGCGCCATTTCCTTCTGGGCCGGCGTGCCAGCGGCCAGCGTGGCCATGATCTCATAACCCTGCCGCTTGTGGAAGTTCTCTTCCTTGCAGATCCGGACCATGGCGCGAGCATACGGCCCGTACGAGGCCTTGGCCAGCACCGTCTGGTTGACGATCGCGGCGCCGTCCACCAGCCACCCGATGGCGCCCATGTCGGCCCAGCTCAGGGTGGGATAGTTGAAGATACTGGAGTACTTGGCCACACCGGCATGGAGCTGGTCCACCAGCGTGTCGCGGCTGACGCCCAGGGTCTCGGTGCCGCAGTAGATGTAGAGGCCGTGGCCGGCTTCGTCCTGCACCTTGGCCAGCAGCGCCATCTTGCGGCGGAGGTTGGGGGCCCGGGTAATCCAGTTCCCCTCGGGGAGCATGCCGACAATCTCGGAATGGGCATGCTGGGACATCATCCGGATCAGCTGCTTCCGGTACCGCTCCGGCATCCAGTCCTTGGGCTCGATCGTTTCACCAGCCTTGATCCGGGCCTCAAAGGCCTGAACCAGCGCGGGATCATCGGGGGGTGACTTGGGGGTGGGACTCATGGCCTGCCTTGGCTACGGGGCAACGTCGTTAGTCCTTATATAACAATGATTTACGGTGAAAATCAAGATCTTCTGCGGGTCCGCGGATGGTCCGCGTGGGGTCCGCGTGGGGTCCGCGGGTAAACCCGCGGCTCGGCCAGGAGCGTCGCTGAAGCGACGGGAATC
>JAWXBA010000121.1:0-4543 GCA_034439775.1 Gemmatimonadota bacterium | reverse complement strand
GCCCGGCCCGCCGGATTGATGTACCGCATGCTGAGGTCGGGATCGCAGCAGATGGTAGCGGTCGGCGTGCTCTCGATCATCGAAAGCACCCGGCCGAGTTCCACCTCCGCCTGGTGGCGCTTGGTCTGGTCCTCCCACGCGCTCACATAGCCGATGACGAGACCGGAGGGGTCGGTCAGCGCGGTCGTGACGGACTTGTAGACCCGATGGTCAGCCTTGAGTCTCGCCTCATGCGGTGCCGTGGCGGCACCCGCGGCAGCCTCCCGGAAGCCCGCGGGGGCCCCATGCATCGCGGCGAGATCGGCGCCCTCAACACCGGCCGAGGCGAACCCGAGTTGTGCGATGGCCGCACGGGCCCGCGCACTCGCGGCCACGACCCGCTGGTCGCGATCGGCGAGCAGCAGGATCGCATCGGCCCGTTCGATCGCTTCGAGCAGCCGGCCGGCCCCGAGCGGATCACTCGATGGCCCGGGGGCGGGCAGCGATCGGTTCCCAATGTCATGGGACGCAGTCATGACGGCGATGGGGCATCCCACCAGGGCGAGCACCAGGAGCTTCACCCAGCGGCTCAACTGTTCCGCGTCGGCCTGCGTGGCTGCCACCTGCGCCAGGAGCTCGTTGCTGACCGCCTCCTGCTGCACTTCGAGTTCGTTAAAGGCGGCATCGAACGAAGCCAGCCGGCCCCGGGCCGCGGGAAGATCCTGAAATGCCAGTCGGACGATGGGATCTGCCAAGGCGATGTACCGATCCAGCGGCGCCTGCACACCCGCGAGGGCGGTGCGGATGCTCGCCGGAAGGGGAAGCGAATCGTTGGCGGCCAGGGCGGCACGGAAGGAGGCGGCATGCTCCGCAACCTCCTGCAGGGTGGCATCGCGCTGGTCCCGCGCATACTGCGCCCGGTAGACATCGCCCTTGAGCCCATCATGCATCATGTCGCCCTGCATGTGGTGCTGCAGGGCCTGTCCCATGAGGACGATCCGTCCGGTGGCCGCGTCCTGTTCCCGCGAGGCCCAGAACGCCGTCGCCCCCGCCAGCAGGAGCATCGCCACGCCCAGCCCCGCCGATCCCCACTGCCGCAGCCAGCGCATACGTGCTCCCTGTGACGAAGTGTGTGAAGTTGGTACTCAGACTCCCGAGTGTGCCGCCTGCCGCTCACTGAACCGTGTCATCGTATCCACCATCGCCAACGTTGGCCCGGCCAGTGCCGGACAAGAAGATGCCGATGCAACTATCGGCAACGGGTCGCACTTCGTTGAATGCGGTTGCGGCCTCATCCATCGCCGTCGGAGTCGGCGGTCGATGCCCAGCAGCCCGGCGAGCCGGCGGATGACCGTCGGGATTCCGCTGCGCCAGGCCCGGCCAACGGTATCGGCCAGGAACATGCAGAAGTCGTGAAGGCAGGTGGGGCCCGCAGGGGACGACTGGGCAACGGGACCCGGCCCGCGGTGCCGACGGCGCTCACCATCAGTCCTGCCGCGACCGGCTCCCATCCGAAGGGGGCTTCCCGCACCATGCCGAGCATGAAGTGCTGCCCGAACTCGCTCACCGCATCATTACTCCGGTCGTACTTGACGAAGGCGGTCCAGCCACGGTGCTGTCGGTTGCCCCCGCCCCGCTCAGCCGCTGCTCCGCCAAGCCATACCAGCCGCTCGGACCGTCGACCGCTCCACCGGCGAAGGCCGGGGCCAGGCCGGAGTGCGACCACCGCCCCACCGCGGCCCGCCCGTCAGGCCGGCCGAACACCGATCCCCAGCGGACATCCGCCTGCAGAATGACGAAGCGATCCGCCTGGCGGCTGTAGCCGGGAATGGTGGCATCGCCCAGCGTCCCGTGGTACAGGCCCGCGCCGAGCGTCAACCAGGAGACGGGAGAAACGAAGAGGTTGGCCGAAGCGACGGGATCCGGGTAGGTCGGGAGCGCGGAGAGCGCGGTGGCCCGGAGGCAGAACAGCGTCAGCGCGATAGCGCTTCGACGAAGCATGGATGCTCCTCAGAGGGATCACCCGTACTATCGCCACTGCAGGGTCAATACTTTATCGCGCAGGTGCAGTACCATAAACAATTCGCACGCAAGCATTTGTGCCACTCCAGCTCACCCTGATCGTACCAGATCTTCACTCCGATCACCTGCGGCCGCACGCCTACTCCCAGCTCTCCACGAGGAACTCCTTGCCTGCGGCATCGCGACCACACCGCCCGTGACACTGCCAAGCCGGTCGGTGACATCGTGCTCCAGGGCGGCGATCAGCCGGACATCGAGCCGCCACATGAGGAGGAGGCTGAGGGCAAGCAGGTTGGTCTGCTGCGCCACCGAGGTGATCAGCTTCAGCACCTTGCCGATCTCCTGGCTCGAGTCTCCCAGCTTGGTCATCATCGCGTTGGTGGGCTCGGCCAGAGCGACTGCCTCCCCCGCCACCTTCGCAGCATCCGAGGCGTTCTTGGTGATGTCACGTATGCTGCTGCCCATCTCGGCCGTGGCGGTGGCGACAGTCTGAATGTTCCGCGCGACCGCTTCCGACGCCGAGGCGACGACCTGTACCTGCGCGCTGGTATCCGCGGCGCCGTTGGTCACCGTCGTATTCACGGCGGAGAGCGCCTCGGTCGCGGCGGCGTGGACCGAGCCCTGGTGGTCGGAGGTGGCGGAGACCATGAAGTCGATCGTCTCGGTGCCGAAGGTGACCCGGGCCCTATAGGGGAGATTGGCGGGGTCGAGCAGCACCCGAGCGACTTCCGTGGGATTCTCGAAGAACACCGTCATCGGCTTGCCGCTCACTCTGATGCCTTCACCGGCAGCACCCGCCCCAGCTCCACTTCGACCCGCTGCCGCTTGGTCTGGTCCTCCCAGGCCACCGCGTAGCCGATCAGACCGCCCTTGCCGTCTGGCACGGCCGACACGATGCACTTGTAGGTCGCGTGGTCGGTCTTGATCTTGTGTTCGAACGGAAGCGCCGAGGCGTCCGCGACCGACTCCCGGAAGCCGGCCGGGCTCCCATGCACCGCGGCGAGGTCCATTCCCACGAGCGCGCCGCCGGCGAAGCCGAGCTTGCGAACGGCCTCCAGTGCTGCGGTGCTCGCGGCGACGATCCGCTGCTGCTCATCAGCCAGAAACACCACGGCATTCAGCCTGGCCCGGCCCTCGAGCGGGAGCAAGTGGATCCAGCGATGGGGTACCGCGCGACGGCGCTTGGAGCCCGCTCACGGCCGTTCCGTTCATTGACGAATGGGCCCTGGGTCAGGCGTGGCTGTCAGCGTGAGGCGGGTCGATCCGCCACGGGGAGCGGCGAGCATCACCGCCCACCGGCGCCCACCGGCTCGGTCGCAAGCACCGCATCGATGTCGAGGGCCAGCAGGAGCCGGTCCGGCAGCTTGTACACGGAGGTGATCATCGCACGTGCCGCGGCGACGAGGGTCTCGGGCGGACGTTCCTGCATCTCGGCGCTCGTCTCGATCACATCCCCGATCTCGTCCACCATCAGGCTGACCGCGCCATCCTCCGTCCGCACGATCACGTTCATCGGACTCTTCTCCGCCGGGCGCCGCGGAAGCCCGAGCCGGACCCGGAGGTCGACCGCGGTCACGATCTGCCCCCGCAGATTGATCAGGCCGCTCACCGTGGCGGGAGCGAGCGGGACCCGCGTCATCTGCTGCTCGCGGATCACTTCCTGGACCTTCATGACCTCGATCCCGAAGTAGAGGTCGTCCACCAGGAAGGTGCAGTACTGCGTGCTCTCCGACATGGCTAGACTCCCGTACCCACGAGTTCCGCGGCGTCGGCCGCGTCGGGCAGGCCGATCTCGCTCCGGGCGATCACCGCCGCCACATCAAGCAGATCGGTCACCTTGCCCTGGATCACTGCCGAGCCCGACACCACGCCACCGGCGGTGCGCCGCTGGACCGTGATACTCTCCTCCAGAATGTCGATGATGTTCTCCACTACCAGGCCGACGTACTGGCCGTCGTGAGTGTAGACCACGACCTGCATCTGATCCTTCGCCGCCGCCTGTCCGCAGCCATCCACAATCTTGTCCAGCCGGATGAGCGGCATGATCTCGTCGCGATACTGGACCACCTCGTGCCGCCCCGTCCGCTCGACCGTGTCGACCGGGAACTCCTCCAGCCGGGAGATCATGGACAGCGGGATGGCCATGCGGCGATTGCCGGCCAGTCCGAAGATCAGCCAGTTCTGCGGCTGTGCGCTCGCATTCGAGCCTCGACCCCGCGCCTCCTCATCCGCGTCCGCCCGACCACGCTCCCGGTTCTTCGACACCAGGTCGGCGCCCTGACCGAGTCCCAGGACGTCCAGGATCAGCGCGACGCGACCGTCGCCCATGATGGTCGTGCCGGCAAAGGTGGTCAGCCCCTTGAGCAGCTTGCCCAGCGGCTTGACGACGATTTCCTCCGTGTCGTTGATCTCGTCGACCGCGAGCCCGAAGCTCTGCTCGTCCGCCTGGAGCACGACGATTTTCACCGCCTCGTGCTTCGCCTCCTCCGACGCCCAGAATCCCTGCTGGAATCCCAGCACCTGATTCAGGTGCACCAGCGGG
>JAWXBA010000120.1:0-21160 GCA_034439775.1 Gemmatimonadota bacterium | reverse complement strand
GAGCTTGGCCTGCGGTACTACAACGTGGCGGTGGTGGCTGGCCGACTTGACGATAGTGTCATGAATGCCGTCCTCGAAGTGCTTCGCAAGGAGAAGGGCTCATCCACCGCGTTCCATTGCGCCAGCGGGAATCGGGTGGGGGGCGCGCTGATTCCGTACTTCATGGTGGACGAGGGAATGACAGAGGAGGACGCGATCACCCTCGCCATGCGGGTCGGGATGCGCAGCAGCGAGCTGCTCGAGTGGGGGACCGACTACGTCCGGCGGACAACCGCCGGCTGACTCGGCGGAGTGGCATGAACAACGGGGCCGGCGATTGCCGGCCCCGTTTTGTTTCAGTTCCCCGGAGGCCGTCTGGTCCGCGTCGGAGCGGCCCTGGCTGCGGGCTTGCTGGGCGGCGCACTGCGCGGAGCCGCTCGGGCCGGAGCCGGGTCGCGGGCAGGTGCGCTCCGGGCGGCCGGCGGGGAGCTCACCACCCGACGAGTCGGCTCCACGCTGGAGCTCCGGACCGGATCCGAGCGGGTCGCGCCACTGGGTGCGCGAGCCCGGGTGGCCGAGGGGACCGTTGACCGAGAGTCTGCGGTACTGGCCCGGCTGTCGGCATCGTCCTTCGGCGGACGGGTCCGTGCCCGGGTCGGGGGCGTTGCGGCGGGGGGACGCGAGGTCGTGGGAGCCCGGGACGTCGAAGGCCGCTCGGTGGCTGGACGGTCGTCCGGACGGGTGGTACCCGTGGCTGGCCTGGACCGTTCGGTCCCGCCCCGCTCCGCACTCCGGTCCACCGCCGGCCGGCCGCGTGCCTCGGGCACCGACGAAGGCCGGCCGGCAGCAGGCCGGGCCCGATTCTCGGCCTCCGGGCGAGGACGATAGGCGTCTCCTGCGGCGGAAACTGGGCGTCCCGACTGGCGGTCGTTGTCGAAGCTCCACGGCGTGGCGCGGCCAACCTCGTAGTCCCGGGAACGCCCGGCAAGGACTGGGCGGTTGCCGCCGGGCCGGTAGGTGGGGCCGGTCACGATCCACGGACGGTAGTAGCTGGTATAGCTGGAGCCACGACCGTACGAATAGGGGCGATAGTAGTAGTCATACCGGCTGGGCCAGTACCAGGACGGCCCGTACCCGATCGACCACCAATCATTCCGGTACGACCGGCCATAGCTGACGACGACTCCGCTCCGGCCGCCACAGTACCAGCCGCTCGACCAGTAGGGGTCGCAGGTCGGGTCGAACGAGTAGATCCCGGGGCCCGAGAAGTAGCTGGGCTGGTACTCGTACCGAACCACCTCGATATCATCGACAAAGTACTCGATGATGTCGTAGTCAAACCCACGGTTGGAAGCGAGACCCTCAACCATCCGAGTCAGGTCTCGCTCCGGATCACCGGAGTTGCCGTCGATCCGCACCTGGTCGTAGTCCCAAGCATTGCCACGAGTCCAGTCGCGAAGCCGCCACGGATCCGGGGCAAGCGCCACGTAAACGAACCCCGAGCCCGGCTCGCCGGCGTTGAAGCTGGAGCGGTCGCGGTCGTCCCGCACCTCGTAGCGCCGGCCCCCCCGGACAAAACCATCGTCGGATGGACTGAGCGGAAAGAGGACGCGGACCCGCCCATCGGTATCGAAATTGAGGACCAGCAGGTAGCCATCATCACGCGCCTCGACTTGAACCCGCGCGGCGGCGCCAGGCTCAAACCGTCGATCGCCATTGAGCCAGATCCGAACCGGGGGCTCGTCGGACCGCAAAGCCGACGATCCCACCACGGCCGGGTCCGACTGGGACAGGATGGCAAGGGCAAACAGGAACGGGGAGAACATGCGGACCTCCAGACCAGTGGCACGGACAAACGGTTCAGGGAGCCAGTATTGACACCCTCGTCATATTCCAGAACCGTGCCATTCGGACATTATCACCTAAGTTCTTTTCTGTCAACATTTTACGAAAAGGCGTTCCAAGTTGTCCACTCCCGAAGTGTCCGGATCAGCGGACACCACTGTCCGGATTTGAGGCCGCTCGGTGCCAGTACATGCGCATCTCGGAAATCCTCGATCCATCGGTTTCACAGAAGATTGCCCCCTTGGCCTCGACCCAATCGCCGGTCCTCCGACGCCGAAAGACGGCCTTGAACTCGGTGGAAAACCATGGCCCGGCCACGAAGATTTCCCCGGTGGTCACGGTGATCTCGGACTGGTAGTAGGGGACGTCGGCCCACCACCGCCGGATGGCCGCGGTGCCGGTGAGCCTGGGAACAAACGGGGTCTCGATAAACACCGCCTCCTCGGTGAAGACTGCCATGAGGAGGTCAAGGTTTGCCTTGGACCATCCCTTGGCAAAGTCATCGATGAGGGTCCGGCCGAGCGCGGAGGAGGACATGCTGGATAGTATCGGCTCCCGGCACGACTGAGAAGTCCGGTCGATTGGCCTCCCGCTCCTTCTTGACAGTGTCGCCCGATGCGCCTCAGTTCCGTGCGGTGTCCCAATTCTCCCCCCTCACGACAGGCGCGGACCAATGTCCCTCTCACTCGCGGAGATTCTCGACCAGGTGGATCTCTCCGGCCACCAGTTCCTGGCCTGCTTCCAGGGGGTCTCCGATGAGGCATGGCGCAGGAAGCCGGATCCAGCGGCCTGGTCGATGGAGGAGATCGCGGAGCACGTCGCCATCGTGGAAGCCCAGGTCCGGAAGCTGATCCTGGAGCGGATGGTGACCGCCCCGGCCACCGCCGAACTCCTGGCAGAGTGTGCCGGCAAGGACGAACTGATCGAGCGCCGAATGGCGGATCCTGCCGGACGGCCGGCGCCTGAGTCGACCCAGCCCAGGGGTCGGTGGGCCACCCCTGCGGAGCTCGCCCAGAGCTTTCGGGGCAATCGTCAGCGGGTGCTCGATTTCATGCGCAGTTCCACTGTGGACTCGGAGACCCACGGCTGGGAACACCCGGCCTTCGGGGCGCTGACGCTGCGCCAATGGCTTTTTTCCCAGGCACGCCACGTGGAGCGCCACACCGTCCAGATGCACCGCCTGGCGCACTCACTGCAGGATTGAGCCGCGACCGGGCCACACCGCTGCCGCTACATTTCCGCTCCACAGGCCCACCCCTACCCAAACGCCCCTCGGAGCGCATCCATGACAGGAACGGCCAAGCCGCTGGTGGCGGTCATCGGCGCCGGCGGCATCGGCCGCGGCTGGGCCACCCTGGCCGCGTCGCGAGGTTGGCAGGTGACCCTGTTTGATGCCTCGGCGGCGATCGCAGAGGCGGCGCACGACGAGGTCACCTTGCGGGTTCGGCAGATGGTTCGCCGTGGCATGGCCTCCGAGGAAGCAGTGGAGGTCGGCCTGGAGTCGTTCACCAACGGTCGCAGCCTGCTGCAGACCGTAACGGACGCCGACTGGATCATTGAATCCGGTCCGGAAGACCTTGCCCAGCGGCAGCGGCTGCTGGAGCAGGTGGAGCAGGTGGCGCGACTCGCCGCCATCATCACCAGCTCCAGCCTCCGGTATCACGCCAGTGCCCTCTGTGCCCGGCTGCGCCGGCCCGAGCGGCTGCTGATCGTCAACCCGTGGTCCCCGCTGGAATACATGCCGGTGGTGGAGGTGGTGCCAGGCCCCCTGACCGACCCGAGCTGCGTGGCCGACCTCCGGTTCTGGATGCAGCGACTGGGCCAGATGCCCGTTGTGCTCCAAGCCGAGGTCCCGGGAAACGTGAGCGGGCGGATCGCGGCCGCGGTCTGGCGCGAATGCATCGACCTGGTCCTCGAGGGTGTCGTGTCCGTGGAAGGGATCGATCGAATAGTGTCGGCGGGACCGGCGCTGGCCTGGGCGGCGGTTGGCCCCCACCAGCGGCAACTGCTGGCCGCCGGGGAACGGGACCTTGGGATGTACCTCAACGGCCAGATGGAGACCTATCAGCGCTGGTGGCAGGACCTCAGCACCCGAACCAGTCTCAGCGCCGAGGAACAGCAGCGCCTGACGAAAGCAATTGAGCAGGGATATGCCACCGACCTTCCGGAGCTGCGGGAGGAACGGGACCGACGCCTGGCGGCCCTCCATACGGTGATACGGGAACAACCATGACGACGATTCGCGGCATGCCGCTCTCTCTCGCCCTGCTGGCCCCCCTCCTCGCCGCGCCGGTGGTTGCAGCTCAGCTGCCTGACTCGGCCACCATCCGGGTCATGGTCCAGGCCGAGGGGGTCCCGCTGGCGGACGCCCGGATCCAGGCGGGGACGCGCCGCGCCTTGACCGACCAGGCTGGCCGCGCGATGCTGCGGGTGGCAGCGGGGCGCATCACCATTCGGGCCTCTCGCATCGGGTTTCGTCCGGATTCCGCGATGCTCGCGCTGGCCGCCGGTGCCGACACTACGATCGTCCTGGAGTTGGGTCAGGGGGAGGTGGAGCTGGAGGAGCTGGTGGTGAACGTGACGCGATCCAACCGACGGGTCGAGGACCAGCCGCTTCGGATCGAGGTCCTGGGGCAGGAGGAGATTGACGAGAAGGTCCTGATGACCCCCGGTGACATTGCCATGATGCTCAACGAAACGGGGGGACTGCGGATCCAGAACACCTCACCGTCGCTGGGCGGGGCCAACATCCGGGTGCAGGGTCTCCGGGGCCGGTACACCCTGCTGCTGAGTGACGGCCTGCCGCTGAGCGGCGATCAGGCCAGCGGGCCCGGCCTGCTGCAGATCCCGCCGATGGACCTGGGACAGGTCGAGGTGCTCAAGGGAGCCGCGTCGGCATTCCATGGCAGCGCGGCGCTGGGGGGAGTCATCAACCTGCTCTCCCGCCGCCCGACCGGCCAGCGCGAGGCGCTCCTGAATGTCACCTCGCTCGGCGGAACCGATGCCGCCACCTGGATCTCCGGCATTGCGTCGCCCGAATGGGGGTGGTCGGTATTCGGGGGGTGGCACCGACAGGACCGGAACGACCGCGATGCCGACGGCTGGACCGATGTGCCAGGATATCGCCGCGGCGTGGTGCGGCCACGGGTGTACTACGAGGACGGTCGCGGCGGGTCGTTCTTTGCCACGGCGGGGGCCACCATCGAGGAACGCGAGGGAGGAACGATGGCCGGGCGCCTGGCACCTGACGGTCGCCCCTGGCGGGAAGAGACAGCCACCCACCGCTACGATGCCGGGCTGGTCGGGCGAATGGCGTTTGGCGAACGCAGCTTCCTGGCGGTGAGGGCTTCGGGACTGTCGCAGCGGCACGACCATGGCTATGGCCCCGCCCTGGAATCCGATCGTCACCTGACCGGCTTCCTGGAAGCGGCGGTGGTGCACACAACCGGTCTGGCAACCTGGGTGGTCGGGGCGGCCTGGCAAGCGGATCAGTACCGCTCGAATGCCGCGCCTCGATTCGACTACGACTACAGCGTCCCCGCCGCCTTTGCCCAGCTGGAGTTCGATCCCACCCCGGCGCTGGCGCTGGCCGCGAGTGCCCGATTGGACCATCACAATGTCTACGGCACCTTTGTCAGCCCACGACTGTCGGTCCTGCTCCGGCCAAGAGAGGGCTGGACGGTCCGCACTTCAGGCGGCGCGGGGTATTTCGGCCCGACCCCGCTGGTCGAAGCAACCGAGGTGACCGGCCTCTCCGGCGTGGTCCGACCTGAGCCGCTGGTGGCCGAGCGAGTCGTGGGTGGGATGGTGGACTTGGGGTTCAAGGTCGGCGTTTTTGAGTTCAACGGGACGGTTTTCGGCTCGCGCATTCGGCACCCGGTGGCGGTGGTGGACCTGAGCACGGTGGATGGCGATGAGCAGGTGCTCCGAAACCAGGCGGGCCCGACCCGGACCTGGGGAGGCGAGTTGCTGGGCCGGATGCACGCCGAGGGCATCCACCTGACCGCGAGCTACACCTACCTGCGCGGGACCGAACTGGACCCGGATTCACCGGTGGCACGGCGGGAAGTGCCGCTCAACGCCCGCCATGCGCTGGGCGTGGTGGGGATGTATGAGTGGGAGGGAACGGGACGGATCGGGGTGGAACTCTATTACACCGGCCGACAGGCGCTTGAGGACAACCCCTACCGCGGCGAGAGTCCGACCTACACCATCCTCGGCGCCTTGATCGAGCGGCAGGTGGGCTGGGCGCGGCTGTTCATCAATTTCGAGAATCTGACCGACGTGCGTCAGACCGCCACCGACCCCCTGGTGCGGCCAACCCCTGGCGCCGGCGGCCGCTGGACCACCGACGCCTGGGCCCCGCTCGAGGGACGGGTGGTGAATGGCGGAATGAAGATCAGCTGGTAAGCCGCGCGACTACCGCCTGAAGCTGTGCTCCACGCTGAGATACACCAGCAGCGCTGAATCGTCCCGAGCGTGGCCAAGCCCCACGGCATAGGCCACCCCGGGAACGATCTGCATCCCGTTCCTGAGGTTGTGGGCCCAGCGCACCCCGGGAGCGAGAAACACAGCCCCTCGGCGGGCGACCACTCCGCTGCCCACAACCTCGGACCCATCCTCGATCACAACTTCTGTCAGGAAATTCAAGCCGGGCCTGGGTAACCAGACCAGGCTGGCCCCACCACTCAAGCTGGCGACAGCGGCGTGATCGCCGGAAAGGTTCCGGGCTCGCCGATGCAATGACAGGTTCGCGCTGGCGTGGGCGGCCAGGGTGGGCAGGAGATCGAAACTGGTCGGCAGGGCCAGTTGCAACCCCAGCGAGCCATCCCCCCGGCCCGAACGCCAGGACCCGCTTGGCAAGACCAGGGAGGCCCGTGGCGCGAGCCAGACGGCGGAGCCCGCACCACCAACGGCCTGATATCGATAGTTGATCAGCACGTCGCCAATCCCTGTGGCGGTCGCCATGCCGGGCTGGTCGGCCCGCACGACGGGAAGAGTGAACCCGAGCTGGTGGCGCTGATTCGGAAACGGCCACTCCTGGGTGAAGCCGTAGGCCCAGCCATTCCCGTGCCGGGCCCGCTGGAAGAGGGAGATGTGCTGGACGATCCCCGCCTCCTGATTGTAGGCCTCTTCTATCAGGAAGCTGTTGTCCTGGATCGGGGCCGCCTGGAGGGCGGAGAGCGGCCCCGCCGATCCGAGCACCATCAGCAGGATCGCGGGCAGGATGGATCTAGTCATTGGCATCCCTGACACAAAGGAGCAGGAGGGCGAGGTCGTGGGCCACGACCTGTTTGGTATCGTTGACGCGGATCGTGACCGGACCCTCGAACGGTTGTCGCGCCACCACCGTCACCGGGACCCCCGGCAGGAGGCCCAGCTCCGCGATGTAGCGGAGCCGCCCGGCGTGATTGGTGCCGACCCGCCGGAGCTCTGCCACCTCTCCCGGCTCAAGCAGCGCCAGCGGGACGTAGTCGGGCTCGTCGATGGCCCCGTCGGGACCGGGAATCGGGTCGCCATGGGGATCCACGCTCGGATGACCGAGTGCAGCGGCCATCCGCTCGATCAGGGTTTCCGACACCGCATGCTCGAGACGCTCTGCCTCGGCGTGCACATCCTCCCATCCATACCCCAGGAACTCCACCAGGTACGCCTCGATCAGGCGGTGTCGGCGCACCATCCGGAGCGCCACCACCCGACCGGCGTCGGTCAGGAGGACACCACGGTACGGCTCGTGGTCCAGGAGTCCCTGATCCGAGAGCCGGCGAATCATGCCGCTGACCGACGCCGGCGCGAGCTCGAGGCGATTGGCGATCTGCGAAGTTGATGCCGGGGCGTCCCCGGAGAGGGTGTAGATTGCCTTGAGGTAGTCCTCGGCCGAGTGGGTCAGTGGCTCGGTGGCGGGATGGCGAGTCATCATGGCTTCCTCCCTATGCGCCAAGCAGGCGCCAGACCTGCGCCACCAGGAAACAGACGACCAGGCCAAGCGCCACCGGCATGAGAGTGGCGACGCTGGTCCAGCGGACACTGCGGGTTTCCTTGTAGATCGTATAGATGGTCGTGGAGCACGGATTGTGCAGCAGGCTGAAGAGCATCAGGTTGACGCCCACCAGCGTGGTCCAGCCATGCTCGCGCAGCAACGTCCCGATCGCGGGAACGGAATCGAGCTCGAACATCACTCCGTCGCCGGGACCGACCCCCGCCACGCCACCCACCAGCACTGTCAGCATCAGAATCGTCGGGATGACGATTTCGTTGGCCGGGATCGCCACCACATAGGCCAGCAGGATTACCCCATTGAGCCCGATCAGGATTCCCAGCGGGTTGAGCCACTCCACCGCATGCGCCGCGATGCTGGAGCCGCCGACCTGAATGTTCGAGATCAGCCAGATGACCGCGCCAGCCGGCAGGGCAAAGACCACCGCCCGCCACAGCACGATCAGCGTCCGGTCGATCAACGAGGTGTACATCGTCTGCCAAAACCGGGGAGGCCGGTACGGCGGCAGCTCCAGCGAGAAGGTGGTGGCCTCCCCCTTGAGCACAGTACGGGTGAGCACCCACGACACACCGAGCATGAAGAGCACGCCGAGCAAGGCGATGCCGACAACCGCCGCGGCTGACACGATTCCGGCCAGATGGGCCGGGACCAGGGTGCCGAGGAAAATGCTGGCGATCAGGATCTGGGTGGGCCAGCGGCCGTTGCAGAGCGAGAAGTTGTTGGTGATGATCGCCACCAGGCGCTCGCGCGGGGAGTCGATGACCCGGGTGGCCACCACGCCCGCCGCATTGCAGCCGAAGCCCATGCACATCGTCAGCGCCTGCTTGCCGTGCGCACCGACCCGCTGAAACATCCGATCCATGTTGAACGCCACCCGGGGCAGGTAGCCGAAATCCTCCAGCAGCGTAAAGAGCGGAAAGAAGATCGCCATCGGCGGCAGCATCACGGCAATGACCCAGGCGGTGGCCAGGTACATCCCATCGAAGAGCAGGCCGTTGAGCCACTGCGGCATGCCGAGCGTGGCGCCAAAGCCCTGGAGCACGGGGTGGAAGTTGTCGATCAGCAGCGTTGCGAGCATTGCCGACGGCACGTTGGCACCCGCGATGGTAATCCAGAAGACCAGTGCCAGCAGCAGGATCATCAGCGGAAAGCCGGTCCACCGGCTGGTGAGCAGCCGGTCGAGCTGTTTGTCGAGGTCCACCCGCACCCGTCGGAGTCCGGTCACCTGCACTGCGGCCGTGATCCGCTCGGCCTCGGCGAAGGCACCGGCGGTCAGCTGGTCGTGGAAGTCGGGGGACAGGCGCCATCGGGAATCGACCAGGGCGTCCAGGAGGGTGGCGACTGGGGATCCCTCGCCACTGTCGACCCCGGCGGTCGCCCAGACGGCAGCGGTCGGAGCTTCGGCACCGGTGGGAACCAGCGCCGCCAGCTCCCCGGACCTCACGGCTTGAAGCACCCGGTCATCGGCGTTGAGGAGGCGGAGCGCCACCCAGCGGGCGTTCGGCAGGCCAGGATACGCTGCGGCAATCGCTGGCAGAACCTCGCCGATGGCTTGCTCCACTTCCGGGGGATGCTCCGACATGCGACGCGGACGGGGTTGGATGGCACCGGTGGCGACCGCAACGATCGCCTTGCGCAACTCGGGTACCCCGGTGCCCTGGCGGGCGGCGGCCGGGATGACGGGCACACCCAGTTCCCGCTCCAGCGCCTTGGGATCGACACCGATACCGTGCCGGCGGGCCTCGTCCATCAGGTTGAGCAGCACCACCACCCGGTCGGTCACCTCCAGCACCTGCAGGGTCAGGTTGAGGTTCCGCTCCAGCCGGGTGGCGTCCACGACGATGACGGTGACGTCGGGCTGGCCAAAGAGCAGGAAGTCGCGGGCCACTTCCTCGTCGGTGCTGCCGGCCTGCAGCGAGTAGGTGCCCGGCAGGTCGACGACCTTGACCGTGTGGCCATCGTGCTTGAAGGTCCCTTCCGCCCGGGTGACGGTCTTGCCGGGCCAGTTGCCGGTATGCTGCCGGAGTCCGGTCAGGGCATTGAACACCGTGCTCTTGCCGGTATTCGGATTGCCGGCCAGCGCCACCAGGATATCCCAATTCCCTGGCGCCACGCCAAGCTGGACCAGGCTCTCTTCACGGCTGCCGCAGCCGCGGCAATTGGCGGCCGGAGGTGAGGCAATCATGCCGCCTCCGTGTGCGCCTGGCGGCGGATGAGGATGTCATCGGCCTGGGCGCGCCTGAGGGCAATCACGGCGCCGCGAATCCGGTAGGCCATTGGATCACCGGAGGCGCTGGAGAGTTCGACGCGAATCACCGTGCCAGGCACGACACCGAGGTCGAGGAGCCTGCGACGCTGGGCGCCCTGCACCGCCCCAGCCAGACGCACCACGACCCCTTCCTCACCGGGATGCAGCGAATCCAGCCGTGCCACCCCCATCTCGGCCGCAGACGCCGGCACCCGTTCCACGGTCAGGTTGCGCGCGGCCAGGGGTTCGAGAACATGCGGTTGGCCTTCGACTGTCAGGTGAACCCGGGTGGGCTCGAGCGCCTCGAGTCGCAGCAGCGTCCCGGGGTGGATCCCAGCCCGCCGGATGGTCCGGTAGAGCTCCTCGGGCTCGTCTTCGACATGGATGACGCGGGCCGACTGTCCCACCTCCAGCGCGGTGAGCGAGATCCCGCGGGCCGGGGGCAGCACCCCGGCGGCGGTGGGGATCGGATCGCCGTGCGGGTCGTACAGCGGATACCCCATGCTGGCCGCGAGGTTCTCGACCTGGTCTTCCGAAAGTCCGTGCTCCAGCCGCTCGGCCTGGGCGTGCCATTCCAGCGGCGCGGTGCCGGTGCGATCGGCCAGGTAGCGCTCCCAGAGCCGGTGGGTGCGCACGATGCGGAGAGCGTAGGCCCGGCCCTCGTCGGTCAGGACGATGTTGTCGGTTTCGAGCCGGATCAGATCGGTTTCCTCGAGCCGGCGAACAATGGAAACGGCCCGGCTCCGGCTGGCACCGAGTGCGCCGGCCAGGCTGTCGACCGAGGAGGGCATGGCGGCGGCTTCCAGGGTGTAGAGGTGCTTGAGGCCGTCTTCCAACCGCACCCGTTCGGACAAATCGCCGGCCCTGCGGAGCCGGGCAATCAGGCCCCACCCGGGCCAGGCGAGAAGGGCAAGCACGACCGCTGCCCCAGCAAACAGGGCCAGTGCGGTGAGGGGGTTCGGCACAGCCAGAGCGATTTCGGGCATAGGACCTGATCTTATGGGACGAACTAGAACATAAATTAGTACATACGAAATGTCAATTACGGGCAGACCGTGACCGGGCCCAGCGCCGAAAGAGTATCCTTGGCGGTCGCGCCCGCCGCGAATACTCGAGACTACCTAGGACTGGCCGACGATGGGGCGGGCGGGATTGGACTTGCGGGAGCGCGACTCGCCGGCGGCGGCGGACGCCGCGCGCAGGTTGCCGACTCCGAGGGTCAGAAGAGCCAGCACCGACAGGAAGATCTTGGCCGAGGCCAGCAGGAAACTTGTGGTGGTAACCCATCGCGCGTCGGGTGCGGCGGCACTGCGCACCTGGAGACTGTCAAGAACGAAGCCCCCAAGCGCAGTCAGGAGCACCCCTGCCACGACCCAACAGACAACTCCCAGCACCCGGGAAACCCGGGGCTGCGGGAGCCACGCCGCTGTGGCGCTGGCGATCAGGCAACCGAGCAGGGGAGAAAGCAGGTAGGTGGAGACCATCCCGACCACACCGTATCGCCAACTGATGTCGCCTGGCAGGAAGGGCCAGGCGTTGCCGAGATAATCGACCGTGGTAATCAGGAAGAGCAGCGCGGCGACGAAATAGGCGCCCGGTGCAATGCGTCGAAGGGAGTGCACCGGGCCGCCGATCCTACAACTGCTTCCGGCGCCGTCGCACCGCGTTCACCCCGGAGAGCCCCACCAGACCGAATGCCATCAGGCCGATGACCGCCGGCTCCGGCGTAACCGTCTGGGGAATTTCGGTCAGGTACCCGGTCAGGTACTCCTGGGCCCCGCACGAAGCCTGGTTCACGACGCCCTGGCAGCCGGGCTGGCCCGTCACCCTCACGTCGGTCAGCACGTACATGTTGCTGTAGTCGAAGGTGGTGTAGTTGACCAGCGACCAGGAGACCCACGAATCGATCTGAACCTGTGCGCCCGCGCTTACGCCGGTATGGGGAATCGGATCAGACATCAGCTGCCAGATGGCGTAGTGGATGTAGCCCCACTCCGTGGTCGGCTGGCTGCCGAAGAGCGTCGTCAAGGCCGCGGCGCGCCGGTAGAGTTCAGGCTGGCCGCTCAACGTGCCGAAACGGGTCTTGCTGAGGTCAGGGGTGCTGCCCCCCAGCCCGCTCTGCCAGACGGTCGCGTTGGCTGAGTGATTGAAGAAGTCGGTGCACCAGATGGAGAGCGGCGTCCCGTCGAGGGTGCCCTGATAGGTGCCGACCTGCCAGCCATTGAAGCCGACCCCGCTGCCACCGACAAAGTGGAGGGACTTCGGCCCCGAAACCTGGGCGGCAGCAGGTGCTGCAGTGGCCAGGGCGAACAGGCTGAGCAAACCAACAACGGTGCGAGCGCGCATACGGATTCCACTTTCGTCGGGACCGCGGGGTGAGACCATCATCCGACCTCAGGAAATAGCAGGTGTTCCTGCACCGGAACAGCACCGTTTGTGCCAATCGCTGGCCGAGCCATGTCGGACCACACATCTTCAATGTTGACAACGTCTTAACTCAGGAAACCGGGGTCCGGCAAGCCAACTGGACTCCGCCTGGTTGTTGCAAGCGCCCCCCCGCTGGGAGCGCGGACCGTTGCGCGCCCGCATCAACCCCCGGCGCCTGGTCCTCCCGCGTCGGCAGCGATTGGCTCACCGGCACGCTCGATCCGCCGCAGTTGCTAGAATACGGGCGGCAGAGCGCACCCGCAAGAGCACTCCACCCCCGGTGCTTGCAGGAACGCGCGTGCCCGCGGATAATTGACACGTTGAAACCCTCGTTCGATTGAGGAACAGCTGCAGTGGGGACCGCGGTAGGCCAGTGCGGCCTCCAGTGCGAAAATTTGGCTCCCGCATGAGAAGATGCCACGAGGTACGCACCGAGTGCCGGGGCAAACGACATCCAAAATGCAAGCAGGTAAAAACGCCCCCGTCCGTTCAGCTTGATTGGGCGGGCGGCCTATCTAGAAGTCAGCAGCCCCAGCAGCGGTGTCAGGATCCGTTCGGTCATTCCCCACACGACATCCGGTCCGAGGTGATACCCGGGCCGGGTGATCCGACTCCCTCCGTAGTCGAAGCTGTACGGTCTGAGCACCTCGGGCCGGCGCAACTCGCCCAGCGATGCCCAGCGGACGTACTGCACCTCGGCGGAAAGTCGGAGCTCGCCCGGGTCACTCGGAAGCAGGAAGACGTGCGGCCGGACGATGATCGGCGGCAGCACTGGCGTGCTCGGCGCCTGATCGTCGAGGGCGCCGAGCAGCCGAGCTTGGGAAAGATCGAGCCCCACTTCCTCGCGGGTTTCCCGGATCGCGGTGGCCAGCAGGTCCTGATCCTCAGGATCCCGCCGCCCGCCTGGAAGGCCCATCTGACCGCTCCAGGGATCCCGCGGATGTTCGGCCCGTCGAATGAGGAGGAGCTGATCATTCTCAGGGATCAGGACGACGGCCACCCCGGCCTCGAAACGGGTGGGGTCGGCCACGGTGCGCGGAGCCCGCTGATGCAACGCCTCTTCGAGGAGCGGGATGACACTCATCTGAGGTGTCTGGAAAAGTGGGCCACCGTGGCATCGAACAGCCGAGTCAGGTGGCGATTCATTCCCGCAAAGGGGTGGACACCGCCAAAGCCGTGCAACGCGCCTTCGAGCCACAATGTCTCGGCGCGCCCCCCTGAGGCCGCGGCCAACGCTTCTCCCTCGGTTACCGGAACCGTCTCATCGACGGTGCCGTGGGCCAGCAGCCACGGAGTATTGAGTCGGGCGGCGATGGCGGCGAGGTTGAACGCATCGGCATGCAGTTCCGCATCGTCCAGCAGATCGGTATGGAGCGGCAACTCCTGGCCGGTCCGGGAGTTCACGACCATGGTGACACCCGCCCGACGCCAGTCGGCCACCTGCTCCGGAGTCCAGCGGTCCATCCGACCCACCGCAGCCCAGGTCGCGAGCGCCGATATACGGGGAGCCTGGCCTGCCATGATCAGCCCCACTCCTCCACCTCTCGAGTGTCCCACCAAGCCGATGGAGGTGGGTCGCGGTACGCCGAGCTGGCCGGCATCAAGGGCGCCAAGGACGGTGTGCAGGTCGGCCAGCTCTGCCGAAATCGTGTTGCGAGCAAATCGATTCAGAAGGGTGAACTCGCCGTCTCGATCGACTCCGCAGCCACTGACACTGATGGCCACCGAGGTGAATCCGGCCCGCGCCAGGCGTTCGCCGAGAGAGGGGAAGGGGCCGAAGTCCTTGAACCCCTTGAAGCCGGGAAGAATCAGGACGGCGGGTCGGTCGGAGCGGCGATCGCCGGTCCGGATATCGAGGAGGATCTCCCCAAGCGCACCGGGGAGCGTTGCAACTGTCGCGGTAGGGGTGGCCATGTAGGCTTAAATGTACCAGAAAGATGTCAAAACCCCAGAAGGTATTGTCACTATTGAGGATAGCACATCACAGCAAAATTGTGACACGGATCACCGATTGACCTGCGGTGCAGCGAGAGTATGATTCTCGCTCCCCCCACCATCCCGGAGCCTGACCTGCGCGCCTCCCAGCCAACCCTTGTTGCCGCCGCTCGGGCCATCGCCGCTTCCCGCGACTCGATGGTCAATCGCTGGGCGGACTGGCTGGGCGACCGGATTACTTCATCCAAGATCATCCCCCGGGTAGTCATCGAACGCGAGCTGGGATTGCTGGTGGACACCCTGGGCGGCCTTATCGGTCCGCTCCGCCGGGAGGTCCGGCCGGTGTGGCGGCGGGTGACGGAGCACTATGGTCGAATCGGGGCCGCCCGTGGGCTGGCCGCGGGGGAGATCGTCGAGGAGATGCAGTACCTTCGTGAGCTCCTGATCCGGCACCTGGCGCCGGTGCTGGCGGCGATGCGTCCCCGGCAGGGGATGGCGCTCTTCCTTCGGCTCAATAGCCTGGTGGACACCGGCGTCGCCATGGCGGTGGTGGGCTACACTGACGCCCTCGCGGCCACCCTCCTGACCAGCGAGGATTCCGCCCCGAACGGCATGGAAGTCGACCCCGACGAGGTCGGCCGCCAGCTGGAGGCCTTCGAAGGAGAGCTCGGCAAACTCGCCCTGCGGGTCTGAGGCGGGTCACAACCTCGTCCGGGTTCACTGCCGTGAGTGAACCCAGCACGTCCCCACCCTTCCCCGTTCAAACAACCCAGTTCCGCACGATTTCGGTTACCGCTCGCCCACACCAATGACGTAGCGTGGTGTTCCCAACCATCGGGAGCACCACCGCATGTCACATCCCCTTCCGCTTGGCGACGTCCATGCGCTGCACGACCTGCCGCGCCTCTTTGCCGCGCTCGGCTACGAGCCGCTTTGGCGAGAGCTGCCCGATGGTGCCCTGGTGGCGCGCTGCGGCGAGTTCATCTGGACCGCCTGGGAGCGCCACCCGGGAGACGAGCGGACCGCCAGCCGCGCCGGCCGGTTGGCCCGCGGCGGCCGGGTGGCTGGGGTGGTGGCGTTTGATCCCGCCGCGAGAACCCTCGAATTCTCGATTGGCTTCCACGGCGACCCCGTCCACAAACTGGGGCTGGACCAACCATCGCCCGTGGACCTCGGCGTGCTGGCTCGCCTCCGCCCGGAAGCCGCCGATCCCGCCTTGGCTACGGCGGCCCGCGTGGCCGATGCACTGGCCGGCGAGGAGGCGGGCAAGCGGTTCTTTGCTGAGTTTCGGCGCACCCTGATCCGGCTCCGGACAACGCTCCCGCCAGAGATCCCTCCTGATGCCCGCCATGCGTTGGGGTTGCTCCAACTGACCCGCATCCTGGTGTTGTATTTCGTGCAGGCCAAGGGGTGGCTGGACGGTCGCGACCGATTCCTCCGCGAGGAGGTGGAGCGCTGCGTGGCACACGGCGGTTCGATTCACCGCGACCTGTTGCGGCCGCTGTTCTTCGGCACCTTGAACCGGCCCATTCCGGATCGTTCCCGCGCTGTGGCGCGCCTGGGCCGGATTCCCTTCCTGAACGGCGGGTTGTTTGAACCGCATCCCCTGGAACGACGGTGGCGGGTGGATCTGCCCAGCGGTGCCTGGCTGGAGGCATTCGACGACCTGTTTGAACGATTCCACTTCGTGACCCGGGCTGATGGTGGGGCAGGCATTGCCCCGGACATGCTGGGACAGGTGTTCGAGGGCGTCATGGATCCAGAACTCCGACTTGGCAGCGGCACCTACTACACCCCGGCCACTCTGGTCCGCTCGGTCCTTCGCGAGGGATTCACGGCCCTGCTGTGCAGCCGCCTGCGGGTGGGGGCCTCCCACGCCGAACGCCTGCTGGACGACCCGAACCCCGGCGCCCGCATCGTGCTGGAGCGCGCGATGGTTCTGGATCCGGCGGTGGGGTCCGGCGCATTCCTGCTGGGCGCGCTCGACCTCCTCTCGGCACCGTGGCGCGGACACCCTGCCACCCTGGCCGCCCGCAAGCGAGAGGTGATCGGTCACAACCTCTTTGGGGTGGACCAGAACGCCAACGCCGTACGGCTGGCCGAACTGCGGCTCTGGCTGGAGGTGATCGCCGCAGACCCCGGCCAGACCCCTGAGTCGGTGGCGCCGCTGCCAAACCTGGATGCCCTGCTCCGGCAGGGCGACAGCCTGACCGACATCCCTGGACTCGGCATGGCTGGTCCTCCCCACCCTGCCGCCAAGCTGGGCGCCCTTCGTCGGGGGCTGGCCACCGCCACCGGCACCGCCAAGCACGCCCTGATTCGATCGCTCAGGCGGGCCGAGCATGAGGCGTTCGTGGCTGGGCTACGGCAGGCCGAGCAGGCAGCGGGTCACCAGATCGCGGATCTGATTGCCGCCGCCCGCTCGCCGACGCTCTTTGGCCACCCCGCCGGCATGACGCGAGAATCGCGTGGCGAGCTGGCCGAACTGCGCCGATCCCGGGCACGGTTCCGCACCCTGCTCCGTCGGGCCGCGCGCGAGGAGCAGATTCCATGGTTCCACTACCAGAGCCATTTCGCGGACGTGTTTGCGGCGAACGGTGGGTTCGACCTCGTCGTTGGCAATCCCCCCTGGGTCCGTGCCGAACGACTGGCGCCGGAGCAACGCCAGGCTCTGGGTGCCCGGTACCGCTGGTGGCGAGGTGGACAGCGCGGGCGCGGGGGCTACCCTCACAACGCAGATCTCTCAGTGGCGTTCCTGGAACGCGCCACCGAACTGGTTTCACCTGGTGGTGCGGTGGCAATGCTCGTCCCAGCCAAGCTGGCCACCGCCGAGTACGCCACCTCGGCTCGAGCCGAGCTGGCGGCGCGGACCACCCTTCATGCGGTGGCCGACGTGTCCGCCATGAACGACCGCGCCTTCGACGCGACGGTCTATCCCATGGTGCTGGTGTACCGGAAGCAGGCGCCGACCACCGGCCACCAGGTCCGTGCCGGACTGGGCACGGGACCTCGAGTACCACAGTCACGCCTCGGCGGTGGACCGTGGATTCTCGCTTCCGACCCCGTGCGCGACGCGCTGGCCCATGTGCGCGGTGACTTTCCGCCGATCGAGGCGACCGCGCGCTGCCAGCTCGGCATCAAGACCGGCTGCAACCGGGTGTTCCTCGACCCCGACGCCGAGATTGAGCCGGAGCTGTTGCGCTGGGCAGTCCGGGGGCGGGACATCTCGGCGTTTCGGGCCAATCCGCGCCATCGCCTGCTCTGGACCCACGCCTCCAATGGCGATCCACTCCCTTCCCTGCCTCCACGCGCCAAGGCGTGGATTGACCGGCATCGCCACGAGTTGAGCGCCCGACGCGACTTCAGTGGTGGTCCGCTCTGGACCGTCTTCCGCACCGGTCCCGCCTCGGCAGAGCATCGGGTGGTCTGGGCAGACCTGGCCCGGCAGCTCGAGGCGGTGACGCTGAGCGGACCGCACAGCCGGGAGCTCCTTCCACTCAACAGCTGCTACCTCTTGACGCTCCGCGCAACCGCGACAGCGGCGCGAGTTGCCGCCTGGCTCAACAGTTCCTGGATCCGCGCACTGGCACGTGCCGGCGCAGATCCCGCTGCCAATGGTTATGCGCGGTTCAACGCTCGCGTCGTTGGCGGGCTTCCCCTTCCCCCAACCGTCCTGCTCGATCCCGACCTGGCTGCCCTGGCCGGAGAGGGAGCGTCCGGACGGCTCCATCAGGAGGATCTCGATGATGTTGCGGCGCGTCACCTCTCGCTGGGGCCGGCCCATCGCCGAGCGCTGGCTGGCCACCTGGGCGCACGATCCGGTGCTGGTAGCTGAGTCGCTTCGCCGACTCCCCGACCCACTGGAACCAATTCTGGGCGGGATCCCCCCGACGCCCGCGCCCGCAGTCCTGGCGGCGATGGCGCGCGCCCTCAGGCCCATCATGGCGGATGACGTGCCGCCCCCGTGGCTCAGGGAGGAGCAGGTCCCGGCATTTCGTCGGGCTCTCGCCGTGCTGCGGCAGTACGGTGGGGGGGTGTTGGCAGAGGCGGTCGGTACCGGCAAGACCTGGATCGCATTGGCCGCCACGCAGGCGCTCGGCGCGGAGCCGCTGGTCGTCCTGGCGCCGGCGGCGGTGGTAGGTCAGTGGGAGGCGACGGCCACCCAGCTCGGGGTCAAGGCGCTGATCCACTCGCATGAAACGATTTCCCGGGGCCGCCTGCCGGCTGTCACTGCCGGTGTGGTGATCATCGATGAGTCTCACTGGTACCGAGAGCCCACCACACGACGGTACCGCACCCTGGCTCCCTGGCTCACCGGATCCCGCTGCCTGCTGGTGACCGCCACCCCGGTCGTCAATGATGCCGCCGATCTTGGGCACCAGCTGCGGCTCTGCCTCCGCGACGATGCACTTTCGCCCGCTGGGTTGCCGTCATTGCGCCGCCTGACTTCCGCCAGTGCCGGACTGGAGGCGCTTGCAGAGGTGGTGGTCTCAGGGTTTGTGGCCGGCACCGGCCGTCCCGATCTGCGGCAAACTTCGACGCGACTCCGGCCGGACCCGCGATTGTCCGAAGTCCTCCGCGAACTCGATCGCCTGGGGCTCTCCACCGATCCGGGAGTGGCGGCGCTGGTGCGGACCAGCTTGTGGGGTGCGGCCGCCTCAAGCCCCGCCGCACTTTCCGCCGCACTGCTCCGATACCAGGCACTGCTGGATCATGCCGAGGATGCTGCTCGTTCCGGCCAGCAGCTGGGCCGCGAGGCGTTGCGACGATTCATCGCGGCCGATCCGTCACAACTGGTGCTCTGGGAATTGCTTCCCGCCGGGGAGAGCACCGGCGACCTGGTGCTCGACGATCGTGAATCGTTGACCAGAATTCGCGCCGTGGTGGCGCGCTGGGCCGAGAAGCCGGATCGGAAGGTGGCTGCCCTTCGCGCCTTGATCGGGAGCAACCGGCGGACGCTGGTATTTGCCGGGAGCGTAGCCACGGTCGGCTACCTCTGGCGCCATCTGGGGCCGGGGCCGGTGGCCTGGTGCACCGGGACTCGGGCAGGTATTGGAGCGACGGTGCTCCCCCGCGAGGCGGTGCTGGCGTGGTTTGCGCCGCACTCGTCACCACGATCACCCGCAGGGCTGGCCACGCCGAGCATCCTGGTGACAACTGACGTGGCGGCGGAGGGATTGGACCTTCAGGGTGCCGAGCAGGTGGTGCATTACGACATCCCATGGACATCGGTGCGCACCGATCAGCGGACCGGCCGGGTGCACCGCATGGGATCGCCGCACCGAGCGGTACAGGCGCATTGGCTGCTCCCCGCGCGGGAGCTGGCCGTCCGACTCGGCGTGGAGCGCAGCATCTCCCGGAAGCGACAGATTCCGCGTCGGCTGGGGATTGGGGAGTCCGCCACTGCATGGTGGAGGCTGCGACAGGATGCACGGCACTTCCTGCCGATCGGCGGCGAGCAGGAGGGATGCGGTCTGGTCGCGGTGGAAGCTGGTGCGGCGGGCGGGAACGATGCTGTCGCCTGCGTACGCATCGAGCTGGCACCCGGTCGTGGTGCCACACGCCTCCTTGTCCACGGCCCGGCGCATGGGTGGCGGCATGACGAACCCCGGGCCCTGCAGTTGCTCCACGTCATGGCACAGTCACCTGGCTCGGAGGCTCCCAGTGACCACCTGGTCCAGGGGTTGGTGGAAGAGTTGGCGGAGCCGGTCCGGGCTGCCCTCCGGGCGGCAACCGGTCGAGAGTGGGACCCAGCGGTGATATCGCCTGGTACGGCCCGGCTGCTCCAGCGGCTACGGCACTGGGCGCGCATTGCGGCCCGAGCCCGCGATGCCCGGCTGCTGGAGCAGCTCGACCACGCCATCCGCGCACTGGGGCGTGGACTGACCGCCGGCGAGGAGATTCGGCTGGCCCGTCTGGCGGCCCGGGATGATGCCACGCTCCATGAGCATCTGGCGGCGCTGCCCAGGACCGGACCGCTGCTCTCGATCCCCCGGGTGCGCCTGGTGGCGTTGCTGGTGATCCAGCCAAGCGCGGGCGGCGGGGAGGAGCAAGCCGGTGAGGTCGCTAGATTTGGCGAATGACATCCATCTCGACCGTGCTGTTCGATCTCGACGGCACCCTGATCGATTCCATTCGCCTGATCATCGACAGCTATCACCACACCCTGGCCACCCACGGCATTGCCCCACGCAGCGATACTGAGTGGCTGGCCGGGATCGGGACGCCGCTCTGGGTCCAGTTTGCCGAGTGGGCCCATGATCCCGAGTCGATGGAGGCCATGGTGGCGACGTACCGCGAATACAACCTGGCCCATCACGACAGCCGTGTCACAGCGTATCCTGGGGTGATAGGCATGATCCAGGCACTGCAGGCGCGCGGCACCCGCATGGGACTGGTCACCAGCAAGAACAACAGCGGGGCCAGGCGCGGTCTCAAGCTGATCGGGATGGAGGATGCGATGGAGGTGGTGATCGGCGCCGACGACGTAGCCAACCCGAAACCGCATCCCGAACCGATCCACCTGGCCATGGAGCGCCTGGGAGTCCGAGCCGAGGCCACGATCTACGTCGGCGACAGCCTGCACGACATGCACTCGGGACGTGCTGCCGGTGTCAGAATCGGCGCGGTGCTCTGGGGACCATTTGACCGCGAGCACCTGACGTCGTCTGAGCCGGACCATTGGCTGGAGCGACCGGAAGATCTGGTGGAGTTGGCGGGGGGGTAGG
>JAWXBA010000119.1:0-13086 GCA_034439775.1 Gemmatimonadota bacterium | reverse complement strand
TCGGGTAACAACGGGTATCAGGTGTCAGAGGTCTGCGGTCCGCTGCCCGCGGTCGAGGGCTGGTGCTGCGACCCCTACCGCTGGTCGACCATAGAACCCTCCCACCCGATACCTGATCCCTGCTACCTGATACCCACCGCCCACTCAGCTTCCCCGATTCAACGCATACACCCGAACATGCTCCACGTCGTCCTGGTCCCTCCAGATCCCGATCACCTTGCCACTCCGGATCTGGGTGGGCTGGAAGCGCTCCGGCATGTCCACCCAGCCCTGCAGGCGTCCCGTGGCATCGAACACGGCAAAACGCGGCGTCCGGTCCCCGGGCTGGTCCTGTTCCTGGACCCACAGGTTGCCGGCGTCGTCGAGCAGTATGTTGGCAATGAACGGCAGCGTGGTCGGATAGGCCACCGTGTTCAGGTGTTCCACCATCTGGTCTCGCAGCTGGGGCGGCAAGCCGGCCCCAAGGTTTGCATCCATGAGCTGAACCTGGTCCTTGCGGTGGAGCGCCACACCGTCTGGCTTCAATTCCCGCGGTGCGCCGTTGGCCCGGATCAGGCTGGTCAGTCGACCGGCCGGTTCGCGCACCTCCACTTCGAACCGGTCGTTGGTGGCCACATAGACCCGGCTGCCGGCGGCGACGATCAGCGTGTTGCGGCCCAGGGGCACCCCAGTGGGGGTGGAGATCGACTGGCCGCCGAAGTTCAAGGTCATCTCCTGCATTTCGATCCCCGGGAACCAGCCGAGAGTGTCGAGGACTGCGCCATCGGGCCCGAAACGGATTGCCGGCATGCTGTCCCGGAAGTTTCCGGCGCGCTCAGCATTGATCTGCAAGCCCAAGGACACTCCCACCAGGGAGCCATCGTCGAGCAAGCCTGCCGGAAGAGACATGCTGATCGACCCGTCGGCACCCGGGACCATCGCCCCCCCGAGCCCGCCGAGGCTGAACGAACGCCCCACGCCACCGTCGGGACCGAGCACCGTCAGCCGGCGGACCAGGATGTCGAGGACGACCAGCGAATCGGCCGGAGTCCGGAACATGCCGGTGATGGCGCCGTACTCGCCGGGACCACTTCCCTGCCGGCCACTGGCGAACTGATAGACGCCCGCCGCATCGAAGAAGCGGATCTCGCTGCTGGAGCTGTTTGCCACTGCGATCGAGCCGTTCCCGAGCATCAGCGCCCCGGTGACCTGGCTGAAGTCATAGCTCGGCTCCGTGGCGTTGCCACCGAGCTGCACCATGGGCTCCGCGCCAAGTGACCAACCACTGCCAGGTGCCCAGACGCCACCGGCGTTCTCAACGATGGTGATACCCGAGCTGTCCCGCACCGTTGCCTCGCCGGCTCCGTCGCCGCCAGTGCCAGCGCAGGCCGCCACTGCCACCAGCATTCCTGTCACCAAGTGTCCTCGCATGTCCGTCCTCGCAATCAGATGGGAGAAAGCCCGCGAGCCACCATGACATCGCCGACTGTATGAAACGATCCCGTCACCACGATGGTGCCGGCGCCAAGCTCAGCAGCGGCCAGCGCCTCGTCGAAATCCGGGATCAGGGCCCACTCTGCCCGGGCAGGGGGCCGATCCGGATCCTGCAGCCACCGGCGAAGCCATTCGAGATCCCACTTTCGGGTGTCGGCGGAGGGGGCCACGGTCAGGATGCCACGATCAATCACCTCGTCCAGCTGAACCAGCATCTCCGGCCACTCCTTGTCGCCAAGGATCGAGACCACCGCATGCACCGGCCCCACCGGTGGTGCCGCCCTGAGCGCGGCCACCAGGGCGCGCATCCCATCAGGGTTGTGGGCCACATCGAAGAGCCACTTGCCGTGCCGGTCGAGCCGTCCCGGCACCCGCGCGCCCGCAAATCCCGCCGCGACCGCGGCCGCGGCGGGGCGCCAGCGAACGGGAAGCGCCTTCAGGACCGCCGCCGCCACCGCCGCGTTGCGCCGCTGGTGCGGTCCGGCCAGACCCAGGGGGCCCTCCCAGACCCGATCCCCTGGCACGATCCGCCAGTCCACCGTGGCGGCCGGATCAACGCTGGCAACCGCCGCCTGCGCCTCGCGCCGCATCACGGCGAGGATCTCGGGGCGCGTCTCTCCTACGACAAACGGGGCCCCAGGTTTCGCGATCCATGCCTTTTCGCGGGCGATCGCCTCCAGGGTGTCGCCCAGATACTTCATGTGATCCATCTCGATCTTGGTCACCGCCGACACCAGCGGACGCACGATATTGGTACTGTCGAGCCGGCCACCGAGCCCCACCTCGATGACGGCGATCTCGGCGCCGCGCCCGGCCAGGTCGGCAAAGGCCAGCGCCGTGGCCGCCTCGAAAAAGGTCGCGTCACGCTCCAGGATCGTGCTCCGCAGTTCGCTGGTCCACGCGGCGACGGCCGCTTCACTGATCGGCACGCCGTTGACCTGGATGCGCTCGCGGAACGAGACCAGGTGCGGGGAGGTGTACACCCCCACGCGCGCGCCCATCGCGCGGAGCGCCTCCGCGACCAGCGTGGCCACGCTCCCCTTGCCATTGGTGCCGCCGACATGGATGGTGGGCACGATGCGATCCGGCCGCCCCAGGCGCTCCAGCAGCGCCTCGGTGGTGTCGAGCCCGAACTTGATCGTGGTGGTCCGGGGAAAGAGGAAGGCAATCGCCTCCTCGTAGGTCATGCTGCGATCACACGGTGGCGTCGCGCCGGGCGGCGAGGCGATGTCCTTGCATGTGGCGGAGCAGGCGCGCGGTGGTCTCGCGCAGTGAGGAGCGGGGGACCACCTCGTCGATCTGGCCATGGTCGAGGAGGAATTCTGCCGTCTGGAAACCCTCCGGCAGGTCCTGCCCGATGGTCTGCTTGATGACGCGTTGACCCGCAAAGCCGATCACCGCCCCCGGCTCCGCCAGGATGACGTCGCCCTGCATGGCAAACGACGCGGAGACACCGCCGGTGGTGGGGTCGGTCAGGATGCTGATGTAGGGAATGGCCTGCCGGTGAAGCTGGGCGATCACCGCCGAGGTCTTGGCCATCTGCATCAGCGAGAGCACCCCTTCCTGCATCCGGGCCCCGCCCGAGGTGCAGACCAGGATGAGGGGGACTCGCTTCTCCACCGAGCGACGGGCCAGCCGGGCGATCTTCTCACCCACCACCGAGCCCATTGATCCGCCCATGAAGGAGAAGTCCATCACCCCGAGATGGATGGGAATCCCCTCGAGCCGCCCGGTGCCGGTGAGCATTGCGTCCATCCGACCGGTCTTCCGCTGCGACGCCGCGAGCCGGTCGGGATAGTGCTCGAATCCGAGCGGGTCGAGCGAGCGCAACCCCGCCCAGAGCTCCCCCCAGGAGCCACCATCGGTCAGCAGCTCGACGTAGTCGTCGGCGGCAAACCGCGAGTGGTTCCCGCACTCGGGGCAAACCCGGAGCGCCTTCTCGAACTTCTCCCGGATGTCCATGTGGCCACACGAGGGACACTTCTCCCACGCATCCGCAGGGATCTCCAGCCGGGCACGCTGGGAAGGCCTCGGTTTCCGTTCCTTCTTAAACCACGCCATGAATGCCATTGGCAACGGGGAGAAGATGCGTGACGCAGGTCACAACGCCTCCAAATGTGCCGACACCGCCCCGGATCCGCTAGCCCTCGAAAGGCAAGTCGTTGTCAGATCTCAGCATAGCCGCTGAGCCTGGAGTCCCAGGCCACCCGAAAGAGGAGCCCAAGGGCCAGGGCGCAGGTCAGCAGGAAGGAGCCACCATAGGAAAAGAATGGCAGGGGAATACCGGTGATCGGCATGATGCTGATGGTCATGCCGACGTTTTCAAAGACATGGGTGAACAGGAATCCCAGGATCCCGAACGCCACCAGGGAGCTGAACGGGTCGCTGGCCCGCCGCGCGATCCGGATGATGGCCAGGAACAACCCGAAGAAGAGCAGCAGCGCCGCCAGCACCCCGACAAATCCCAGCTCCTCACCCACCACGGAAAAAATGAAATCGGTGTGCTGCTCCGGCAGGAAGGCAAGCCGCTTCTGCGGACCCTGGGTGAATCCGTTGCCGAACAGTCCCCCCGAGCCGATCGCCACCTTGGACTGGATCGCCTGGTAGCCGGAATTGGCTGCGTAGGCTTCGGGGTTCAGGAACGAGACCAGGCGGGCCTGCTGGTGGGGCCGGAGCTTGTCCCAGAGCATGATCGCCACCACCCCCATCGCCGAGTTGATCAGGTAGATCACCACCCCCTCGACCACGTAGGGCTTCCACATCAGCAGCAGGACGAACAGCAGGACCATCCACGCCCCCCACCAAACCGATTGGGAGGCGAGGAGGAGGCTGATCAGCGGCGAGGCCAGGAGCAGCAGGAGCGAGGGCCGGGCGCCGACCCAGAACAGCATCGCGAACAGGATCCCAATGAACACGATCGCACTGCCGAGGTCCGGCTGGGCCATGACCAACAGGAAGGGCAGGCCGACGATGGCGCAGGGTACCACCATGTCGCGAAGAGAATCTGGCGGGGACCGCTGGGTGGAGAGGTATCGCGCCAGGAACAGGATCGTCGCCAGTTTGGCCAGCTCCACCGGCTGGCCCAGCCGTACCCCGCCGATGGCCAGCCAGCTCTTGGTCCCGGCGGCCGTCCCGGCGCCGGTGCCCACGATGAGCACCACCACCAGCAGCGCCAGAGCGAACAGGTAGAGACCTGGCGCCGCCCACTCCAGCACGCGGAAGGAGGAGCGGAACGTCAGGGCGGCCAGGACAATCCCGCCACCGACCCATACCAGCTGCCGCATCCAGGCCCCGCCCGCCGAGCTTGGCACTTCGGTCTGTCCTGCCGAGTACAAGATCAGCAGGCCGAAGACCAGCAGGCCCGCCACCACAGAAAGCAGTGTCCGGTCGAGGCCGAGCCGCCTCATGGTACCGGGGGGCCCGAATCGGGCACGATCGTCAGCGGCGCCGGGGCGGAATCGGCCTGCACTTCAAGCCGAATGTTGACGCCGCGGAGCGAGGGATCGATCGACTCGAGGTAGCGGCGGATCACCCGGGCCACATACGGAGCCACGGTCGAACCATGGAGTCCAAACTCGAAGAATGCCCCGACCACAATCTTCGGATCTTCCGCCGGCGCGTAGCCGATGAACCACCCGTGGTCTTCCCCATGGGGATTCTGCGCGGTGCCCGTCTTCCCCGCCATCCGGATATCCCGGCCGCCGCTCGCGGCAGCGGTGCCCGATTCCACCACCGCCGACATGGCCCGTCGCAGCAGGATCAACTGATCGGCGGTCAGCCCGAGATCCCTGGGCACGGCGCCCGCCCGGGGCTGGACAAGGTGCGGGGCAATCAGGGTGCCGTTCCCAGCCAGGCCCTGGTAGAACCGCACCATGTTCAGCAAGGTCTGGTCGTTCTCCCCCTGACCAATGGCAAGGTTCAGGGCCACCGCATTGCTCCAGCCCCTTGGACCATACTGCCGGTCATACCACGCGGTGGAACCCGGCAATGAGGAGCTGACCTCGTGGGGAAGGTCGATCCCCGTCGGTTCTCCGAAACCGAGCAGATGGCCTTCCTCGAGCAGCGCGGGCACCCCGAGGCGCAGGCCGAGCTGGTAGAAATAGACATCGCAGCTGGTCGCCACCGCCCCGACCAGATTCTGGTACCCATGGCCCTCAGGCTTCCAGCAGCGGAAGAAGCGGCTGCCGAACTGCATCCCGCCGCGACATGGCTCCGGCATGTACGAATCCGGATTGACCACTCCCCGGCGCAGCGCCATGGCAGCGGTGGCGAGCTTGTAGGGCGAGGCGGGCGGATAGCGGCCGCGCAGGACGCGGTTGAGCAGGGGCTTGTTCGGGTCAGTCTGGTACTCGCGCCATCGGGTCTGGCTGATGCCGCCCACAAATTCATTCGGATCGAAGGAGGGAGCGGAGTAGAATGCCAGGATCTCGCCCAACGGATTCACCGCCACGAGCGAACCGTTGTAGACGACATCGGCGGTCCACATCGAGTCGACGTAGAGCTGCAGGGACAAATCGAGGGTGGTGTGGATGGGTTCGCCGGCGATCGGAGGAATCGGGGGGGCCGCCCCTTCCTCGCGAACCATGCGATGCCTCGCATTCACCTCGATGTAGCGGATACCGTTCGATCCGCGCAGGATGCTGTCGTACTCGAGCTCCAGGCCGTCTTTGCCGACGATCGTCCCCATTCCCGCGCCAGGAAACCGCTGACGGTTGAGCTCCGCCGCCGAGACCTCGCTGACGTAGCCGATCAGGTGACCGATCGCCTTGCCGGCCGGATAGACCCGGCGCGGCTCGCTCTGGATGACCAGGCCCGGCAGCGAATAGCGATGCTCTTCCAGCCGTGCAACGGCTTCGAAGGTGGCGTTTGAAATCACTGCCGCCGGCTCGTACGGCGCCTGGGCCCAGCGCTGGACCACCCCCTCGATCGCTGCACTGTCCATCGGCACATACGCCGACACCCGGGCCAGCACGGCGCGCAACGAGTCGCGCGAGCCGGCCAGCAGCTTGACCGCAAAGCCGGGCACATTCTCCGCGATGGTCAGCCCATTCCGGTCCAGGATTTGGCCCCGCGGCGCTGGCAGCGGCACCGGCCGGAGCCGGTTCTGCTCGGCCCGGCTGCGGAACCGGTCGCTTTCCAGCGCCTGGACCCGGAAAAAGGCGCCGATCAGAATGAGGAAGGCGAGGGAGAGCACGCCGATCGCCTGTGCGGCGCGGTCGCGCAGCCGGTACGACTGCATGGTGCTCATTCATCGATCCGGATCGCAAGCCAATCACGGAACAACACCACGATCACCAGGCCGGCCAGCGCGGTGGTGGTCGCCTGCAGCGGAGACCAGACCAGCAGCGCCTGGGTGAGTCCGGCCCGGTTGGTCCCGCTCAGCACCAGCATGATGGCATTCCGAATCCAGAGCCCACCCGCGAAGAGGCCGGCCGTCACCAGGATGTTTTCGGCAAAGACCACCGCCCTGCCCTGGGACCCCAGGTAGCCGACCAGGGTGTGCGCCAGCATTCCCGCACCAAAGTGGGCCGGGGTCAACACATCGGTGACCAGTCCCACCAGGAGGCCGATCACCGCGGCCGCGCCGGGACTGCTGCGGATGGCCAGGAGCAGGAGGCCAATGAGCAGGAAATCGGGTGAAGTCGGCCCATCCCAGAGCCGCGGTCGAGCATAGAACTGAAGTCCCAGGAGCAGGAGGAGCACCACGATGAATGGCCCGGAGCCACCCCCACTGCGCCGGCGGGCCATCACGGCAACTCCAGGGAATCCGACGGCCAGGCCGCCAGCGAGTCGGCCTGGAACCGGCCGATCAGGACGTGCGAGACGCCGCCCGGGATCGCCACCGGCGCCAGCCGGTAGACCCGTTCCCAGCCGAGCTGTTCACTCCGGATCCCCACGACCCGGCCAATCGGGATGCCGCGGGGATAGACTCCCGTCAAGCCGGACGTGACCACCAGTGTGCCGGTGGGGATCGTGTCGCGGAAAGCCACCCCCCGAAACTCGAGGAACGCCTCGCTGGCCACGCTGCCCGGATACGGCGCGACGATCCCCTGCGTCTGCCCGTCGGCGGTCACGGCACTCACCCGGAACTCCGGATGTGCCCAGGTCAAGGCGATGCTGGAAATTGGTCCCGCCTGCACCACCACGCCGAGCAATCCGTCGGGCGATACCACAGGGGAGTCGGCGCTGATCCCGTTCCGGGTACCCGCCGAGAGCAGGATCGTGCGACCGTCCACGGGCACGGTCTGGTGGAGCACTTCGGCGGCGGTCCACTCCACCGGGAATGCCGCCCGCAACCCGAGCAGTGCGCGGAGCCTGGTGTTCTCCGCCTCGAGGGCCGGCTGCCCCTGAAGCGCAATCGCCGCGCTGTCACGCTCGCCGCGCAGCGTCTCGAGGCGGGCGCGACTGGTGCGACCTTCCGCGGCCCGCGACTGCATCCAGACCACCGGCAGGAGCACCGTCTCGCGGATCGCCCCGGACGCCGCAAGGGTGGCCTCGGAGGGAGCCGTCATGGCGGCCACCCCGACCAGCAGGCTGCCGATCAGCAGGAGATGATCGCGGCGCGAGACCCGTCGACTCGGCGCGCGCATGTGGTCAGGAGTAAAGGACGTTGCGGTACTTCTCATAGTCGTCGAGGATTCGGCCGGTGCCCCGCACCACACAGGTCAGCGGATCCTCGTCGACGTGGATGGGGAGACCGGTCTCCTGGCTCAGCAGGATGTCCAGCCCTCGAATCAGCGCCCCGCCCCCGGTCATGATGATGCCACGATCGACAATGTCGCTGGCCAGCTCGGGCGGGGTGATCTCCAGCGCGCGGCGCACGGCATCCACGATCTGCTGGATCGGCTCCTGGATCGCCTCCCGGATCTCCGCGGAGTGAACCCGCACCGTCTTGGGAATGCCCGAGACGAGGTCGCGTCCCTTGACCTCCATCTCGCGTTCGTCCCCACTGGGCGCCGCGGAGCCGATCTTTATCTTGATCTGCTCGGCCGTCGGTTCGCCGATCAGGAGGTTGTAGTTCTTCCGCATGAACTGGACAATCGCCTGGTCCAGCTCATCGCCGCCGGTGCGGATCGAGGTGTCGGACACTATCCCCGACAGTGCGATCACCGCGATTTCCGTGGTCCCGCCGCCAATGTCAATCACCATGTTGCCGGTCGGCGTCTCGACGGGCAGCCCCACGCCAATCGCGGCCGCCATCGGCTCGGCAACCATCAGCACCTGCTTGGCACCGGCGGTCTCGGCGCTGTCGCGGACCGCCCGTCGCTCCACCTCGGTGATGCCGCTCGGCACACACACGATGACCCGCGGCTTGACCCGGAACATATGCTTGTCGATGATCGTCTTGAGGAAGTACCGCAACATCTTTTCGGTCACATCAAAGTCGGCGATCACACCGTCCTTGAGTGGTCGCACCGCGATGATGCCATCCGGGGTGCGACCGAGCATCCGCTTCGCCTCGAGGCCGATCCCCTTGATCTTCCCCGTGCTCCGTTCCAGCGCCACCACCGAGGGCTCGTTGAGGACGATCCCCTCGCCCTTGACGTAAATAAGCGTATTGGCCGTGCCAAGATCGACTGCAATCTCGGTGGCCGGCATGAAGGAGCCAAAGTTCCAGGAAAACAGTTTCATCCGAACGAGCCAGGGGAGGTGGGGACGGGCCGAGGCGAATGGCCTATCTTAATGCGGCACAATTACTTCAACAAGCCCTCCACATCCTGGCCGGCACCTGCAAGTTCGGCCCAATACCGAACAGACTCCGAACTCTGACGGTGTCGGGGGTCACATTTCAGGTTGAAGATTGTCAGGAGATTCGAGGCCGATCTTCCGCACGATCTCCAACACCCCATCGACGGTGCCCGCCTGAAGGTTCAGGGCCACCAATCGCCCGATCCTCCACTCCAGGAGATCCAAGGCCTCTCGAAAGGCGCTGACGCCCGCAAGGCCCCCTCCAGCGGCGGCCGGGTCGGGCTGTCCCCAGTGTGCCATGACAGTGGAGCCTGGAAAGATCGGGCAGGCCTCCCGCGCCTCGTCGCACACCGTCAGGACCAGATCCCAGCCAGTCCGATCGAGGTCATCGACGTGCCGCGGCTCCTTCCCCCCCCAGGCAATCCCGATCGCCTTCAGTGCCTCCACCGCCAGGGGGTTGACTCGCTCCACCGGACAGGAGCCCGCCGATTCCGCGGCGATCGTCCCCCCACCCCGCGCGTTGAGCAATGCCTCGGCCATCTGACTGCGGGCGCTGTTCCCGGTGCAGAGGACCAGGACCCGCAGCGGAGCGCTCAACCCGCCGCCCCACGGTTCAGACAGCAGACCATGGTCACTGCCGATTCGGGGCAGGCACCCTTGAATGCAACCGATTCCCGCACCGTTTCGGGAACTGAATCGACCGGCGTGATCATGCTGCCGGCTTCCGCGCGCGCACAAAGGTAGAGAGGAACCGGCCGTCAACCTGCGAGGCGACCGCATCCACGTCAATCCCAGTGCCGGCCAGGAAATCCCGGGCATCCGCGAGACGGTAGATCCTGGTCGGTTCGAAGGAGACGTCCTCGAAGCCGGCCGCGCCCAGCAGCCGGGCAAACTCCTGCTCCTCGAGAGCTCCAGCAATGCAGCCGACCCAGAGCTCCATGCTTCGCTTGATCTCGGCCGGCACCTCCCCCCGGGTGATCACGTCGGAGACGGCAAACCGCCCGCCCGGCCTAAGGACCCGGAATGCCTCCTGCAGCACCTTGGGCTTGTCACCGGAGAGGTTGATGACACAATTCGAGATGATGACGTCCACCGTATTGTCAGGCAACGGAATCGCCTCGATGTGTCCCTTCAGGAACTCCACATTGGTGGCACCCGCCTTGGCCTGGTTGGCACGCGCCAGCTCCAGCATCTCGTCGGTCATGTCCAGCCCGTATGCCTTGCCAGTCGGGCCAACCCGCTTGGCCGAGAGCAGCACATCGATTCCCCCGCCGGAACCGAGATCGAGCACCACTTCCCCGGGTGCCAGTTCCGCCAGCGCCGTGGGGTTGCCACAGCCCAGCGAGGCGAGGACGGCGGTGTCAGGCAGCTCAGCCTGTTCCATTGCATCATACAGATTGGAGCTGATCGGATCCGAACTGCTCGGCCCGCATTCCCCGCCGCCGCAGCAAGGCCCTTCCCGAGACTCGCCACTGACCACACTCAGGGCTGTCCGGGCGTAGCGGGCGCGAACTTCCTCGCGAATCGTGGACTCGGTTGAATCAGTCATGGAATTATCCTCATCAAGACTTGTTGATATATACATCAAAAAGAAATACCTGGGTCATCCGCAGCAGGAATACCATTCCTTCGCGGCGCGGGTAGTCGGGATGGTCAGGTCGCCAAGCGCCTTGGCCATCTCTTCGATCGCCTCTGGCCGGAGCGAGTAGTACACCCACCTTCCCTCCTTGCGGTCCGATACGAGCCCGGCATCGCGGAGAGTCCGCAGGTGGAACGACAACCTCGACTGGGCGGCGTCCAGGGCGTCCTGGAGGTCGCAGACGCACCGTTCCCCGCCCCGGAGCCGCTCCAGGATCTCGAGCCGGGTGGGGTCGGAAAGGGCGTGGAACAGCTTGGCTGCGCCCTCGCGGGTCGATTCAGCGGTGGTCATGATCTGCAATATATCAAGAGTTGTTGTTTTGTCAATCGTGCCACCGGAAAACACTAGCGGCGCCTCCTGGGGGGCGCCGCTTGCCGAGCCAGGCAACGGTGGGGTCAGGCCCCTGTGCTGCCGAACAGAGTTGCCGGGTTCAGCTGGTTTCGCGAAGCGGCGAGCGCCAGGCCGGTCCGGAGGTCCACAGGCACCACGCCGGCAACCGCTCCACAGGCGTTCCGCACAATCAGAGCGCCACGCCGCGCTTCATAGGACACGAGCTCGGGCTGCTCGCGGAGGATTTTGAGAATGGCGCTGGCCCCTGACGCGGCGACCATCGTGGCAAGAACACTCACCGGTGAATCGCGACGTGGGGCAAACGCCTCTTCGCCCCCGCATTTGGTGATGTTCTCACAGCCACCGTGTGCGCATCCGCTGCCTGTGCTCGTCTTGTTGTTGTGGCAGGAACCACAACTGCAGTACGTGCCAGTGGCGTTCGGGTTCGTCCCACATGTGACGCAGTACCCACAGGACTACGCCGCCACAGGCGCGGGAGCCCCCACAATAACTAGCCCCGCCAGCATCAGACCCAACAGAGCAGTACGTACCATTGAATGCGCCCTCCGTTCAAGAGTTTACCCTCAGCGCAGCGCTGAGGCATCGAGACGCCAGACCGAATACCTGCTCAGTCCATCCTGGGTTCCGCCATCACCGTAAACCCTCTCACCGTCGAGGAACCCCCAGAGGTAGTGTGGGAACCGCTGAGACGCCACAAGGGTCATTGTTTTCAGATCAATCACCTCGACGATCGTGTCATAGAGCCCGCTATAGTGCGTTGGCACGAGGCTCGGCTTGATACCAGGAAGCGGAGGTTGCTCTTCGACACTGCTGGTCCACCGGGGGTCGGGCACGAGGAGAAACACCCAGAGACGGTTGGTGACATCAACATGGATCCGCTCCAGATGTGGCTGTGGAGGCGTGGCCAGGGTAAGCGCTGTTTGTCGCTGATACGGGCGAAACCATTCAGGACGTCGCTCGATCACCGACAGGCGTTGCCCATCCACGCTCCATTCCTCGATCTGGTACTTGTTGCGTCGGGCCGCCCAAACCGTGCCTCGTTGCCCGAGAGCGAGCTCTCGCCACGATGCCCAGGCCTCCTCGGCGTCAAAGAGCTCCCCAGGCGCCAATCCGAACGAGCGGATGATGTCCCCCCCACCTGTCGGAAGCACATGGAGAGGCAGTCCCACACGCTCTCGCGTCGGAATGTATCCGTTAACGACCAGCCGACCATCGGGCAGGAAGATTCCGCTCGTGATCCTGCCGACGACTCCCGGCCATTCCTTAACGAGTCGAAGTGATGCATCGAGAACCGTGTGCCTGGCATTTCCGGCGTCGAATACATGGACGCCTCCACGAGGATCTTGCAGGATGAGTTGGATGTTTCGAAACTCCACCGGGCCGGAGCCCTCCCGCCCGACCGCCCTGAGGAACCGGCCGCTACGCGAGAAGATCGGCATGCCACCAACGCTCCGAGCGTGTAGCAACTCGCCCGCCGCCAGCGGGATCAGCCCGCGCCCGACCAGTACCATATCGCGCTCGGAATCCCCCCCAATTGTGACCCGATCAGCCAGCTTAAGGCAATCCGTGCACACGCCACCGCGCGCGTCCTGAACTATTGTTTGAGCTGCGGAGGCGACCGGTACGGCATCCAGTACCACCCATGCGGCGGTCAGGAAACTCAACCGCGCCAGCCGCGCACTGGAGCCTCGCAACACGCGCCGACACGCTTTCAGGAAGGTGCTTCCACTCACGGCCATTCAACCTCTCGGCAAGAGGGGCACGCCCAGAAAGGACCAACACCCGCCGTCCAACCACTCGAACAGTGTTTGCCTACCGGTCTTGTGGAATCATATCACCCCCCCCCCAGGCGAAAGTCAAGTACACCGTCTAGGACGAGTGCAGCCCACCACCCGATGGGCACATCGGCGATGACTGCCGGAGACCTCTCAAAC
>JAWXBA010000118.1:0-6514 GCA_034439775.1 Gemmatimonadota bacterium | reverse complement strand
GGGAAAGCCGCGGCGGCCATTTCCGGGAGGACTATCCCGAGAAGGACCCGGCCGCCTCCGGGTACAACATCCTGATTCATCAGGCTCCCGGTGGCACCATGCAGGTGTCCCGGGCCCCCATCCCGCCGCTGCCCGATGAGCTGGCGCGGATCATCCAGGAGCAGAGCACATGACCACCGCCACCTTCCGGATCTTCCGCGGCGCAGGGGGCAGCGGTGCTCCCCAGGACTACACCACCACCGTCTCTGAGGGAATGGTCGTGCTCGATGCGGTCCACCAGGTTCAGGCCGAATCGGCTCCGGACCTGGCCTGCCGCTGGAACTGCAAGGCCGGCAAGTGCGGTTCCTGCTCCGCCGAGGTCAATGGCCGCCCCCGCCTGATGTGCATGACCCGGCTGAATGAACTCGACCTGACCAAGCCGGTTACCATCGAGCCGATGCGGGCCTTTCCGCATCTTCGCGACCTGGTCACCGACGTGTCCTGGAACTACACCGTCAAGAAGCGGATCCGGCCGTTCACGCCGCGTCCGCCCGATGCCCCAGACGGCAGCTGGCGCATGGATCAGTACGACGTGGACCGGGTGCAGGAGTTCCGGAAGTGCATCGAGTGCTTCCTCTGCCAGGATGTCTGTCACGTCCTCCGCGATCACCAGAAGCATGACGAGTTCATTGGACCGCGATTCCTGGTCTATATCGCCGCACTCGAGATGCACCCGCTCGACACCCTGGACCGGACCGCCGAGCTGCGCCAGGCGCACGGGATCGGGTACTGCAACATCACCAAGTGCTGTACCACGGTGTGCCCGGAAGGGATCCAGATTACCGACAACGCCATCATCCCGCTCAAGGAGCGGGTGGCCGATGAGTTCTACGACCCGCTCCGGTCGCTGGTGCGTCTGGTGACCGGCAAGCGACCCTCAGGAGAGTGAGCCATGATTCCCCTCAAGACGCTGACCCGGGAGGCGATTCCCCGGGCGCTGGAAAAGGCCGAGCGGTACCGGCTGATCAACCAGCCCTGGAACGCCGAGAGCATCTGCCACGACATCCTGGCCACCGACCCCGCCCGTCAGGATGCCCGCCGGCTGCTGCTGCTGGCCTGCACCGACCAGTTCCGGCGGGGCACCTCCGGCGGCGGCCATGCCGCCGAACGCGCCCGCGATGCACTCGGTCACCTGACGAGCCCCTACGAGCGAGCCTATTACGCCGGCGTCATCTCCGAGCGGCTGGCCCGAGCTCGGCTGGAGCAGCAGATTCCCGGGGCCGGGTTCATGGCGCATGAATTGTTGTCCGAGGCGATGGAGCGGTACGAGGAGGCGGAGACGCTGCGGCCGGCGGACAATGGCGACGCGATCTTGCGCTGGAACACCTGTGCCCGGATGATGAACGAGTCGCCGCACGTGGTGCCGCGGCCGGTGGAAGAGAGGGAACCGGTGATCGGGGAATAGGGACTAAGGCTTCTTCTCCATTTCCTTCCGTGCATCGGCCACCCCTTGGGCGGCCGCCTTCCCGATCCAGCTCCATCCGGTCGAGTCGGCGCGGGTGACACCGCGGCCGCGCAGGTAGGCCATCCCGATCTGGAACTGCGACCAGCCATCACCGCCCTGGGCCCCCTTGTCGTACCAACGGAACGCTTCGGCATCGTCCCGACGCACCCCGCGACCCCGGGCGTACATGTCACCGAGTCGACCCTGGGCGCGCGGATCGTTGCCGACTTCGGCGGCGCGGCGGTACCAGACCACCGCCTCCACTTCATCCTTCTTGGCGCCCCCGCCGCCCTCTTCGAACATCGTGGCCAGCGGCAGCCAGGCATCGCGGAACCCCCGCTCCGCCGCCTCCCGGTAGAGCGTCTGGGCCTGGGCCTTGTTCTGCGGCACCCCCCGGCCCGCCCTGAACAACTCCGCCATCCGGAACTTGGCCTCGGCATCGCCGCCGGCTGCGGCCCGGGTGTACCAGCTCGCCGCATCCGGGAAGCTGGCCGGCGTGCCACGCCCGAATTCGTAAAGCGTGCCGGTAATCCTGGCGGCGGCAGCACTGCCACTGTCGGCTTCGCTCGAGCAAAGGGCCAGTGCCTCCGCCCATTTGGCCTCGCGAGTGGACGACGCGCAGGTCATCGCGACGGCTGCGGAACTGCTCGTCGCTGCACTGGACCGACTGTTGCTCGACGAGCTGCCAGGCGCTGGCCGCTGGGCTGTGCGTTGCGGCGTGCCCGGGGCGGTGAGCGGCTGAGTCGCGAGTCGCTCGCCTTCCGCGGTGAGCAGCGCCCCACCAGCTGGATTCCCCACGGCCAGGAGCGAGTCGGCCAGTCGTGCCGAGTCGGCCGCCAGCGCCAGCGCAATGGAGTCCTCCAGGGCGGCGGAGTCGGTGCGATTCATCAACCCGCTCTGGCTCACCGCCACCGCCGCCACCACCGCCAGGCTGCCGATCAGGAGATACGCACCTGACACCCGCCCCTTGGCCAACCTCCGCACCGGGTGCTGGGATGTCACGGTGACCGTGACCGGTGTCTGCAACCCTGCGGTGGGGCCCGAGAGCGCGTGGGCAAACTCGTCGGTGGTGGCAAACCGGTCCTTCGGCTCCTTCATCAGGGCCCGTTCGAGCGCCTGTGCCAGGTCCACTGGTACATCTGGCGCCAGTTCCCGGATCGGCTTGGGCCGCTCGACCATCTGCTTGTAGAGGATGTTGCGGGTGTTCTCCCCGTCGAACGGCAGCTGCCCGGTCAGCATCTGGTACCCGACCACCGCCAGCGAATACTGGTCGGCGCGATGATCGAGGGAGAAGTCTCCGCTGGCCTGTTCGGGGCTCATGTACTGCGGGGTCCCCACTGTCATGCCGGTGCCGGTCAGGGTGCCGGGCTGGGGCTTGAGGTCGCCCTCGTGCTCCGCGGCGGCGGGATCGACCGCCTTGGCAATGCCGAAGTCCATCAGCAGCACCCGCCGCTTGCGGCCCTCCAGCATGATGTTCTCAGGCTTGATGTCGCGATGCACCACGCCCGACTCGTGGGCCGCGGTGAGTGCACCTGCCGCCTCGAGGAGGATACGGCGAACCTCCGGCGGGGGCATCGCACCGTCGCGCTCGATGGTGGCTTTGAGGCTTTCCCCCTCGACCAGCGGCATCAGGATATAGGCGATGCCCTCGGCCTCGCCCACGTCGTAGATCGGTACGATGTTCGGGTGCCGGAGCTGGGCCGCCGACTCGGCCTCGCGGCGGAACCGGGCCACCATCACGTCCGACAGCATCAGGTCGGGCCGGAGCGCCTTGAGCGCCAGGTCGCGTTTGAGGCGAAGATCGCGAACCTGGAACACTTCGGCAAACCCACCGCGGCCCACCAGCCGCCCGATCGTGTAGTCCTTGCCGATCGCCTTCCGGAGCCGGTTCAGCGAGGTTTCGTGGCTCGCGGTGGCCACCGTGATCGCTCCCGTTTGCGGATTGATCCCCGTCGGGGTGGCCGATCCGCAGAGCATGCAGAATTCGGCCTCCGGCGGAAGCGGGGTACTGCAGGAAGGGCAGGTACGTAAAGACACGGTTCAGTGGGCTCGGCTCAGTGGGGGAAATTGACTAATACCACCGAGTTAGGAGCGAGTCAAGGCAGTCGCGGGGCGGGTCGTGGTTGGGCGCCCCGGGACTGATCTTCGAGGCGGTGCGGCTGGTGGCTAACTCCTTATGGCAGTTCGGCTTCTACCTCCTCCGGGGTGCCAAGCCCACTCCGCAGCCGGATCAGTTGCAGGCGGACCCCTTCCAGGCGTTGCAGGATTGCCGCCCGATCCGTCGCGGCGCCGGACTTGGCGGCTTCCATCTCGGCCACGATGCCGGCACGGCGGTCGGCCAGGAGTGCCGGGTCCCCCGAGATCGTGGTCGTTGCCTCGGCCAGTGCGCCTTCGAGGTTGCGCTCCCGGCGATGGAGGTCGGCGGCGTCATGTTCCAGCGCCGCAACCCGCTTCCGGGTCTGCTCCATCCGCCTCCGCAAGCGGGTTGGAAGGCCGGAGATCAATCCACTCGCGATCGTGGGCATGCTGAGCGCGTCGGGGCGGGCGCTCCGTGCACCGGATCCGGTGGCCGCGCCGTTGACCCCCCGTCCGGCCAGCCGGAAGAAGGTCTGGCCAAACGCGCTCCGCCAGATCCAGGCGGTCAGGCGCTCCAGTCGAGGTTCCCGGACCGGGTCGGTCAGGAATGAAACCAGCGCCAGGCTGATCATGATCGCGGCGGCCACCACCGTCAGCAGCCCGATCGTGGTGGTGGAATAGTTTCCCGTCGTCGGGCTTCGAGTTCGGAGAAATACCGACGCAACCATCCCCATGGCGACGCCAAGCAGCCCGGTCACGACGGCCACCCGCATCCGGCTCCGGTGCCGCAGGATGTCGTTCTCGGAGTTGCGCAGCTGCTGGCGCGCCGCGGCCCCCTCCTCGGCGATGACCCGGAATCCGTCGCGGACATCAGGGAAGCTGAAGCCCTGCCGCAGCAGGAACCGTGCGCGGTGATAGAATGACTGCAGCAATCCCCAGATGCCGGCCAACAGGAATGCCGACCAGATGATCTGGTCCCCGCCGCCGCCGCCCGGAATCACCCCCAAGCCCAGGAAGGCCAGGAAGAGCGCCATCCGGACCCCCTGATTGGCCTGCTGGTGAAAGTTCCGAACCGCCGGCGCCACCGCAGGTTGGGCGATGCGCAGCGCCTCCACCGCCGTCACCAGCGCCTCGCCCCCGGCAAATCGGGCCTCCGGCGCCTTGGCCAGGCAGCGATCGACCACGGCGCACAGGTCGTGCGGAATGTCGGTGCGCAGCGAGCCGACAGGTGGCGGGGGCCTGGTCAGGTGCATCGCCAGCAGCGCCTGGGTGGTCGGCGCCTCGAAGGGCAACCGGCCGGTCAGGGCGAAGAAGCCGACCACCCCCAGCGCGTAGAGGTCGCTGCGGCCGTCGAGGGCCTCGCCCGCCGCCTGCTCCGGACTCATGAACTGCGGTGTGCCCACGACCTCGCCGATCCGGGTCAGGCCATCGGGGGCCGTTTCGGTGCGCGCCACGCCGAAATCGGTCACCAGGGCGCGCCCGGTGGCCCGGTCGATCAGGATGTTGTCGGGTTTGATGTCGCGGTGCACCACCCCGCGCCCATGGGCATAGGCCAACGCCCATCCCGTCTCTTCGAACAGCCGTACCGCCTCAGGAGCACTGAGCGGCCCGGCGCGGCGGACCCGTTGGGTCAGGGTCTCCCCTTCCACATACTGCATGATCAGGCAGAACAGCCCGTCCACCTGTTCCACATCGTAGATGGAGACGATGTTGGGATGGCTGAAGCTGGCGGCTGTCCGGGTTTCGCGGAGGAACCGCTCGCGCAGCTCGGTGTGGGCCGCCAACTCAGGCGGCAGGACCTTGATCGCCACCAGGCGGTCCAATTCCACGTCGCGGGCCAGCATCACCGCGCCCATGCCGCCGCGGCCCAGCTCGCGCGTAACCTCGAACTGGCCGGCCAGCGCCGTGCGGGCGCGTTCAAGGAGGGAACTCATAGCCAGAGAGGATACCACCAACGACAGGGGTTGGGCAGGTCGGGGGTAACAAAGGCAGGTCGAATTACGTAGAATTTGGATGCGGCACGGTCAATTCCACTCTCTCAGGGCTCCTTCATGAATGACTCCACCCCTCGTCGCCAGTTTGTTGGCCGTGTCCTCGGCGGCGCCGCCGCGATGGCCGCCGCGCCGCTGATTTCCCTCTCGGAGGCCGCTGCCATGGCCCAGATCACCGCCCCCGGTTCGGCTCCCCAGCAGGATGCCTGGGACATGTCCTGGGTCGACCGCGTCAAGGGCGATCATCGGATGGTCTTCGACTCGCCAGAAATTTCCGAAGGCCTCGGCATGACCCAGGTCCGCAGCTGGATGGCGGGCACCGCCGAGGTGTATGGCGTCAAGGACGACCAGATGACAGCGGTGCTGGTCATCCGCCACGCCGGCGTCCCGATGGTCATGGGCGACAGCTGGTGGGACAAGTATGAGCTGGGGAAAGCCTACACCCTGAAGGACCCGACGAGTGGGGAAGACGCCCGCCGGAATCCGTATATCAACTACAAGGAGGGAGACCGGCACATCACCACCTGGCCCGATGCCGGCCTGGACACGCTGATCGGTCGCGGCGTCATCGTGCTGGCCTGCCATCTGGCGCTCCGCAACCGCGCCAGCGGCTTTGCCCGCCGCGATGGCCGGGCCGCCGCGGATGTCTACGCCGAGATGCGGGCCAGCCTGGTGCCCGGGGTGACGGTCATGCCGAATGGGATCTTTGCGGTGGGACGGGCCCAGCAGGCGGGGTGCGGGTTTATCCGGTCAACCTGAACGACGGGAAATGTACAGCACCGCTTCCGGGGTAGTTCTGTGAATGGTGGGCGGGAACTGTCCAGCCCCGCTCCCCGGATAGCTCCGAGCGTGGTGAGCGGGAAATGCCTTATATGTTTTTCCCGCCTACCATTCTCGGAGAACTGTCGAACACCGAATCCGACAGTTCCCGCCCACCATCCACCGGACCTTCCCGGACACTTAG
>JAWXBA010000117.1:0-5439 GCA_034439775.1 Gemmatimonadota bacterium | reverse complement strand
GGGGTTTTCCAGGACACCTCGCCGTAGGCGGGGACAGGAGCCAGGCGGACCGGTTCAGTTTGCAGCCGGGCATTGGCCTTGGCGATCGCCACCGCCTGCTCGGCGGTGCGGGCCACCCCCTCGGGGGTGACATCGTTGGTGGCCGCGAAGCCCCAGGTGTCATTCGCCAGCACCCGGATCCCCACCCCGTAGGCCTCGCTGTTGGAGATGCCCTGGACGCGGCGTTCCCGGGTGCTGACCGACTGGTTCAGGTAGCGTCCGATCCGCACGTCGGCGTAGCTGGCCCCCCGGGCCCGGGCGGCGGTCAGCGCCACGTCTGCGAGCACCTTCTTGTCGGCGCTGGGGATCGGGGTCAGCGAGCCGTTCCAGTTCCGGATGCCACGCGGCAGGGCAATGAGGCCACCGGCGGCTGAGGAGTACTGGAGGAAGTCACGACGATCCATGGCAAGAAACTCCTGCGTTGAGACTGCGGTGCGGTAGATCCAGATCAAGATCAAGAATGGCGAGCGGGCAGTACTCGATCCCAGAGGCCCCGGCCCTCCGCCCAGAGGGACCCCAGCGCGGCCACCAGGACGACGAAAGGTATCAGCGGAGGCAGGGGAGAGCGGGATCGGGGCCCAGGCTGCGGGTCCCAGGGGGGCGACACCGCCGCTCGCATCATGGTGGCGCGCCGTCGACTGCTGGCTTCGAGTGCGGAGAGCCGCACCGGTGCCACATCAAATAGATACGCGGATCGGCCCTGGTTCGTTGCCTCGTGCCACCCTGGCATCCGCGGCCAGAACCGTCCCCACCAGCGCGCGGGGTCCGCCAAATCCTGTGCCACGCCGACGGTGTCCACGCTGCCATCCGGGGCTCGTATTTCCACACGGGGGGCGGGGTCGTCGGTGGTCAGCCCGATATCGACGGCCAGCTGTTCCTGGACCGGGCCATCGGTCACCAGCTCCCAGCGATCGTCGTATCCCCTCGCGGTCGCCTGATAGAGACGCGACCAGTACGCCGCGTACGCCGCCGTGTCTCCCTCGAGCTGCCATCGGGAAGGTGCCAGCAGCAGCGACGTCCCGATCCTTCCAATTCCCAGCCGCGTAGTCGCCGCGATGATCCTGCCGACCGGATCGTGAATCAGTTCCGTGAGCCCCGGTGCAGGCCCGACCTCGAGTGCCGCGGCGGGAACGGCGGTCGTGGAGCGATCGCCGTGGCCGACCCAACGTGGCCTGACCTGGCGATCATCCAACTCGCCGGTTGGCAGTAACCTGAAGGGAAAGAAATCCTCATCGCGCCGGGCCAGCGAATCGGGCGCCACCAGCAGCCCCAGCCCCTTGTCCTGCACTGCTTCGACGAGCGCCCGGCGCTCGTCAGGAGAAAGCTCCCGCAGGCTGGGGCCATCCAGCATGACCAGGTCAAACTGCGCCAGCAGTTCGGAGCGGAATGGCCGGAGCGGTTGGTCAGGGAGGTTCACCCGCTCGGTGCGGTCGCGGTCCAGACTCAACCGCGTCCGGATCGCGACCCGGCCCCCCTGCGCGGACAGCCAGCGCCGGAGGAACGTCGTTTCGAAGGATGGGGCGCCTTCCACTACCAGCACTGCTGGAGGAGTTGCCGGCTCCACCGCGACCGAAACCGTCTCGCCCGGCACGGCGGTGGCCGAGAGGACATAGTGGATCCGGCCCGCCGCCGCCGGTGTGACTGCAAACTCAAAACGCCCGCCGCCGCTGGGGTCGTGGGGCACGGTGTCGCGCGTCCCGTCGGGTCCTTCCAGCACGATGACCGAGTCGGAAGTACCCCGCAGGACTCCGGTGATCACGGCCCGCTCGCCGAGCCGCAGGGTTGGAGGGAACTCCAAGGAATGGAAGCCAGCGGGGAGCTGCCCTGGCATGAACCACACTCGCATTGTGTCCTGCCCCTGCCACCATACCGACCGCAGACCCCAGCCAACCACCACGACCCGCCGTGCGGAAGGGAACCGTCGCTGGAGCGCGTCCAGGTCGGCCACCGAATCGGGCCAGCTCGTTACCGGGGCGCCGGGAAACGAGTCGCGGGCTGACTGGAGCAGGGCCTCATCGCCGCCGGGGGTGACCACCACGATGGTGTCCCTCACCGTGCCGGGCCCTGGTACCCTCGGCGGGGCCAGCAGGGCGCCGAGTGCGAGGGTAGCGAGGAGAACGAGAATTGTGCGGGAGAGTCGGTGTCGCTGGTCCACTCGACGCAGCTCGAGCCAACCCAGCAGCAAGCCGAGCAGGAGGGCACCACCCCAGATGGCGCTCATCGATGGTCGAGCAGCCGGAAATACCGTTCGATCAGCGCCGAGGGTCGCGATCGGGAGCGGGTGGCCAGTGCCACGGCCTCGGGCAACGCTCGCCAGAATCCCTGTTCGGCGAGCGCCAGGCACCCCAGGCAAGGGGCGGAGCCAGGCGGAAGCGCCGTAATCGCCAGTCGCAACGCCCGCAGCGGCTCGAGCAGATGGGCCGGGTCTTCCACGGCCAGCCGACCCAGTTCCTGGCCAGACTCTTCGAGGAGCGTCAGGTCACCGGGAAGCGCCACCCCACCCTCGCGCAGGCGCTGGAGCACCGTCAGGCCGGCGCGGAGCGCTGGCTGGCTGAGTGCTGCGGCACTGGTGGAGGATGCGCTCGGAATCCGGATCCGGGAGAGGTCGCCCGCCAGGCGCCGGCGATCGGGCTCGAGCGGCGGCGGATCAAAGCCAACCCGACGCACATACGACCGTGCATCCTGACGGATTTCCTGGAGCAGCTCCAGCGCCCGCTGCTGGAACGGCAGCGACTTGCGGGGCTCCGCGATCCGGAGCTGCAGTTCGGCGCTCCACATCTGGGAGATGGCCTGGCGCAGCTTGACCTTGATCTGGGGCGCCAGCAGCGTGGCGTTCTCCGGATCGTCGTGGTCGTGGAGCAGTGCTGCCAGCGGATCGACGATCGCCACTCCGGTAATCCGGTCCACCACGGGCTCGGGCAGGGGATCGTTCCCCGAGCCTGCGGCATGCTCCTCGCGGCCGCTGGCCACCAGTTCACCTTCGTACTCATCGCCCATGAACTGGCCATAGCGCAGCCGCAACAACCCCTGGTCGAGTCCCAGGTCGTTCGAGCGGCTGCCGAACAGCTCGCGGGCCAGGCCGGACTGGTCCGCCAGCAACCGCTCGGTGTCGATGATCAACTGGCGCTGGCTGCGGAAGAAATCCGGGGGGAGGTTCAGGGTGACACCGGTGCCGGGACCGAGCAGTCCCCGGGTGCTGTCCACCATCGTGACGAAGACGGTCTCGGAGCGCGAGAGATTGGGGCGCGGCGTCCGATGGTCGGTTGCCAGGACATGAAAGTAGAGTTCGTCCCCCGGTTCGAGGCCGAGTGCCGCAAGGTCCAGGGTCTGCCGCAGCAGCAGGCCGTCGGGTTGGCGGCGCTCGCGGGTGGCAAACTCCAGCCGTTGCTCACGAAACTTGACCCCTTCGCCTTGTCCCTTGGTCACGGTGGCCACGATCGCCACCGAGTCGATGCCATGGTCGTCGCTGGCCAGTACCTGCACCGGGAGCTGGAGGCGGTCGCCAGGCCGAATCTCCGAGCGCTGGTCGGGCGCCACGATGGTCAGGACTGGAGCCGCGTCAGGGATCACGGTGAGCCGATGGTCGAGGTCGGCGGAGACCAGCCCGTCGGCCGTTTCCACCAGGACGCGGTACAAGGTCGAGCGGGTTGCCATCAACTCCACCCCGAAGCGCTCCGCACCGCGGGGCTGCAGTGGCACCGTATCGCCCGCAGCGGTTACGAGCCGGCCTGACGCGGGGGCTCCGCCGGTCGTCACCTCCCATCGAATCGATGCCCCTTCCTCCACCTCAAGGTCCCACTCGGTCCCCCGGCGCGCGGGCCGTCCGGTGTAGCGCGGAGGTGAAACTGAGACGGTCACCGCCAGGACTCCGGGGGCAGTGGGGTCGTTGAGGATCGGGGTGGCGGCCGTCGATGCCGGTGGTGCGTCATCGCCGCCAGGCGGTGGTGGTGACAGGTTCGGCGCCACGGCAAGGAGGAGCGCCAGCAGGGTACAGCCCGCAGCGGATCGGAGCAGCGCCACGCGTCGGGTATCCGGGAGGCGCGGCGGCGGCTCGGTCCGGGAAAGGGCTGCCTCCACCCGCTGTCGCTGGAGTCGCTCCACAAGGGTCAAGGTGGTGGGGTCAGCAAGGAGCAGGTGGGCGCTCTCTTCAGCTCCCGGCACGGTGCGGTTGAGGTGTTCGGCCACCTCCCGGGAGCCCAGCGGGCGCCGGCGCAGTTGGTAGACCGATCCGAGTCCCACCAGCAGGCCGCCCGCGAAGGCGGCGGCCGCGGCCGTCGGTAGCCGTCCCTCGAATCGCATGACCAACAACCCGACTGCGGCGGCCGCAGCCGCCGCGAGGGCAATAGTGGCCACCGAGCGTGCCCTTCGCAGGGTTGCTGCCGCCTCCTCGAACCAGACTGCCCCGATCTGGGTCATCGAGCCGGTCGGTGCCGTGCCTGCGCCAAGAGCCGTTCCCCGGCCAGGAGCAGCGCGGCAAGGAGCAGCAGGGGTTGGGCAAAGCTGCTGCCGGCCGATACCGGAGCCGCGCCAGCCGGACGTTTTCCGGGAAGGGCTTGAGAGGCCGATACCGCTCCCAGCGACGCCGGCGATCCAGAAGCCAGGATCTCGTGGAACAACTCGGGGAGCACCGGATCGCCTCGCATCGACCCAACCGCGTCTTGATTGATTCCGATTCGGTACCACCGGCCTGACCGATATGAGGAGGCCGTCGCCCAGGGACGGCCCACCGCATCTTCCCGGAGGGCCACTTCTGCAGCCCTGATGGCCAGGGGACTGGTCCAGGGAGGGGCCGTCTGGCCCAGCTTGGCGAGGTGCTGTCCACCACCCGCAGGATACCGTAGGGCTGAGTCGATGGGCACAAACTCAATGACCCAGTGGCCGTTGGCGATCATGTCGATATAAGGGTCAGAAACTGACTGTCCGTTCAGCCAAATAACAAGTTGATGCGCAGCTCCAGCCTCCGCGGCTGAGCCTGCCGATACCTCGGTCAGGGGCGGCGCGAACCCCTGGGTGCCGGTCAAGGCAGCAAAGAGGGCTGCGGTCACGGTTCGGCTGACTGCCGTATCAGCCTCACCAGCAACGACTTGCGCGCCATCAAATATTCCTGACCGTCTGGTCAGTCTACCAGCGATACCATTCGAACCAGCTTGGCGAAGGAGCATGTCGTTTGGGACCACCTGACCCGCAGCAATCAAATCGTAGCTTTGGCGCAGTCGGTTCTCCTCCGCCTGCTCCAGGACACGGACGACGGAATCCTGAGGGCCAACCCAGCTGATGGCAACCCTGAGTTCCTCACTCGGTGCCGCCGGCGAATGCCACCGGACTGCACTGGCCAGCGACGGTCTGACAGCGCCCATGCTTCCGGCCGGCGGCCGTGCCACCACCAGGATGGAGCTTCCC
>JAWXBA010000116.1:0-3169 GCA_034439775.1 Gemmatimonadota bacterium | reverse complement strand
TGATGAGGTGCGCCCCAAGGGCAGCGCCGCCTGCTACCTGGAGCTCCACATCGAGCAGGGCGGCCTGCTCGAACAGGCCGGGCTGCAGGTGGGGGTGGTGCAGGGAATCATCGGGCTGCGGTGGTTCGAGGTGACCATCGAGGGATTCTCCAATCATGCCGGTACCACCCCGATGGACCAGCGGCAGGACGCCATGCTGGCGGCGGCTCGATTCATCGTGGCGGTTAACGAAGCAGTTCGCAGTGAACCGGGCCGCCAGGTGGCGACGGTGGGAAGGGTGATTGCGGAACCCAACACCCGCAACGTCATCCCGGGGCGAGTCACCCTCACCATTGACCTGCGCGATCTGGACCCCGCCAAGCTCACCCGCTTCTCGGCGGCCTTCGAGCGGATCGGGCGGGAGGTTGGCGTCGCTACCCGCACCACCTTTGCCTTCCGGCAGGTTACCAGCAGTGCCCCGGCGCTGGCCGATACGTCGGTGATGGATTGGATCGACGCCAGTGCGGTGACACTGGGGCTGAGCCGCCAGCGGATGCCGAGCGGGGCGGGGCACGACGCGCAGGAATTGGCGCTGATTGCGCCGATGGGGATGATCTTCGTGCCGAGCGTGGGCGGAATCAGTCACTCGCCGCGCGAGTTCACCCACGCGGTGGACGTGGTGAACGGCGCCAATGTGCTCCTCAATGCAGTGCTCGCTGTGGATCGGGGTTGACGCTTGCCAGACCATGCTGGTGAGACACTCTCCCGGTTGACCACGGCTCTGTCCGACCGCTACCGGATCGAGCGCGAGCTCGGCCAGGGTGGCATGGCCACCGTCTACCTGGCCCAGGACTTGAGGCACGATCGCCAGGTGGCCATCAAGGTGCTGCGGCCGGAGCTGGCGGCGGTGATTGGCGCCGAGCGGTTCCTGGCCGAGATCAAGACCACCGCCAATCTGCAGCACCCCAACATCGTTCCCCTCTTCGACTCGGGGGTGGTTCCTGGCGAGCGAGACGGAGCGCCGGGAAGCCCCTTCTACGTCATGCCGTTCGTGGAGGGCGAGACGCTGCGGGAGCTGCTCGATCGCGAAAAGCAGTTGCCGCTGCCACGGGGAGTCGAGATTGCGAGGCAGGTGGCCGCCGCGCTGAGCTATGCCCATGCCCGCGGGGTGGTGCACCGCGACATCAAGCCCGACAACATCATGCTTTCCAGCGGACAGGCGGTGGTCACCGACTTCGGCATCGCGCGTGCGCTCGGTGCGGCTGGCGGCGAACAGCTCACCGCCACCGGGACGGCGATCGGCACCCCGGCCTATATGAGCCCGGAACAATCGGCGGGCGAGTCGGATGTCGATGGCCGGTCGGACCTCTACTCGCTCGCGGCGGTGCTCTTTGAGGCGCTGGCGGGAGAACCGCCGCACACCGGCCCCAACGCCGGATCCATCATTGCCAAGCGGCTCAGCACACCGGCTCCCTCGGTGCAAGTTCTGCGGAGCACCGTTCCCGATCGGCTGAATCTGGTGTTGCGCAAGGCGATGGAACGCTCCCCGACCGACCGCTTCGCTACAGTCGCGGAATTCTCCGCAGCCCTGGACGCGGAGGCCCCTGCGCCGGCGTCGCGGCGATTTGCGGTGCCGCTCGTCACCCTGGGGGTACTGGCCCTGGCGGCGATCGGGTGGTGGGCGTTGCGGCCCGACCGCATGGAGGGCAACCTCGATGACAATGTGATTGCCGTGCTGCCCTTCCGAGTCGGTGGCGATCCGGCCATCGCCTACCTCCGCGAGTCGATGCTGGACCTGCTCAATGCCCGGTTGACCGGCGAGACCGGCCCGCGCACCGTCGAGCCACGCACCGTGTTGAGTGCCTGGCGCAGGGCCACCTCCGATGAGTCGACTGACCTGTCCGAAGCCGACTCCCGCCAGCTGGCTGCCGGGCTGGGGGCGGGCCGCCTCCTGCTCGGCAGCGCGGTGGCCACCCCGACCGAGCTGACCCTGAATGCGTCGCTCCTCCGGGTCCGGGATGGTGCGGTCATGGCCAACGGCGTCGTGATTGGTGCGCCCGACAGCATTGCCGTGCTGGTGAACCGGCTGACGGCCCGGTTGCTGAGTCTCGACGCCGGCGAATCGCGCGAGCGGCTCGACGGCCTGGCGGCGGTTCCCCTGCCGGCGCTCCAGGATTACCTGGCCGGCCGCAAGGCGTACCGGCGAGGCGACTATCTCGGCGCCATGGACCTTTACGCCAGCGCCTTTGCCCGGGATTCGGGATTTGCCCAGGCGGCATTCGGCCTGGCTGTCACCAACCCGCACATCGGGACCGTGGTCCGGACAGACGGCTTTGCGGTCATCCCGGCCCTGTGGCGCCTCAGGGACAGGCTCGCGCCCCGGGATGTTGAATTACTTCGCGGGATGCAGTTTATAGGCCCGAACTATCCCCAAGGCTCCACCACCGCGGAGTCAATCGACCAGGCCGAGGTGGCTGCCGCCGGGGCGCCCGACAGCCCCGAACACTGGTTCCAGCTCGGCGTCCTGCTCCACTCCTCCGGCGCGGCGGCCGGGATCTCCGACTGGGCGGCCCGGTCCGCCGAGGCGCTGGATCGTGCCATTGCCCTGGACTCGAGCTTTACCCCGGCGATCGATTCGCGCCTCTTCGTTGCCACCTGGACGGGTGATTTTCCAGTGGTACGGCGCCTCAGGGCGGTGCTCGAGGGGCCGGTGCAGGCTGGGTTCGCGGACGGCGCAATGCTCTGGGTCGCGGCGACCGCGCTTGGGGACACGGCGGCGGCCCGGCGGTGGTTGACTGATCCGGGGAAGTCACCGCTCAACTACAGCTTTCGGCTCGTCAAGGTGGCTTTGCACAGCGTGACGGCGGGCATGCCCCTCGCCGATGCCCGCTGGGCCAATGCAACCCTGCGACGAACGGGGGCGACCGCCACGGAGCGCAACGCGGCCCAGCTGGGAGAATTCGCGGTTGCCCTGGCCGAAGGGCACATGACGCCCCTGGCGACCTTCATGTCCGGCACCGAGTGGGGGGATGGGTGGAGAGAGGCCAGCCTCGTTCGCCAGGTGGTGGTAGAGCCCCAGTACGCCAGCCAATTGCCGGCGTTGTTTGCCGAGCCGCGGATGGACTCGTGGCTGCCGGTTCGAGACTGCTTCGTCGAGATTGCCCGCATTCAGGACGGGGACACCAGCGGG
>JAWXBA010000115.1:0-7874 GCA_034439775.1 Gemmatimonadota bacterium | reverse complement strand
GGCCGAGGGGCAGGGGCTTAACAGATGGAATCGCTGCGCGTCTTCAGGGATTATCCCTCGCAGGTCCGGGGGGTGCTGGCCACACTCCACTTTGCGGGCAATCATGCGTTTGCGGCACCTGTCCCTTCCCGGCCTGTTGCTTCTGGTCCTTCTCCCGGGCGCAGTCCAGGCCCAGGTTGGCGCCACGACCGATATCCTGACCGGGGTGGTCACGGACGGAGCCGGAGCTCCCGTGCCCCAGGTGGTGGTCGAGGCGACCTCGGTCGAAACCGAGATTGTGCGTGGGGCACGTACCGATGCCCGGGGTCGTTATACGATCCTCTTTCCCGATGGTGGCGGCCAATACCGCCTGACCTTTCGGGGCATCGGGTTCAGTCCGGTGACCCGTATCGTGGTGCGCTACGCCGATGAAGACCGGCTGACCACCAACGTGCAGATGATCGCCAGCGCGACCCAGCTGGCCGAGGTTCGGGTCGACGCTCGGCGGCCGCCGCCGGTCGGGGGCACCGATGCACCGACCCCGGGCCAGACTGAACGGGTCCTCACTCCGGAACAGCTCGCCCGGCTGCCGATCGACGCCTCGGACCTGACCCTCCTGGCGCTTCTGGCGCCCGGCGTCGTCAGCGTCAGCGCCACCGACTCCTCGGCGGCGGGGTTCTCGGTGGCCGGACAGCGTCCCGAGGCCAACGCGACCACCCTCGATGGCGCCTCGTTCGGGGGCACCTCCATTCCTGCGGAGGGGCTCCGGACCACCCGGGTCATTACCAGCAGCTATGACGTGGCCCGCGGGCAGTTCAGCGGCGGCCAGGTCTCGATGACCAGCCGAGGTGGCAACAACCTGACCCAGGGAAGCTTTACCTGGGGGCTCCGCGACGAGGAACTGGCGTTCGGCGACGACGTCCGCGATCCGTTTGCCCGCGGCTACTCGCAGAACCAGATCTCCGGCGGTGCCGGAACCGCGATCCTTCGCAACAAGCTCTTCATCTTCGGCTCGGGGCAGGCGCGGATCCGCAACGACGCCTTCCAGACCCTGCTCAATGCACCGACCGCCACCCTCGACAACCTGGGCACCAACGCCGATTCGGCGGCCCGGTTCATTGAGCTGGCGCGGCTGGCCGGGTCACCGATTCCGACCGCGTTGCTGGACACCCGCTCGTCTGACGACTACACCAGCCTGCTCCGGCTCGACTGGACGGTGAGCCAGAGTCACTCGCTGTCGCTGCGAGGCGACGGCCGCTACAACCGCCAGGACCCGACCCGCACCAGCGGGTTGTCCCTTCCCGAGGTGGCAGGCAAGAACAACACGACCGCCGGCGGCGCCCAGTTGACGATGAGTTCACGGTTCGGTTTCCAGTTCCTGAATGAGTTCCGGGCCTACCTGAACAGCTCGGAGCAGGAGGGGGTGCCGTTCAACGCCCTGCCGCAGGGGAGGGTGCAGGTTACCAGTGAGGTTGCGGGTGGTGGGTTCGGCGTGGCCACCTATCAGTTCGGCGGCAACCCAGGCGCGGCACGGAAGACCTCGTCGAACACCCTCGAAGTGAGCAACGAAACATCCTGGCTGCCCGCTGCTGGTGGCCACCGCCTCAAGCTCGGTGTGCTCTACAAGGAAGCCGACAACAACCAGGATGTGACCAGCAATCGGTACGGGACCTATACCTACCAGTCGCTGGCCGATCTCGAGGCCAACCGGCCCTCGATCTTTTCGCGGACGCTGGCCCCGACGGTACGCTCCACCACCAGCGTGGACCAGGCGGTGTACGTGGGCGATGTCTGGCGGAGCCAGAGCGGGGTCCAGCTGACGATGGGGGCCCGGCTGGAACGGTCCAGCTTCAAGGGCGCGCCGGCCTACAATGCCGACGCGGAATCGGTGTTCGGGTTCCGGACCGACCGGTTGCCATCGGAGACGCATTTCAGCCCGCGGATCGGGTTCAGCTACACCCCGGTCAGCTCGGTCCAGGGCGCACCGCCGAAGTACGCCTACCGAGGCGGAGTCGGCGATTTCCGCAGCCCGATCCCGTCCAACCTGGTCGGGGCTGCGCAGGCGGCCACCGGCTTGTCCGGTGGTGAGACCCAGCTCTACTGCCTGGGCAATGCGGTGCCGACGCCGGACTGGTTTGCCTATCGCGGCGATGTGGGTGCGATCCCGACCAGCTGCGCCGGCGCCTCCACGCCGCTGCCAACCCGACTTCCCGGGATCACGGTGTTCGATGAGAATTTCGGTGCCGCCCGGGCCGTGCGTGCCTCGCTCGGCGTGACCCGGCGTTTTGGGATTGCCAGGGCACTGAGTCTTGACGTGAGCTGGGCGCGGGGCGTGGGTCAATCGGGTGTCACCGACATGAACCTGGGCGCCCAGCAGTTTGCTCTCGGCAATGAGGCTGGACGCCCGGTGTACGCCACGGCATCCGCGATCAGCACCACCAGCGGTGCCGTACCGCTCTCCGCCTCGCGCCTCCACACGCAGTACGGCCAGGTGTTCGAGGTGGATTCCAAGCTCGGCTCCAAGTCGCTGCAGGCCACCATGGGCTTCAACGGCGCCATCCTGAGCAAGGGGATCCTGTACAACCTCTCCTACACCGCCCAGCATGCCACCGATCAGGGCAGCGGTGGTGGCGGTCGTGGCTTTGGCGGGCAGAACACCGCCGGAAACCCGAATGATCGCGACTGGGCCCGAAGCGACTTTGCCCGGACCCACAGCTTCCTGGCCACGGTGACCTGGCCGATCAACTCGCTGATCGAGTTGACGACGATTTCCAGGCTCTCGTCGGGCCAGGCCTACTCGCCAATGATTGCCGGCGATGTGAACGGCGACGGCTCGCGCAACGACCGCGCCTTCATCTTCGACCCAGCAGCCTCGACCACCAGTCCAGAAGTGGCGGCTGCCATGCAGCGGCTGCTGAGCGCCACGTCCGGCGGGGGGCAGGAGTGCCTGACCAGCCAGATGGGCAAGATTGCCACCCGCAACAGCTGCCTCGGACCCTGGCAGCCTTCGGTGGAGTTTCAGCTGAACATCCGTCCCAATGTGCTCGGGTTGCAGCGTCGACTGTCCCTCTCGGTCACCACCCAGAACCTGCTCGGCGGCATCGACCAGCTCTTCCACGGGGCCGCCGACATGAAGGGCTGGGGCCAGGCCAACCGCCCGGATGGCACCCTGCTGTATGTCCAGGGCTTTGACCCGCAGACCAACCAGTTCCAGTACCGGGTCAACGAGCGGTTCGGCGCCACCGGGGTCCAGGGCAATGCGGTACGGATTCCGTTCCAGGTCGGCATCCAGGCGCGGCTGAGCCTGGGCCCGAACCGGCCCGGGAGTCTCGGCCAGATCGGGGGCCTGGGTGGTTTCGGTGGTGGCGGTGGCCGCGGTGGCGGCTTTGGTGGGGGTGGTGATGGTGGTGGCCGTGGCGGCGCCGGCGGTGCCGGTGGTGCCGGCGGACTCCTGGGCATGCTCGGCGCGGGTGGGGATTCCACCAGCTTCCTGTCGCGGTTTGGCGGCTTGGTGGCCAACCCGGCCCAGCAGATCATTGAGCGCCGGATTCAGCTGCGGCTCACCGAGATACAGGTAACGGCGCTAACTGCAGAATCCGATTCGTTCAATGTCCGGGCTGCCGTACTCGCCAAGGAGCTGGAAGCGAAGATCACTGCGTTGGGCAGCAATCCACAACCGCAGCAGGCGTTGACCCTGATCCGTCCCGCCATGACCGGGGCGCAGACGCTCCGGCAGAAGTCGCTGGAGGCGGCGCAGAAGATCCTGACGGCCGAACAGTGGGCTGCGCTGCCGGAGGCCCTGACCCGGCCCGGTGGTGGCCCCGGCTTCCCGGGTGGTGCCCCAGGGGGCCGGCGGCCGCCCGGCGAGTAGGGATATCGCACGGCTCGTCGAAACACCAAGCGGGGCACGCCATCGGCGTGCCCCGCTTGGGTTTCCGGCCGACCAGCGGCCTGGATTCGACTTTCCTACATCTTGTGCACCACGAACCCGGCGATATGCACGTCGAGGTTGTGATTGATCCGCAGTCCGACCACCCCGCTCAGGTCCATGCCCGCGGCATCCATTTCATGAACCAGCTGCCCGTTGACGCTGAATCGGAGTTTGGTTCCATCGGCGGCGATCTCCAGCTTGTCGGTGGCTTTGCCGGCATCATCGCCCTTGGCCACGGCGACGTGATCGGTCCAACCCTGGCTGACGGCGCTCACCATGGGCTTGCCGGTGGCGGCCACGGTGCCATTCGCCTTGCTGATCAGGAACTTGCCGTCGCCGCGAGTCAGGAAATAGAGGTAGGTCTGGGCATCCCCGGTCAGGCTGCGGCCGGCCACGAAGAGGCCGTAGGCCTCAGGATGGGGCGGCGCCTTGGTGCGGGTGATGGTGACCTCGGTATGGAACTTTCCATCGGTCCGGTCGGCATCGCGCCACAGGATGGTGGCCGGGCCCGAGGTCACATGCAGCCCCGGGCCCATGGTGACGAACTTGAGATCGGCCGCGTTGGCGGTCCGGGCGTCGAGCCGGCTCGACCAGCCGGTCGGCAGGGCGCCACCGCCGGCCACGGCCATGTCGGGGTCGCGGCCGCCTTGGGCGGCGAGGGGAGCGGCGACCAGCGCCAATGCGGCGCTCAGGGCCAATGCCTTCATGATGAATCCTCCTGGGGCTCGGGTAGTTGCCACTCGACGTCCGGCCGGGATCCGGATCCGGGCGGTTGCGGGGCATGGGGTATCAGTATACACTTTTTGCCCACCGCCGTGCCTGGAGTCCGATCATGTGGAACACCATAGGAATCGTCTTTGCCGCGCTTGGCGCCGGGATGATCCTCTTTGCCCTGACCTACGTGACGCTGCTGGTGGGCGCCATCGTGAACGCGATGGTGGTGCTGATGGCGGGCCCCATCATCGACCGGTTCGTCAAGGAGTAGTCTCAGCCTTTCTCGGGCACTTCCGCTTCCGGGGTCGTGGCTGAGCGCAGCGCCCCGTCGTAGTTGATCTTCAGGCTCACCAGCCCTTCCTGCAGTCCCCGCACCCGCATCTGATTGCCCCCGGTCCGGCGCGCCAGCATGCTCATGACCCCCAGTGTCTCGGTCAGGGCACCCAGGCCGATCCCGGCGGTCTGGGCTTTCAGCTCGTCGAGGTTGCGGACCAGCTTGCGCTGGAGCGTCTCATCGGCCCGCGGGGCAGCGGATTCCTCGATCATCCGGTGGAGTTGCTGGAACCGCCGGGGCAACTGCTCCAGGACGGCGAGTTGGGCCTGCTGGCGGGAGGAAAGCTTGTTGGCCATGAGGATCCGGGGTTGGGTTCAGGTCGGGGTTGAGAGTTGAGGCGGTTCAACAGGGAAGCCTCGGGACCCGTATCTTGGTACTCCCCGCCGAACCGTTTGCGGTTCGGGCGGCGGGCCCCTCGGAGGCGTGTCCATGTTTTTGTCTGATATCTCGATCAAGCGTCCGGTCTTTGCCAGCATGTGCAGTGCCGCACTGGTGCTGTTCGGGATCATCGGCTATCAGCGGCTGGCGGTGCGCGAATACCCGGACGTGGACTCCCCGATCGTCTCGGTCTCGGTCACCCTGCGTGGCGCCAACCCCCGGGTCATGGAAACCGCCGTGACCGACGTCCTCGAGGAGCAGTTGAGCGCCCTCGAGGGGCTGCGGACGATGACCTCGAGCAGCGCCGAGCAACGCAGCAGCATCAACCTCGAATTTAACCTTGACCGCCCGATCGAGGACGCCGCCCAGGACGTGCGCGACCTGGTGGCCCGGGTGCGCGGCCGGCTGCCCCAGCAGGTCGACGAGCCGGTGGTGACCAAGCAGGATGCCGACGCCCAGCCATTCATGTGGATCCTGATCCGCGGGGATGGGTACAGCCTGCTGGAGCTTTCCGACATTGCTGACCGCCAGATCAAGACCGCCCTGCAGACCATCCCCGGTATTTCCAGCGCCGAGGTGCGCGGGGAGCGGCGCTGGGCGATGCGGGTCTGGGTCGATCCGGCCGAGCTCGCAGCCCGCGGCCTGACGGTGCAGGATGTCACCAGCGCCATCCAGACCCGGAATGTCGAGGTGCCGGCGGGGCGGATCGAATCGGACCGCCGGGAGTTCTCGATCCGCTCGATGGGGGAACTCAAGACGCCGGAGGAGTTTGGCGCCGTTGTGGTCTCGAGTGCCAACGGTCAGCTGGTGCGCCTGCGCGATGTGGCCAGGGTGGAACTCGGTCCCAGCGACGACCGGTCGCGGTTCCGGGCCAACGGGGTGCCGGGGATCGGGGTCTCCCTGACTCGGCAATCCAAGTCCAACCTGGTGGAGGTGGCCGACCTGGTCCGCGCCGAGCTGCCGGTACTCCAGACCACCCTGCCGGCCGGGGTGGAATTCCAGATCGGGTTTGACCAGTCGGTCTACGTGCGACGCTCGATCCTGGAGGCCAAGGAGACCCTGCTGATCGCGGCCGGCCTGGTGGTCCTGATCATCTTTGTGTTCCTCCGGAACCTCCGGGCGACCCTCATTCCGGGTCTGGCGATTCCCGCGTCGATCATCGCGACCTTTGCGGTGATGTACTTCTTCGACTTCTCGATCAACAACCTGACGCTGCTGGCGCTGATCCTGGCGATCGGCATCGTGGTGGATGACGCGATCATCGTGCTGGAGAATGCCTATCGGCACCAGGAAGAGCTGGGGGAGTCGCCGGAGGAGGCGGCGTCGCGTGGGACGAGTGAGATTGCCTTCGCGGTGATCACCACCACGATTTCGTTGGTAGCGGTGTTCACCCCGCTGGCATTCATGGGTGGCAGCACCGGCCGCCTGTTTAGGGAGTTCGGGCTGGCGGTTGCGGGCGCGGTCGTGGTGTCCGGGTTCGTGGCGCTGACCCTGACCCCGATGCTCTGCGCCAAGATCCTCAAGGTGCCCCCCCGCCATGGTGCGCTGTACCAGTTGCTGGAACGCGGGCTCAACGGCTTGGCCAGGGGCTACAAACACTCGCTGGCGTTGGCGCTGCACCACCGCCTCGCGGTGGTGACCGCCATGCTGGCCGTCGCCGCCTCGGCAGCGTTGGTCTTCACCACCCTGAAGCGTGAATTCGTACCTCCGGACGACCTCGGCAATTTTCGGGTTTCGGTCACCGCCCCGGAGGGAGCCACAGTCAACTATACCGATGACTACCAGCGGCAGGCCGAAGCGGTGCTCGCCGAGATCCCGGAAATTGACAACTACACCAGCATCGTAGGCATGATGGGCCGGGTCAACAGTGGCTTCATGACCGTCCGGATGGTGGACTGGGCCGACCGGGAGCGCACTGTTCCCGAGATCCTCAAGGCGGTCGGACCCAAGTTTGCCGCCATTCCGGGCGCCCAGGTCTTTGCCAGCAATCCCTCAGCGTTCGGCGGGCGCGGATCCCCGGTGCAGTTCGTGGTGCAGCACCCGGACTTCGAGACCCTCGTCGGGGTCATGGATGTCCTGGTGGCCCGGGCTCGGCAGATCAACGGCCTCGTCAACGTGGACACCGATCTGCGGGTCAACAAGCCGGAGCTCAACATCTTCTACGAACGGGACCGGGCTGAAGACCTCGGGGTGCCAATTGCCAGCGTGGCGAGCACCATGTCGGTGCTGCTCGGGAGCGCGCGGGTCAGCACCTTTACCCGCGACAACAAGCTCTACGATGTCATCGTGCAGCTGGCGCCCGGATCCCGGGCGACTCCGAGCGACATGACCGGGCTCACGGTCCGCGGCCGCAACGGCCAGCTGATCCAGCTGCAGCAGCTGGCACGGCTGGAGGAGACCACCGGTCCCCGCCAGCTCAACCACGTCAGCCGGATGCGCGCCTTTACCCTCAGTGCCAGCCTGGCGCCGGGGTTTACCCTGGGCGAAGCGCTTGATTCCCTGAACGCCGTGGCCGCGGAGCTGCTGCCGGCCGGCAGC
>JAWXBA010000114.1:0-5466 GCA_034439775.1 Gemmatimonadota bacterium | reverse complement strand
GCGGCTCCTCCTCGGTGATCCGCTTGATCCACCGGTTGGCGAAGCGCACATGGGTCACCTCATCCGCCAGGATGCCTTCCAGCAGTTCGGCCGTCTCGTTGTCGCCCGCCTCACGCCAGCGGTTGCGCATCGTGCCGAGGATGTCGATCAGCCCGGCCTCGAAGGTGCGGTTCTGCACCGCGAGCCGGCCGGGAAGGTTGTCCAGCATCAGGGTGACGCCCCACTCGAAGTTGGCGACGGGAAAATCGCCCTTGTTGCCTTTCAATTCCTTGAGCCGGCGCAGCAGCAGGCTCGCGTGACGGGACTCGTCGGCCACCTGGCGCGCGAGCGACATCCGCAGATCCCACGAAGCGTCGGGGAAATCGACCAGGCAACGCGCCGCGATCTCGATGGCGCCGGTCTCGTTGTTCATGTGCCGGTGCAGCTTCTCGCGGCGCGAGATCTCCGACATGTCGGGCCAGTCTTGCAGCTCATCATCGCTCTGGACGACGGTGAAGCAGGACTCGCGCGCCGGGTCGGCGACGAGCACGACCCCCTTCACCGTCTTGGTGATTTCCACCGCAGTGTTCATGAGGCGGCGACCGCGGTCCGCGCCGCAGCGCGACTGGAGACGTAGTCGGCCTCCGCGCCTGCCAGCGTGGCGATCCGCCCGGGCCAGCCAGTGTCGGCAAGCAGAAGATCGGGGCGGATCAAGGGAAAGCCGGCGCGATCGGCCCTGATCCGCTCGAAGTCGAACAGGATGCGCTCGAGGATGCGCACCGTCGGTTCGTCGTTGAGCGGATCGGTGCTGCTGATGTAGCTGCGGTAGCGCGCTGCGAGATCAGGCAGCAGCCCGTCATGGAAACCGGTGAGCCGCTCCATGGTTCCGGTGGCACTCGCCATCGCCTCCAGCACCTTGAGGTAACCGTCCGCCGGCTGCTGCGACCACTGCATGGGCGAACGCAGCTCGCCGGTGCGGCGGCCGAGCCAGTCGGCGTGCTGGGCAAAGTCCCAGACATGCCGGCCGAAAAACACCTTGGCCTCCAGCTCCGGCGTGGTGGGAATCCACCGGGCCAGCGTTTCCATGAGGTAGACCGAGATGAACCGGAAGGTGCCGACGCGGTCCGCCTTCTGCTTGATCGACTCGCCCATCAGTCCTCCAGTGAAGTGGCCACCAGCTCCGCCGTCGCATCCGGCAGCCCCTGGTGCAGCAGCACCGCCGGCACTGCGTTCGCCAGCCGCAGCAGATCCTTGAGCGCCTGCATCGGGTGGCGGCCCCACATTGAGGCGCCGAGCGGCGTGAGCATGCCTAACCGCTCGCGACCGGCGGGCGCCGGCTCCAGTCGGGCCACCGGGCCCTTCCCCTGCAGAATCACGATGCGCGCCAGCGGCAGCGCCACCGCGGGCTCGGGAAAGAGCTCGCCGGCAAAGGCGCGCCGACGGCGGGTCCCGTCGGGAAAAGGCTCGTATGGTGCTTCTGCCTTCTCGAGGGCTGCACCGACCGCCGCCGCAACAGGCCCGTCGCGCACCGCGAGCGCACGACGCACCGGCACCACCTCCATGGAATCGAGCCGCACCCCGGCGATCTCGTCGCCCAGAAAGGTGTGCCCCCGGGCGGCGAGCGCCAGTGAGAGCGTCGTCTTGCCGGCGCCCTTCGGCCCGATGATCAGCACCCCCCGCCCCCCAATGCCAACGGAGCCGGCATGCAGGAACAGCAGGTTGCGCTGCAGCCGGAAGACCCGGCTCACAGCCAGGCTTCCCACCAATGCCTGCCACGGTGTCGTCCGGTGGACCAGTAGCCGGTCGCCCTCGACCGGAATCCCGTTCACCCCACCGGGCCCGGGGAGGGTGAGCAGCCGCCAGCCGGGCAACGGTCCCGCCGCCTCGGCGTAACCGCGGTCGGGGAAGAGTGCGAGGGAAAAGGTGAGCGGATCGAGCGGCTCGGGGTCGGCGAACTCCACTAGCGCAACGTCGGAATCCCGGGGCGCGCGGACGGTGCAGCAGACCGCGGGGAGACCATCGGGTGCCGGCCCAGGCACCGCACAGTCCCGAAACAGAAGATCCAGCCGGTCGCGGAAAGCCGCGTCATCCGACCGGATCTGGAGGTACCCATCGCCCAGCCGGTACCAGGCCTGGAAGGTCGGGGCCGGGGCATCGTCCAGCAGGCGGGCCCACCTGGCGGCGTCCTGCCACCAGTCCGGCACCACCCGCTGTTCCACTACCCCCGCCCCCGAGTCCACCTCAGACCGGACTGCGTTCGTGCGTCAGCGTGCCGTGCTCAGGCCCACCACGACATGCCCGCACTCGTGACCTGGAAGACCTTCAGGACTTCCTTCTCGTCCATCACCATCACCTCGGGCGCTTCGTATGGCTTCTTCGCCGCCTCGGTCGCTGCAGCGGGCTGGTTCAACTGATCCATGGTCGACTCCTGGTGGTGGGGAATGCGGGGTCAGGCGACTGCGTCTGGTGCTACCAGTGCAAGTTCGGTGAAGCGCTGCAAGGCGGCCCGCACATCCTGCTCGATCCGTGCGGGTTCCGGTCCCTCAAAGTGCTGGCTGACCTGGGCGGCGAGCTGCTCCACCGTCGCCGGCTGTTCCAGCCGGTCCCAGACAAAGGCCGCCGTGCCGTTGAGCAGGCAGAAGCGGTTGGTTGCTGAATCGAAGAGTAATGCCTCCCCCTGCATTGGCGAAGCCTCGATCGAGGGATTGCGGCGATACAAATGGCTCATCACCGGGCGCCTCCGGAAGCCGAACGGGGGGTGGGCATCGGGGCTGCCGCAACGGTGGACGGGTCAGCCGGTGATCGGCGACCGAACAGAATCACGAACGGCGCGAGCAGCTGCGCACCGATCGTCCGGGGAACAGGCAAGCCATCCACTCCCAGCCGCTCCGGCATCCGGTCGGCGCGGATCGCCGTGCCGAAGAGAAAATCCCAGATGCTCAATAACTTCGCGTAGTTGCTGTTGAAGTGACTCGGGTCCGCCGAGTGGTGGACGGCATGGAACCGCGGACTGACGAAGACGTAGTACGCCCTGCCGTAGCCCCAGGTAAGGGCGGTATGCTGAAATCCCTCCAGCAGGTTCATCACCACAAAAACCGAAAGCCACCGCTGCGTCGGCACCCCGAGCACGAGGAGGGGCACCACCATAATCAGATTTTGGCAAAGCTGTTCGACCGGATGCATCCGGTAGGCGGTGATGAAACTCATTTCCTCCTGCGTATGATGCACGCTATGGAAAGCCCAGAGCGGTCCCCACGTATGGAGGGAGCGGTGCCACCAGTAGGTCAGGAAGTCGACAATGACCCAGTAGATCAGCAAATGCCCGATTGGCGGCAGCTGTGACAGGACCTCGATCTTCAGGAATGACATCCGCGAATTGAGCACGTTGACCAGCCCGGTCCAGAGCAGGGCATTGTAGAACCCCCCCTGATAAAACAGGGCGTACAGCACATCCTGGACGAACGTCCGTGAGGTATACGGGGAACGCTTCGGGGCGAACAAGGTCTCGATCACGAGCATGAAACACAGAAATACGGCGAGCCAGGCCAGAATCGTCACCGTCGCGTAGGCGAGCTCAGGCAGCTGTACTGAAGCGGTGACGCGGGCAACAAACTCCGGGGGGAAAACAACCCCGAGGAGCGCAGTCAACCCATTGGCCAGACCGGAAGCCAGATCCCGCAGCCGAAGCGCCTGACTTATCCTCGAAAGACCGTCGGTCAGGAGGAACATGCTGCTGCCGGAGATGGAGGTTGGCGAGTGCCGAACTGTGCGAGTCCAATTACAGTTAAGAATCGATCCCTGTCAATGGTCCAGCGCACACCGTTCCGGCAGGTGTGTCGCACTTCCAGCGGTGCGCAAATGCTTCACACAATCGCGGCCGCCCGAGGGATCGCCCTGCACCGTTTCGCTACAGCCAGCCGTATTGCGCCGATGGCGAGGGTGTGAAATCCTCTCCCCGGATGCGCATCGTCTTCTTCGGAGTGGACGGCACCCTTTCCCCGCCGGCGCTCACGGCAATCGCCACGCACCACCAGCTGGTGGGAGTCGTGCGGCCGGCTCCGGTCCAGTCCGCCGCCCCGCCGCGCACCCCGCGCTTCCTCCTCGGAGCAGCCGCCCGGGCGCTGGGCCTTCGTCGCCCAGGATCCCTGGCCGGAACCGCCCGGGCAGCAGGCGCCCCGCTGTGGCCGGCGCGGGCAGGCGACGACCCGGACATCGATGCCGCGGTGCGGCGGGTGCGGCCCGATGTCATCTGCATTGCCGGCTATCCCTGGCTCCTCCGCGGCGACATCGTCGCCAACCCGCCGGCGATGACTCTCAATGTCCACGCCGCGCTGCTGCCTCGGCATCGCGGCCCGCTGCCCCTCTTCTGGATCTATCATGCGGACGACCGCGAGACTGGGGTGACGGTCCATGAGGTGACGGACCGGGCCGACGCCGGCGCCATCCTCGCCCAGGAGTCCTTCCCCCTGCCCCGCGGTTTCCCGGTGGACGCACTCAACCGAATGAACGCCGATCGGGGGGCGCAGCTCCTCGGACAGGTGCTGGCCGATCTCGCGCAAGGCAAGACCACGGCGCGGCCGCAGGACGAGGGAGCGGCCACGCTCGCGCCCCGGGTGGCTGCGGGGAGCCGGATGATCGACTTCGAGCACTGGGATGTGGAACGGGTGTGGCACTTCTGCGCTGGCCTCTTTCCCCGATTCGTCGAGCCATTGACGACGGCCGACGGCGCAGCGATTCGCTCCGGCGGGGTGCTGGGCTACGACACGAGCCCAACCGGGCATCGGCCGGGCAGCGTCACCCCAGCGCCGCACGGCTACGATCTCCATTGTCGCGGCGGCACCGTCCGCCTCCAGCGATGACCGGTCGGTACTAGCCATGTGCGGCATCGCCGGGTTCATTGCCCCGAGTCTCCAGCCAACTCACACCGACGCGCTGGGCCGAGCCCTCGAACGCATCCGCCATCGCGGCCCCGACGACGCGGGGACCGCCCTGCTCCCGGCGGCACCGATCGCGGGTCAGCCCTGCGTCGGGCTCGGCAACCGCCGCCTCGCCATCCTCGACCTGTCACCCGCGAGCCACCAGCCCATGTCGAGCCGCGACGGCCGGTGGACCCTGGTCTACAACGGCGAGCTGTACAACTACCGCGAGCTGCGCACCGAGCTGGAGCGACGGGGACACGCCTTCCGCTCCCCGGGCGACACGGAAGTGCTGCTCACCGCCTTTGCCGAATGGGGCACCGCGGCGCTGCCACGGCTGGTGGGGATGTTCGCCTTTGCGATTCACGATCAGCTTGAACGGCGGGTCACACTGGTTCGCGATCCATTCGGCATCAAGCCGCTCTACTACGCGTTTACCGGCGACACCCTGGTCTTCGCATCGGAGATTCCCGCGATCCTCGAGTTCCCCGGTGTGAGCCGGACGGTCGACAGCCAGCGCTTTCACGATTTCCTGACCAGCGCCAACACTGACGCAGGCGGTGGCACCCTC
>JAWXBA010000113.1:0-9268 GCA_034439775.1 Gemmatimonadota bacterium | reverse complement strand
GGACAATCGTGCCATCCCCGAAGTTGAGCGACCCGCCGGTAACCGGCATCGTCACGGTGGCCCGGACCTGGACCGTGGTCCCCACCACCGCCGCCACGTCGCCGCCGTCCTCGATTGTCTCGGGGGCCAGGGCGGTGTGGGACGGGAACCGCAGCTCCAGCGCCACTTTGCTGACCGCCGGCATGTTGGTCACCGTCACCCGGAAGGTGGCCGAGGTGACCCCCTCCGATTCAACGAAGTAGTCGGTGTGGTGCACCAGGTCGAACAGCCGGATCGTGTACCCGGCGCCGGTTGAATCGCGCAGCATCGGGATCCGGATCCACTCGGTCTCACCGCTGTCGGCCTTGAAGACCAGTTCCGCCGCGGGGGCGGTAAAGCCCAGGAGGTCGGCCCGCACGTCGAGCGCCGCGCCGCGCGGCACGTCGATGTTTCCCGGAGTCACGTTCACCGCCAGCACTGGTGCCGCGGCGGCCTCGGTCCATGGCACGAACAGCACCCGGGCCACGTCGCGCAGGACTCCCGGCCCAAAGGCGGCCAGCAGTGCGCCGGTGGCCACCACGGCCGCGAGTCCGCCCGCCGCCCGGCGCAGCCGCGGCCGCTCAATGGCAGCACCGTGCTCCAGCCGAGCCACCGCCTCCACCGCATGGGCCATGACCCGCGCCGCCAGCGCCGGCGACGACCGATCGGCCACCGGCCGCTCCAGCTCGTGCACCGCAGAAATCAGCAGTTCGCGGAGCGCGGGATCCTTCTCCTCCACATAGAGTGCAATCTTTTCATCATCCACCCGCCGCATGGCAGGCAGGATCAGGAACCGTGTCGCGGCGCCGCCGATCAGCAAGTAGCCCACCACCCGGACAATCGTCGCGGTGGATGATCCGGGACCCAGGATGGCACTGAGCATCGCACCGATCAGGACCGCGCCGATTATCGTTCCCGCCAGGAGGACGGCACCTTCCAGCAGGACTCGACGTCGCCAATGCCGCCGGATCGCTCCGACTGCATCGCGCAGTTCCTCGTCCCGTCCTGCCTGTGCCAGCTCAATCGGCGTCATGGTGTGCTCCTCTCAGGCGAAGCCGCCAGGCGGCCCGCGATTCCACGCCAGCCACGGCTGGCAAGCAGCGTTTCCGCAATCAGCAGTGCCGCCACGATCAGCAGCAGCACGCGCCAGAGTCGCTGGCGCCCCTCTACCTCGCGCGCGGTGGCGGGCGGTCCTGCGCCGACCACCGTGGTTTCCTGTCCCACGCCGAGCAGCAGCTCGCGCGGGTCCATCGGGGTCAGGTCGGCCTCGCGGGTCGGCGGGTTGACCGCCACCTGCGCCGCCGGCTCGCCCTGCACGCGCACCGCGTAGGTCCCGTAGAACCCACTCTCGCCAAGCGTAATTGCTGCCCCTGGGCCTGGCGAAGCCGGGCGAATCAACTCACCCGAGGGCGATTCAATGACCGGTTCCTGCACCCCGGCGGCAAAGCCGTACGCCTCGCCGGTGGACTGCCAGAGCGGTGCCGCCACCCGCCCGGAGGCATGCACCGCCAGCCGCCGCAGGAATGGAAGGTATGCCGCCTGGAGCGGGAAGTCGCCCGAGCGGGTGTCCAGCGGGGCCACCACCAGGAGCACCCGGCCCTCCCCGTCCTTGCGCTCCAGCAACGCCGGGAGGCCGTCGTCGAACTTGGCCACCACCTCGGCGTCTGCCGTCGGTTCCACCCGGGCATAGCGAAGAAACCGCGCGCTCCCCAGGGCGCCGCTGGCCCCGGCCCGGAACGGGGAAAAGACCGGATGCTCCAGGCTCACGTCGCCGAACACTCCGCCGCGGTCGTTGAGGCGGTCCACCGGACCCCGGAGCGACCCCGGGAGCAACCCACCTGCTTCGACCGTCCGCGGGCTGAGCCGCGCCCCGGCCGCCATGATCAGGCCGCCTCCGGCCCGCACCCATTCGGCCAGCGCGTTCCCGGCGGTGCCGGGCGGCGGAGCCACATCGTAGAGAACGACCACTGCCGCGCCTTCGAGCACCCCTGATCCAAGCATCCCAGCCAATCGGCGCTCCACTCGCATTACCGGATCCCGGCCAATCTCCAGCGCCCGCTCCAGGAAGAGTGTCTCGTCGGCTGCCGCATCCCCTGGCGAGACCAGGATGATCCGCTCGGCGTCCTCGGCCGGCACCAGGGCGTGAAAGACATCGTCGGCCGGGAGGGCATCGGGTGCGGCAGTAACGGTCACCCGCACGGCCCCGGCGGGGAGCGAGACCGGGTCGAAGGCCACCGGGATGATCCCATCGGCGGCAAGGGTAATCTCCCGGCTGCCGCTGGCCCGCCCGTTTACGGTCAAGTCGAGGCGGACCCTGCGGGGACCCTCGAGGCCACGGGTCATGACCCGCGCCGCCAGCGTCATTCGGCCGCGCCCCTCGCCCTGGATCCGCTGGACATCGATCCCGCTGATGGCGGTGTTGCCGCGATCGGCGGGGGCCGCGCTGATGGCCCTGACCTGGATTCCCTCGGGCAGCTCCAGCCCGGCCAATCCCGTCACCCCGCTCCGCTGGAGATCAGTGATCACCAGGATTTCCCCGCGCGAGGCGCCGTCGGCCAGCAGGAGCTGGCGCCCGGCGCGGAGGGCCGAGGCGTAGCGCGTGCCGCGGGCCGACGGGCGGGCGGTCTCAATCGCTGCCACTGCGGTGGCGTGATCGAGGGTCAGCGGCTGGGCCACGGTGGCTTCGTCATCAAAGAACACCACCGCCACCCGGTCATCCGCCCCTAACTCGGCGATCACGGCGCGGGCCGAATCGAGCGCCGCCGGCCACACGCTGGTGTGCCCCATGCTGAGCGATTGATCGAGTGCCACCACCACCGTGCGCACGTCAAGGGCAGCAGCGGCCGCGGCAGCGCGATCCACCAGCGGCCGGGCAAACGCCAACACCAGCAGCGCCACCGCAAGGGCCCGCAGCAACAGCAGCGGCCAGTCGGTAATGCGCCGATGCTGGGCGGTGCGGATCGGGATCCGGTACAGGAACATCAGCGACGGGAACCGGAACGGCCGGTCGCGATCGCGCTGCCGCAGGTGGAGCAGCACCGGGATGGCCAGTGCGGCCAGTCCAGCCAGGAACGCGGGCACCAGGAAGCCGAGCGGCATCAGCGGACGTGGCTCCCGATCAGGCGGAAGTCGAGATAGCGGCGGAGCGACTCATCGAGCGGGCGGTCGGTATCCACTGCCACATAGTCGAGATTTCCCGACGTAGCGCCTCGTTGCAGCGCCGCGCGGTGCTCGGCCATGAGCGTGGCATACTTCTCCCGCAGCTGGTCCGGCCGCAACGGGATCCGGGCGCCGGTCTCGGCGTCCTCGAAGGTGTTCGGTGCGTCGAGCGGCAGTTCCCGCTCGGCGGGGTCCAGAATGTGGAACAGGATGACATCCTGGCGGCGAGCGCGGAGGTTGCCGAGCACCTTGCGGATGACCGCAGGATCTTCGTAGCAGTCCGACACCAGCACCACGATGCCGGCACGGCTGCGCATCTGGGTCACCCGCTCCAGCGTGTGGGCAAGGTTGCCCTCACCATGCGCCTTGGCCCGACCCAGAGTGTGCAGCAGCAGTTGCAGATGCCGACCAGACGGCGGCACGACATCGCGCATCTCCTCGCCGAGCATGACCAGACCCACACGGTCTCCCTGGCGCTGCGACAGCCAGGCCAGGCACGCTACCAGGAACTTGCCGTATTCGAACTTGGTGACCGCACCGGTGCCGAAGTCCATCGAGGCCGAGGCATCGAGGAGGAAGACGACATCGGCGTTGGTGTCGGCCTCGTAGGTCTTGAGGTAGTATCGGTCGGTGCGTCCGTACACCCGCCAGTCGATCCGGCGGAGGTCATCGCCGGGCTGGTAGGGGCGGTGCTCCGCAAAATCGACCGAGAGTCCCATGCGAGACGACCGGTGCAGGCCGTGCAGGAAACCATCCACCACCGTCCGCGCCAGCAGGGCGAGGTCGCCGATTCCGGCCAGGAGCCGGGGATCGAGGAAGGTGGCGGGAGCGGTCATCGGCTCAGAGCCCCGACTTGGGGCGCGGCACCGTCTCAAGCAGGCGGTCCACCAGGGAATCGGTGGTGACCCGCTCCGATTGGGCCTGGAAGTTTCGCAGCAGGCGGTGGCGGAAGACCGGACGGGCCAGGGCACGGACGTCATCGTAGGTGACATGGCTGCGGCCCTGCAGCAGTGCCCGCGCCTTGCCGCCGAGCACCAGTGCCTGCGCGGCGCGCACCGAGGCGCCGTAGGAGAGCCACTGATTGATGAAGTCCGGAGCACCGCTGGTTGGACGCGAAGACCGGGTCAGCGCCACCGCGTAGCGCACCACCGCGTCGGCCACCGGCACCCGCCGCACCACCTGCTGGAAGGCCAGAATCTCCGCCTTGGACACCACCGGCACGATCTCAGCAGGCGCCACCGTCGTGGTGGCACGCACCACCTCCACCTCGTCCTCCTCATTGAGGTAGTCGAGCACTACCTCGAACATGAACCGGTCGAGCTGCGCCTCGGGCAGCGGATAGGTGCCCTCAAGTTCGATCGGGTTCTGGGTGGCAAAGACGAAGAACGGCAGGTCGAGGGGGTAGGTGCGTCCCTGCACCGTCACCCGGCGTTCCTGCATCGCCTCGAGCAGCGCCGCCTGGGTCTTGGGCGGGGTGCGGTTGATCTCGTCGGCCAGCACGACGTTTGCAAAGATCGGCCCGGCCATGAAGGAGAGCTTGCGTCCCCCCGTAACGGGATCGTCCTGAATGACGTCGGTGCCGGTCACGTCCGACGGCATCAGGTCCGGGGTGAACTGGATCCGGGAGAACGTCAGGTCCAGCGCGCGGGCCAGCGAGTGGATCAGCAGCGTCTTGGCCAGGCCCGGCACGCCCACCAGCAGGCAGTTGCCGCCGGCAAAGAGGCCGATCAGCGCCTGCTCCACCACGTCATCCTGGCCCACGATCACCTTGCGCAGCTCGGTGGCGATGCGGCCACCCGCCGAGTGCAGGCGCTCGGCCAGGGCGGCGTCGTCCATCCCGGACAATTCGGTCGGTGCGGAAATCGAGGTCACTCCGGTTCCTTTCGGTCAGCGAGTCAGCGCGTACACCATGTAGTTGACGCCCAGCTTGTACGATTCGTTCGAGAGATCGATCGGGAAATAGCCCTGATCCGAAAACTCCCAATACTCGGCGATGTCGGCCTGGTAGCAGATCGCCACCATCAGCCGCTTGGTCGGATCATTGTCCTCGAACACCCCCCAGAATTCCGACTGGGCCTGGGAGTACGGGTGGATGTACCCGTCAAAATTGTCGATCCGGTAGAACGAGTCGAAGACCGGATGGGCGTTGGGAATGAGCTGCAATCGGGCCTCGGGCAGCACCCGGCGCATCTGCTCCTCCATGTTGATCCAATCCCGACCGTCGAAGTCGTCCAGGATCATGAAACCACCCTTGAGGACATAGTTCCGGAACCCCACGATCTCCGGCTCACTAGGCACCCAGTGCCCAGGCTCGGTCAGGTAGGCCACCGGAAAGTTGAAGAGGGCGGGATCGTCCAGCGTCAGGACCGCGGTGCCGTCGTCGCGGGTCTGGACGGTGCTGAGTTCGCCCAGGATCTTGGTGAAGTTGATCTCGGCACGGGGATAGTCGTGGCTCCACGTGGACCCCCCGCGACCCCGGCCGAACCCGAAGCCTGGATCACCGCCGCCATATCGGATGCGAACAAAGGTGAACCGCCCGTCGTAGTCCACATTGGGCAGCTGATCCATGCCACCCTGCTCACCCCGAAAACGGCCCTGGCCATCGAGCAGCAGGGGCACACCCACCAGCAGCACCAGAGCCACCCCCAGCCAGGTCTTCCGTCGAGCCGCCATCAGTTTCCCCCTTGCGGCGGTGTAGTCCGAAGCTGCAGCAGCAGTTCGTGCGCCTTCTCAAAGCCCGGGGCCTGCTCCAGCACCTGGAGCACCTCGCGCCGCGCCTCGGCGGTGCGGCCGGCACGGAACAGCGTGTTGGCCAACTGGTACCGTGCCTCCAGCCGGTCGGCCGGCTTGAGCAGCAGCACCGCCCGGCGCTCCTGGATGGCGGCGGCGTACTGCCCCCGCACCTCCGCCAACTCAGCCAGCTGGACGTGCGGGTCGGTCTGATAGGGCGCAATCCAGATCAACCGCTGCAACGCTGCCGCCGCGCCCGCGGAGTCGCCGAGCTGCATCCGCAACTCGGCCTCCAGGATGTTCGCCTCCAGCGCGGTCTCATCGTGCGTCGTGATTCGAGCCAGCTGCTCAAGGGCCGCCGTAGGGTTGCCCTGCTGCTGGGCAATCCGGGCCAGGTCCCAGCTTGGGCTGTCCTGACCGGAATACTCCGGGAAAAGCTTCTGGGCGCGTTCCAGCTCCGCCTTGGCCTGGTCCACCCGGCCCTCCGCCAGAAGTTGCCGCCCACGGACCAGTGCCGCGATGAACCCACCGCTCACCGGCTCCTTGCCATCCCAGGCATCCAGTCCGGCCAGCGCCGTGCGGAATCGCTCCCGCATGAACCGATCGAACCGGCGATCGAACTCCTCTGGGGACAGGCGCAGCACCTGCTGGAAGGCCGCTGGCGTATCGAGCCCATCCCGATAGGCGCGGAGCAGCGCGGCGAGCGCGGCGGTGCCATGCTCCTGCTCGATGAGCTCGCAGACCAGCGAGGCCTGATAGTAGCTGAAACCAATCTCGGCCGGATGCCGCGGCCGCACGAACCCTTCGCTGATTTCGCTCACCTTGCGGATCCGGCCGGCCTTGAACGCCGCCAGGAACTCCACCGACACGTCGGCACCCCACCCCGCCCGCGCCCTCCGCTCCTCCAGCACCGAAAGCCCCTCCGAGTACCAACGCGGCACCCGATGATCCGAGAGGCCGAGGGTAAAGGTGTGGGCCAGCTCGTGCCAGGCGGTGGAGCCCCAGTTGAAGTCGCCTGGATTGCGGGCCGATGGGGCGTCCATAGCCAACACCGTTCCGAAGCTTACGCCGAGCGCGCCGAGTCCGGCCAGACCAATGGTGCGGACCGAGAAGTCGGCGTGGTGGCGGTAGAGCTCCAGACGGATCGGGGTTGGCGGGCGATAGTCATAGCGTTGGGCGAGCGAATCGTACGCCTCTTCCAGCAGCGGACCGAGATACAGCGCCAGCAGATCCACTTCATCGTCGGGTGCGACGAATTCGAAGCGCGCGGTGCGGACGGTCCGGAAGGTCTGGAGATTGTCGAGCAGGTCGAGGGTGTTCTTGTTCCAGATGTGGAACGGATCCAGGGCAAAGGCCCGCTCCAGCATGCTGCGGCCGTCGGCGATGGCCCCGGTCCGCAGCAGATTGGTGCCCAGAGTTCCCAGGGCGCGAACCGAGAGCGAGTCGAGCTTTACCGCTTCCTGTGCCATGCCCACCGCTGCTGCGTACCGCCGGTGCCGGGCGGCGGCTTCGGCCAGTTCCGAGTAGAAATCCGCCGGAGCGGGATGCACCCGAGCGGCCTCGGCACGTGCCTGCCTCCAGCCGGTGGAATCCCCACCCAGCCAGGCCACTGCTCCCATGACACCCCAGGCTGCGAGCGCGGTGGAATCGACCGCCAGCGCCTTCCCGGCCACAGCGGCGGCGGAATCGTACGACTCGGCTTCGAGATGCATCCGCGCCAGGAAGAGCAGCCCGGGGACCAGCGCAGGATTGGCGGCGACCGCTTTCCTGACCACCTCAGTCGCACCGGGATTGTTCTCGAAGGACAGGACCCGAGCCATGCCGAGCAGCGCCCGGGCGTTCTCGGGGTCGATCGCCAGCACCTCTTCATACGAGGACTTGGCGTCCGGAGCGTTGTAGCGGTCAATCAGGAGGTCGGCGGCCCGCAGCCGTGCCTCGACGTTGGTGGGGTCGGCCGCGGCCGCGCCATCGAACGCCGCCAGTGCCAGGCGAGGCGCCTGCGATTCGGCCAGGCCGAGCACCACATAGGCTCGGCCGGCGGCAATCCGATCGGGTACCGGCCAACCGTTGCCGGACAACTGGTAGTTGTCGGCCAGCACGGCGGCCAGCCGGAGCGCGGCGGTGCGGTTGCCACGGCGCGCCGCGAGTTCGGCCAATGCCGCCTGGGCGGTCCGGGCTCCGGGACGGTTGCTATCGATCGCCGCCACCAGCAGCGACTCGGCTTCCACCAGTTTGCCGCGGAGAATCAGCAACTCAGCCAGCGGCACGGTCAACTCCGGCCCGCCGCCCCGAGCCACCCGCTCCGCCTCATCGAGCCGGCCCGTTTTGACCAAGCGCGCCACACGCTCCGCCGGTGGCCCGGCGTCCTGCTGGGCCGTGCCAGCGCACGCCAGCACCAGTGCCAAGGGAAAGAGGGCCCGGGAAATCATGGCGGCCCGCCACGTTCAATGACGCGAATGGCCGCCGTCTTCTCGGCAATGAGCAGCAGCAACCGCTCCAGCTCGCGCCCGTAGGCGGTGCTGTCGGTCATGGCCCGCCGGCCACGCAGCGCCGCCACATCGGCTTCGAGGGCACGCCGCTCGGCCAGCAGCGCCACGATGCGTGGATTGGTGCTGGCCGGCGCTCCGCCAAAGGCCACTTGACGCGAAAGGGCGCCATCAACAGACTCTGCGCCTGCAGGATCGGCGGCACCCTTGCCGTCGCCATCGTCGTCCAGTTGGGCATGCTCGGTCAGCAGCCGGCTGTCAGATTCGTACACCCGACGCACCTCCGTGCGGGCATAGCTGAACGCCTCCAGTACCGAGATCCGGCCGTCTTTGTCGGCATCGGCATCGGCGGTGGCCAACCCCTTGGCAAACCAGGAGTAGAAGACCGACTCGTTGCGCTCGGTGGAGCTCCTGGTGCTGGTGATGATGATCCGCCCGGGGCCAGCCAGGATCGGTAGAAAATCGCCGCTGGCGCTGGCGCCGTTGACGAACACCACGGTGGAACGGAGGAACGGCCGCAACCACTGCTCGTATTCCCACGCCTCGGGGTCGGGGCCGCTCAGGTTCACCTTCGATTCCCGCGCCTGCCCGCTGCCATGACCGATCAACACCACCAGGACCACGTCGCCCGGCTTGGCGCGCTGGGCCAGGGTGGCAAAGCCTGCGGCCACGGTCTCTTTGGCGGCACGGCCTCGAATCCTGGTCCGGTCCCTGGCGGGATCCTCGGCCAACCAGATCCGGCTCGAATCCGGCACTCCCCATTTCACAGCAGCATCGTAAATGCTGCCAGCCGCCTCGTGGAACGACTTGGAATACGCCGGCTCGCCGCCCAGCCCGGTAATGAGCAGCACGTGCACCGGCGCGCCCTGCGCCAT
>JAWXBA010000112.1:0-5649 GCA_034439775.1 Gemmatimonadota bacterium | reverse complement strand
CCCTCCGAGAGTGGCTCGGTCATCCAGTTTCGACGGGGCACCGATGGCGCGTGGGCTGAAGTCGGTGTGATCCGGGCCGAAGACGCGAGGGTCGGCGACACCTTTGGCCGAGCCATCGCGGTGCAGGGCAACCTGATGGCGGTGGGTGCGCCCCTCCATGGCACCGGCGGCGCGATCTACCTGTTCGAGCGGCGGGGGAATGCCTGGCAGCAGGCGGCACGGCTGGCCCTTCCAGACGGCGTCGAGGGAGACAGCCTTGGCAACGCGGTGGCGCTGGATGGTGGGCAACTCCTCGTGGGCGCTCCGGGACGGGCCGCGGGGAGCGGTGCGGTGTACGCCTCCCGCAGCAACGGAGGCAACTGGTCTCCGCTGACCCTCGTGGTCGCGGGGGAAACCCCGGGTGAGGCGGTCGGGGCAGCCCTGGGCCTTTCGGGTACGACCGCAATCGTCGGCGCCCCGGGCGCCGGCAGGGATGGCGGCGCCGGGGTACCCCCCCGGGGCCGGGCGATGCTCTTCCGTTCCTCCAGTTCCGGCTGGGCCAGCGCGGGTCTCCTGGCCACCGGCGCGGATACCGCCGGCGCCTTCGGCGCGGCAATCATGCTGGATGGCGACGAGGCCTTCGTCTCCGCGCCTTCGACCGGTCGTGGAACGGGAGCGGTGTATGCCTTTCGCCGATCGGGCACGGTCTGGGCCCCGGCGGGGCGGATCGATCCGCCAGCGCGCCAGCCGGGCTCTGGCTTTGGGCTCGGCCTGGGCCGTGGCGCTGGCAACCTGATGGTCGGCGCCCCGATGACCCGGGATGGCGTCGGTGCGGTGCACGTCTTCCGCGCCAACGCAGGAGTCTGGGAGGCCACCCAGCTGCTTTCGGTCGGGCCATCCGGCCTCGGTGTTCTGTTCGGGCTTGCGCTCGCCGTCGAGGGGAATGTGGCGGTCATCGGGGGGCCGATGGGTGAGCTGTTTGAGGGAAGCGGCTTTGCCTACGCCCGCAACGCCTCCAGCGGCGCCTGGGAGCCCAGCGGGTCGGTGGCCGATCGCAGCACCCGTCTCCAGGCGATCACCGGCGCCGAGCGGCGCTGTGAGAACGGCAGGATCGGTGAATTCAGTTGCAGTGAGGTGGACCTGGAGGCGTTCCTGCCGCTGCGCGACGTGGGAGGCGAGCGCGGAGTGATGGCCAACGACATCTGGGGGTGGACCGATCCGGAGTCAGGTCGGGAGTTTGCGATCATGGGGCGCACCGACGGCACCTCGTTCATCGAGGTGACCGATCCCGGGCACCCGCGGTACCTCGGCAACCTCCCGCTGCACGCGGGGGCGCGCCCCAATCTCTGGCGCGACATCAAGGTCTACCAGCACTACGCCTTCGTGGTCTCGGATGGCGCCGGTCCCCACGGCATGCAGGTCTTTGACCTGAATCGCCTGCTCCGGGTCGACAATGCTCCGGCACTGTTCACCGAAGATGCCCACTACGACCGGATCGCCAGTGCGCACAACCTGGCCATCAATGAGGCCACCGGCTTTGCCTATGCGATCGGCAGCAGTGCCGGCGGCGAAACCTGCGGCGGCGCCCTCCACATGATCGATATCCGGCAGCCCATGGCCCCGGTCTTTGCGGGATGCTTCGGGGACCCGTCCACGGGGCGGGGGCGGACCGGGTACACCCACGACAACCAGTGCGTGACCTACCATGGCCCCGACACCCGGTTCAGCGGACGCGAGATCTGCTTCAACGCCTCCGAGACGGCCGTCGGGATCGCCGACGTCACCGACAAGGCCAACCCGAAGGCACTCGGCGTCGGGGCCTATCCCAATGTCGGGTACGCCCACCAGGGCTGGCTGTCCGAGGACCACCGGTACTACTACCTCAACGATGAGCTCGATGAGGTCGCCGGCACTGTCAGCAAGACCCGGACGCTGGTGTGGGATGTCCAGAAGCTCGACGAGCCGGTCCTGGCCAACGAATTCCTTGGCACCACCAGCGCGTCGGACCACAACATGTATGTCCGGGGCAACTACATGTTCCAGTCCAACTACGTGGCTGGCATGCGGGTGCTGGACATCTCCGATCCGGCAAACCCGCGCGAAACCGGCTTCTTCGACACGGTGCCCTGGGGAGAGGATACCCCGGGATTTGCGGGGTCGTGGAGCAACTACCCCTATTTCCCCAGCGGGACCATCGTGGTCTCCAGCATGCGCGAAGGCTTCTTCGTGCTCCGCCACCGGCCCCGGCCTCTGGTCCCATGATCAACCAATTCCTTGCCCTGTTCCAACTGGCTGCCGCCGCCGCGCCGGCCGCTGCCCCGGCGCGCGCCTACGTTGCCAACCAGGACCACGCCACGGTCTCCGTCATAGACGTCGCCACCAGCACGCTGGTGGCGACGGTTGACTTCCAGGCGCTCGGATTCTCGGCCACGGCCAAGCCCCATCACACCCAGGTCGAGCCAGACGGATCCTATTGGTATGTCACCTTGATCGGTGCCGGGCGAGTGCTCAAGCTCGATCGCGAGAACCGCATCGTGGGCTCAGTCGCCACCGAGGTGCCCGGATTGATGACCCTGGACCCGGTGGCCGATCGCATGGTGGTGGCCCGATCCATGAGTGCCGTGAACCCGCCGGCACGGGTGGTGGTGATCCGGCGTTCGGACATGAGTGTCATCGAGGAATACGACAGCTTCTTCCCGCGCCCCCACGCCCTGGTCATGCATCCCGGTGGGCGCTACGCCTACTTCGGCTCCCTTGGGGTGAACCAGCTGGCCAGCCTGGACCTCGACAGTGGTGAACTGCAGTTGGTGGACGTCGCCGGACCGGCCCACACCCTGACGGCCTTCTCCGTCTCTCCCGATGGCCGCTGGTTGCTGGCCACCGGGGAGACCAGCAACCAGTTGCTGGTGTTTGACCTGGCCGACAACGCCAAGCCGCGGTTCGTGCGCGGCGTCCCGATGGAGGCCGGCCCCTTCGAGTCGATCTTTACCTGGGATGGCAGCATGGTGGCGGTGACCAACCTGCGCGCCAACGTGGTCTCCCTGCTCGATCCGGAGGGATGGCGCGTCGCCGCGATCCTGCGGGATCCCAGCTTCATGCAGCCGCATGGCCTGGCCTTGAGTCCGGACGGGAGATATCTCTATGTCAGCAGCCGGCACCAGGGCGGCGGCGCCCACGACCATGAAGGAATGAACGCCACTGCCACGGGCACCGTGACGGTGATCTGCATTCCCACCGGGGAACTGGTAAAGGTGATCCCGGTCGGCAACTATGCCGCAGGAATCTCCGCGCCCCGTCCCGCGGTGCCGCCCGCGCGTCCGAGTTCCTGCAATTGAGGACTGTCGCGGCGGGCGCGACGGTCCTGTCGATCTTCCTGGCTGGTTGCGGTGCCGTTGCCACCACGCCGATTCCAATCCCTGATGACGGCTCACTCGGCTATCGGGCTGTCGTGGCTCCGTTTCCGGTCTTCGATTCCACCGACACCCTGCTGGAACTGGCCTTTCTCGGCGGGCTCAATCATCCCCGGCCCCAGTTGGTGGACCTCGACGGCGACGGTCAACTCGACCTCGTCATCCAGGAGTACAATGGGCGGATGCTGCACCTGCGCCGAAACGGACGCACCGCCGATGGGTTGCCACGCTTTGAGCTGGTGAATTGGCGGCTAGGCGGCGTGGATATCGGGGAGTGGTCCCGATTTGCCGACCTGGACGGCGATGGCCGTGCCGATCTCCTTGCCGAGCAGCCGTTCAGCTACCTCAAGCTCTTCAAGAACGTCGGGACCGCAGGCCGGTTCGCGTTCCAGACGGTGACCGATTCGCTGCGGGATACCAGCGGGGGGGCGCTCTTTTCCGACCGCCAGAACATCCCCCAGCTGGTCGATATCGACTGCAACGACCGCCCCGACCTGATGATCGGGAGAATTTCCGGCCACATCCTCCATTACGAGGTCGAGGACCGGAAGGCGGCGGTACCGGTCTTTCGCCTGGTGACGCCCGAGTTTCAGGGGCTGGAGATCGTGACTGGAAACGGGTCCCTGCACGGCGCCAACACCATGGCCTTCATCGATTTCGATTCCGACGGCGACCTGGACCTGTTCTGGGGCGATTTCTTCGAGGCCGGCCTGCTCCTGTTCGAGAACGTCGGCAGTTGCACCCAGCCACAACTCCGTCGCGAGGGGGTGCGGTTTCCCCTCCGTACCCCGCTGGTGACCAGCGGCTACAATGCGCCGGCGTTTGGCGACCTGATGGGGCAGGGCCGGAGTGACCTGATTGTCGGGGTGCTGGGTGGGGCGTATGATCCGATCAAGACTTCCATCGACAACCTGCATTTTCTCGAGGCGACTGCCGGCGGGGAGTATCAACACCGCACCTCCCACCTCCTGCCGATGATCGATGTCGGCAACGAGTCGATTCCCTCCCTGGTGGACCTGGACGCCGACGGGGACCTGGACCTTCTGGTGGCCAACAAGATCGAGCCCGGGGTCCGGAGCACCTCACGGATCTACTGGTTCGAGAACACCGGGACCCCCACCGCACCGCAATTCGTGTTGCGTGGCGCGTTGCCGCTCGAGGGGAAATACCACTTTGCACCGGCCTTCGGGGACCTCGATGGCGACGGCACGCTGGACATGCTGCTGGGCAGCTTCGGCGCCAGTGTGGCCCGGTATACCGTGACCCGGGATCCTGGTGGCCCGCGGTTCACCCTGGTGGATTCCGCCTTCATCACCATTTCGCGCGGGAGCAACACCACCCCGGCCCTTGGGGACCTCGATGGCGATGGCCTGCTCGACCTGCTGATCGGCGAGGCTTCGGGAGCCTTCAACTTCTATCGCAACATCGGCACCCGAACCGCACCGGTCTTCAGCCTGGTGAGCGATGAGTGGCTGGGGCAGCGGGTCGGGCGCAGATCCTCGCCCCACCTCGTGGACATCGATGGCGACGGCGTGCTGGACCTGCTGGTCGGGACTGACGACGAGGGACTGCGCCTGCTCCGGAACACCGGGTCCGCTACCGCACCGACCTTTGTGCTTGATCCACGGTTTGCTCCCGCGGTCTATCCGCAAAGCTCGCCGGCGGCGGCAGACCTCGATGGGGACGGACGCCCGGAACTGATCGTGGGGAACCGCAGTGGGGGGTTGCTCTATTTCACCCGCCGTCCCGGTTCTGGCGCCCGGTAGCAACAATTCGCCGTCCGGGAGTCGTCAGCGGACAGGACAGTGTATCCCGGGGCCCAGATGGGGCGGCTGAGGCCTGCGGCTCGGGTCACGGCGGCCTTGAAGTGCGAAATGATACCCCGGAGCGGTGGATAGGGGCCCTCGCGATGCGGCCCGCGCACCATGGCTGTCAACTGGTTCGGGGTCAGGAGCAGGGGTTCAAAGCTGTACTCCGGGTAGTCCATTATCAGGTTGAGCCAGAATTCGCGGGTCATGCAGCCAAGTGTCGAGGGGCGGAATTGCCCGCCAGCGCTTTGGCCGAGGGCAGGGGCACCGGTGGCTGTTCGCAGCACGATCCAATGGATGGCAAGCGGCGCTGGCGCGAGCGGGTCCGGAAAGGTCGGCAGGGTGACACCATCCAAGGGCATGTAAATTCCCGGCGTGAGGTAGATCAATGATGACGCTGTGCGGCGACTCTGGGGTAACCGTTTTGCCACGATTTGTACCGAAAAGCCCTG
>JAWXBA010000111.1:0-3470 GCA_034439775.1 Gemmatimonadota bacterium | reverse complement strand
GGGGTGAATCGCCACTCCTCGTCCTTGGAGTCGGGAAAGCCGACCTCAGCAAACCGGGCAATCCCGGCCCTGCGGAGCGCGCCCAGCCAGGCCGGCAGGGCATCCTTCGGCGCCGAAACCCCGGCCTCGAACGCCTGCACGTAGGTCTCGGTCACGCCGCCTCCGGCACGTCTGTCAGCCACTCGTACCCCTTGGCCTCCAGCTCCAGCGCCAGCTCCTTGCCGCCTGACTTGACGATCCGGCCGCCGGCCAGGACGTGCACGTAGTCGGGCACGATGAAGTTGAGCAGCCGCTGGTAGTGGGTCACCACCACGATCGAGCGCTCGGGGCTGCGGAGCTTGTTCACGCCGTCGGCCACGATCCGTAGCGCGTCGATATCGAGGCCGGAGTCGGTCTCGTCAAGAATCGCGAGGGTCGGCTCGAGCACCGCCATCTGGAGGATCTCGTTGCGCTTCTTTTCGCCACCCGAGAAGCCGTGGTTGACGGCCCGCTGCATGATCTCGGGACCCCACTCCACCATCTTGAGCTTGGTCTCGAGCAGGTCCAGGAAATCCATCGGGTCCAACTCCTCCTGCCCCTTGGACTTCCGGATCTCGTTGTAGGCGGCCCGCAGGAAATAGGCGTTGGTAATGCCGGGAATCTCCACCGGGTACTGGAACGCCAGGAAGACGCCGGCCTGGGCCCGCTCTTCCGGCTCCATGTCCAGGAGATCCTGGCCCTGCCAGGTGGCGCTGCCGCTGGTCACGTCATACGACGGGTGCCCCGCGAGCGCCTGGGCCAGCGTGCTCTTGCCGGAACCATTCGGGCCCATGATGGCGTGCACCTCGCCCGGCTTGACGGTGAGGGTGATCCCCTTGAGGATGGCCTTCTCGTCGATGGAGACGTGCAGGTCTTTGATTTCGAGCATGTTTGAACAATCCCGGCTGTCGGTAATTAAAGATGCCCATCAGGCCGCAGGGGCGAGGCCTGCCTCGCCCGAAGGGCCGGGCAGGCCCGGCCCCTACGGAACCCGTGCGCTGTTAGCCCACGCTGCCCTCAAGGGTGATCCCCAGCAGCTTCTGCGCTTCCACGGCAAACTCCATCGGGAGCTCCCGGAAGACTTCCTTGCAGAAGCCGTTGACGATCATCGAAATCGCATTCTCGGTGTTGAGCCCGCGCTGTTTGCAATAGAAGATCTGGTCCTCGCCGATCTTGCTGGTCGAGGCCTCGTGCTCCACCGACGCGGTGGGGTTCTGCACGTCGATGTACGGGAAGGTGTGCGCCCCGCAGCGGTTCCCGATCAGCATCGAGTCGCACTGGGTGTAGTTGCGCGCCCCATCCGCTTTCGGCAACACCTTCACCTGCCCACGGTAGCTGTTCTGGCCACGGCCGGCGCTGATCCCCTTGGAGATGATGGTCGACTTCGTGTTCCGGCCGATGTGAATCATCTTGGTGCCGGTGTCGGCCTGCTGCATGGCATTGGTCACCGCCACCGAGTAGAACTCGCCCACCGAATCGTCGCCCTGGAGGATGACGCTGGGGTACTTCCAGGTAATGGACGATCCCGTCTCCACCTGGGTCCAGCTGATCTTGGCCCGCTCCATCGCCTTGCCGCGCTTGGTAACGAAGTTGTAGATCCCGCCCTTGCCGTTCTCGTCGCCGGCGTACCAGTTCTGGACCGTGGAGTACTTGATGCTGGCACCCGGCAGGGCTATCAGCTCCACCACGGCGGCGTGCAACTGATTCTCGTCGCGCTTGGGTGCCGTGCACCCCTCGAGATAGCTGACCGTGGCACCCTCATCGGCAATAATCAGGGTCCGCTCGAACTGCCCGGTGCCCGCCTGGTTGATCCGGAAATAGGTGGAAAGGTCCATCGGGCAGTGGACGCCCTTCGGGATGTACACGAAGGAGCCGTCGGTAAAGACCGCCGAGTTGAGCGCCGCAAAGAAGTTGTCGCTGGCCGGCACGACGGAGCCGAGGTACTTCTGCACCAGCTCGGGATGCTCGCGCACCGCCTCACTGAACGAGCAGAAGATGATCCCGCGTTCCGCCAGCGCCGCCTTATAGGAGGTGCCCACCGAGACCGAGTCGAAGATGGCGTCCACCGCCACACCGGCCAGCAGCTTCTGCTCGGTCAGCGGGATGCCGAGCTTCTGGTACGTCTCCAGCAGCTTGGGGTCCACTTCGTCGAGCGAACCGAGCGGCTTGGCGGTCTTGGGCGCCGAGTAGTAGATCACGTCCTGGTAGTCGATCGGCGGATACTTGACGTTGGGCCAGTGCGGTTCGGTCATCTCCAGCCAGCGGCGGTATGCCTTGAGGCGCCACTCCAGCAACCAGGCCGGCTCCTCCTTCTTGAGGCTGATGAAGCGGATGATCTCCTCGTTCAACCCCTTCGGGGCGGTGTCCGCCTCGATGTCGGTAATGAAGCCCCATTTGTACTCGCGATTGACGAGTTCCTCTACTGATGCGCTCATCGGGCCTTCTCCTGGGTAGGCAGCCGGTACTCACAAGCGCCAGCGCCTGCTTCCCGGTGCTCGTGTCGTTCCAAGGTCACGCCAAAGACCGTGTTCAAGAATCGGGTCTCGGCCTCGCATACTTCCGGTAACCGGTCGGCCACCAGCCGGATCGGGCAGTTGTGCAGAAGGATCGTCTCGGCGCCATCCGCCGCCACCCGCCACTCCGGCATGAACCCCTCCTCGGAGAGCAGTCGGCTCACCACCGACCGGCGCTCCGCCACACTCACGCCGGCCACCTGCTCCTCGAACTTCCGGCCGAGGTCCAGGAAGTACTGCTCCAGCACAGCGCTGGCTGCGGCGCGTCCCTCGCGGGCCACCACATGGTCGAGCAGCTGGTCGAGCAGTCCCTCGAGCCGGTTGGGAAAGAGCGCCTCGCCCTGACGGGTCAGGTGGTAGCAGAAGGCCGGCGCGCCGACGCCACGAACCTCGCGCTGGTACCCGATCAGGCCGGCCACCTCGAGCTCCTTGAGGTGGTGGCGCATGGCATTCTGGGACAGCCCCAGCCGCTCGCCGAGCTCCCGCGCGCAGAGGCCCCGCACGGCCTTGAGCTGCAACAGAATGCTCCCCCGGGGACCCTTCTGGCCGGGGGGAAACTCCGATGCGGAGCGCTGCTGGAGTGGGGTGGCTGTCATGAGGCTTGGAATCCTAAGTAAATTAGTCGGGATTGTCAAGTTCGTGTGGAGGGATTGGTGGGAACTGGGTTGTGGCCGAGGTGGTAGCCGCCAGGATATCGCGGGTATCGGGTATCAGGTATCAGGAAAAATCGACTGGGGGAACGACCGATGGGGTCTTGGATCGCCAAATGTGAGCGGGTGGTCGTCATCTAACAACCACCAGCGCCGTTTGCGGAGTTTGTGTTGCTACTACGTTCACACACAAACGGCAGAAACTATCGATCCGCAACCACCCGACCCCTGACACCTGATACCCGACACCCGATACCTGATACCTGATTCCCCCCACCCCCTCTTGATC
>JAWXBA010000110.1:0-3700 GCA_034439775.1 Gemmatimonadota bacterium | reverse complement strand
CTGGACATGGCGAGGATCGTGTTCTTCACATAGGCGGCCTCGGGTCCCCATGTGTACCAGTTATCCACGTTCGGGTAGATGAAAACAAAGACCACCGCGAGCACCACGGCGCCGATGACGGTGAGATCCAGCACCACGCGGCCCGGGAGCGGCGGGAGCCCTTCCTTGCGACGGTCCCGCTCGAGGGCGTCGCGCCAGAGCGGATATGCGGCACGGATGTCGGCGATGCCGAAGCCGACCCGGTGCAATGCGCGCAACGCCCAGGCTTCAAAGCCGAGATGCCCGAGGATCGGGATCGCGGTGACCGTAAGGACTGAGGAGATCGCGGCAGCGACGAGCATGGACTCCGACTCGAAATTCTGGGAGCCCCACACCAGCAGCCAGGTCTGCACGGCCAGGATCGGCGTCGCCAGGGAGTAGATCGGACGAAAGCGCTCCCACCGGGTAAACCAGTGGCGGAGCGCCGGCGCGATGGCCACCGGCTCGGGTGCCCGCTCCAGCAGCGCCAGAAGGGCCTCGGCCCCGGCTGGCCGCGCGTCGGGGTCCTTGGCCAGGCACTGCTCCACGGCAGCCACCACGCGGCGGGAGACCCCGCGCGCCTGGGGGGCGAGCGGCAGCGGGGGTTGCACCAGGTGCTTGGCGAGGAGGGCAGCGGGAGTGTCAGCCTCGAATGGCGCCCGCCCCGCGAGCGCGTGCCAGGTGACCACGCCGAGTGCGTAGAGGTCGCTCGCGGGCGTCGCAGACTCGCCGCGAATCACTTCTGGTGCGAGATATCCGGGGGTGCCGAAGCGCGGCCGCGACTCGATCGCTCCGCTTGCGATGGCGAGGCCGAAGTCGCCCAGCAGGACCCGCCCGCTTTGGCGCTCGATCAGAACGTTTTCGAGGGTTATGTCGCGGTGGATCACGCCCTGCGCGTGGGCGTAGCCGAGCGCCCAGGCGAGCTCCCGCAGCAGTCGTTCTCCTTCGTCCGGAGGGAGGGCCCCACGCCGGCGCAGTCGGGCTCCGAGGGTCTCGCCATCCACCAGGGCCATCACCAGGAAAGGGCGCGGCCCGTCGGACTCGACGGCGTAGATCGGGACGATATGGGGGTGGGCCAGACGGGCGGCGGTCCGGGCCTCGTGCAGAAAGCGGGAGCGGGCCTCAGGGTCGGCGGCGAGGTCGGAGCAGAGGAATTTGATTGCCACCGGCCGGTCGAGCCGAACGTCGCGTGCGAGGTAGACCGTGCCCATGCCGCCGCGACCGAGCTCGCGCTCCAAGGAGTAGCGGCCAACCAGTGATTCCTGCAGGGCGATGAACTCGGGAGAGAGTCCCATGGCGCCGTTTCTTCCGCAAGAATCGTGCGCCCTGACGCCGGAAATTTGATCGGGGTCCCGTGCCTTCAAACGCCCCCTATGCCCCCCCCGGTTCGTGACCTATATTCAGGCCATGCATGCAGATACGCTTCGTCGACTCTTCCTCGACTACTTTGGCAGCCGTGGGCACCGCGAGGTGCCTTCGTCGCCTCTGGTGCCCGCCGACGACCCGACCCTCCTCTTTACCAATGCCGGCATGGTCCAGTTCAAGCGGACCTTTCTGGGCCAGGAACACCGGGATTACGCCCGGGCGGTCACCTGCCAGAAGTGCGTCCGGGCCGGCGGCAAGCACAACGACCTGGAACAGGTCGGGCTGACCCGCCGCCATCACACCTTCTTCGAAATGCTCGGCAATTTCTCCTTCGGCGATTACTTCAAGAAGGACGCGATTGCCTACGCCTGGGAATTTGTCACCTCCAAGGAGTATTTGGGGCTGGAGCCGGAACGGCTCCGGGTTACGGTGCACCACACCGACGAGGAGGCACGCCAGCTCTGGAAGGCGGCCACCGGTCTCCCGGACAGCCGCATCTACGGCCTGGGCGACAAGGACAACTTCTGGCAGATGGGCGACACCGGTCCCTGCGGACCGTGCTCCGAGATCTTCGTGGACCTGGAGTGGAAGGCGGGGGATCCACCTGGCGAGTTCAGTCAGGCAGAGTTCGAGGAGCTGGCCGAAGCCGGCAGGTTCCTGGAGATCTGGAACCTGGTCTTCATGCAGTTTGATCGGTCCGCCGATGGGACGCTGACCCCGCTGCCCAAGCCCTCGGTGGATACCGGCGCCGGGCTGGAGCGGATTGCCGCGGTGCTGCAGGGCAAGGATGACAACTTCCATACCGACCTGTTCATGCCGCTGCTCGAGAAGGTCGCGGAGCTGGTGGGCCGCCCCTATCCGGGCGGGATGGAAGGGGAAGGGGCGTCGTACCGCGTCCTGGCCGACCATGCGCGCGCGGTCGTGTTCCTCCTGGCCGACGGTGTCTACCCCGGAAATGATGGCCGTGGCTATGTGCTGCGCCGGATCCTGCGCCGCGCAGTGCGGCACGCCTGGCTGCTGGGGCGGCGCGAGCCGACGCTGGCGCCGTTGACTGGCCTGGTGCTCGATGCGATGGCGGCGGCGTACCCCGAGGTGGCGGCCAAGCGGAAGTACATCCTGGACCTGACCGAGACGGAGGAGCGCCGATTCTTCGAGACGATCGAGGGCGGACTCAAGCGGCTCGATGAGCTCTTTGCCAGTGGCGTTGAGACGATTCCTGGTGAGGAAGCCTTCAAGCTGTACGACACCTTCGGATTCCCGATCGACCTGACCCAGCTCATTGCCGGCGAGCGCGGCGTGGCGGTGGACCAAGCCGGCTTTGACAGTGCGCTGGACAGCCAGCGGAACCGAAGCCGCAAGGCCCGTGGCGGCAAGGGCGCCGGTGCGGGAGCGGTGGTCAAGACTCGCAAACCGCGCTGGACGATCGTGAAGCGAGGCAAGCAGCGGTTCTCGGGGTACGACACGGTGGCCAATGACACCGAGATCCTGGCGTGGCGCCAGGAGGATGATCGGGTGGAACTGGTGCTGCGCCACAATCCATTCTATGTGGAATCGGGTGGCCAGATCAGCGATACCGGACTGGTCAGTGGTGCCGGCTGGGTGCTGACCGTAGATCAGGTGCGCAAGGACGAGCGCGGCACGGCGGTGAGTGGTGTGTTTACCGACGCGTTTGAACCGACGCCCGTCTCCGCGATGGTGGACGCGGCCCGCCGCCGAGACATCGAACGCAATCACTCCGCCACCCACCTGGTGCACGCGGCGCTGCGCCGTCACCTCGGAATGCATGTGCGGCAGCAGGGTTCGCTGGTGGAGCCGGGGCGGCTGCGGTTCGACTTTTCGCACCATGGTCCGATCGAGCCGACAATGCTGGAGCGGATTGAGCGCGACGCGAATGAGCATATCTGGGAAAACTTCCCCGTCGAAACACGGGAGATGCCTTACCCGGACGCGCTTGCACTCGGCGCCATGGCGTTCTTCTCGGAGAAATACGGCGATGTGGTTCGGGTGGTGCAGATGGGGTCCTCGATTGAGCTCTGCGGCGGCACCCACGTGGCCACCACCGGGGCGATGGGGCTGTTCCGCTTCAGCACCCAGGGCGGCGTCGCTGCCGGCGTGCGACGGATCGAGGCGGTGACCGGGGCGATTGCCTACGAGATGGTGGGCGAGGTGGAAGCGCGGCTGGCCAAGGTAGGTGAGGCGCTGCGCGCCCAACCGGAGCACCTGCTGCGCAAGGCGGAGCAATTGATCGCCGAACGAGACCGGTTGGAATCCAAGTTGGCTGAGGCGCAGCGGGAGGGCGGGGGGACAGCTGGGTCAG
>JAWXBA010000109.1:0-7077 GCA_034439775.1 Gemmatimonadota bacterium | reverse complement strand
ATCGTCTCCCGCGCCCTGCCCGACGTGCGCGACGGCCTGAAACCGGTCCACCGCCGGATTCTTTACGCCATGAACGAGCTCGGCCTGGTCCCCGGCCGCGCCTACAAGAAGTCCGCTACCGTCGTCGGCGACGTGCTTGGCAAGTACCACCCCCACGGTGACAGCTCGGTCTATGACGCCCTGGTGCGGATGGTCCAGGACTTCTCGCTCCGCTACCCGTTGGTGGACGGGCAGGGCAACTTCGGCTCGGTCGATGGTGACCCCGCCGCCGCCTACCGCTACACCGAAGCAAAGTTGACCCGCGTCGCCGTTACCATGCTCGACGACATCGAGAAGGAGACGGTCGACTACCAGTCCAACTTCGACGACCGGCTCCTGGAGCCAACAGTGCTCCCGTCGCGGATTCCGAACCTGCTGGTCAACGGGTCCAGTGGCATCGCGGTCGGCATGGCCACCAACATCCCCCCGCACAACCTCCGGGAGGTGGCCAAGGCGGTCGAAGCGCTGGTCGACAACCCCGACGTCACCATTGCCGAGCTCTGCCAGTTCATTACCGGCCCCGACTTCCCCACCGGCGGCTACATCTACGGGATGCATGGCATCCGCGAGGCGTACGAGACCGGCCGCGGCAAGGTGATCATGCGCGCAAGGGTGCAGATAGAGGAGAAGGAGTCGACCGGCAAGTCGGCGCTGGTCATTACCGAGCTGCCGTACCAGGTCAACAAGGCCCGGCTGGCCGAGGACATTGCCCACCTGGCCTACGAGAAGAAGATCGAGGGGATCACCGCGGTCCGGGACGAGTCCGACCGCGACGGCATGCGCCTCGTGGTGGAGCTGCGCCGCGACATGATCCCCAACGTGGTCCTGAACCAGCTCTACAAGCACACCACGATGCAAAGCACCTTCGGGGTCATCAACCTGGCGCTGGTCAATGGCCAGCCCAAGGTGATGCACCTCAAGGAGATGCTCCAGCACTTCATTACGCACCGCCACGAGATCATCGTCCGCCGCACCCAGTTTGACCTGAGTGCCGCCGAAGCCCGGGAGCACATCCTCGAGGGGCTCAAGATCGCCGTCGACAACATCGACGAAGTGATCCAGATCATCCGCAGCTCGAGCGACACCCCCGAGGCCGACACGCGGCTGCGCAAGCGGTTCGGCTTCAGCGAAAAGCAGGCCGACGCGATCCTCAACATGCGGCTGGCCAAGCTTACCGGGCTCGAGATCGAGAAGCTCGAGGCCGAGCTGGCCGAGGTCCGCGCCATCATTGCCGACCTGCGTGGCATCCTCGACTCCCTGCCGCGCCGGATGTCGATCCTCAAGGAAGAGATGGCTGAGGTTGTCAAGGCGTTTGGCGATGATCGCCGGACCGAGATCATCCCCGACGAGGCCGATTTCTCGATCGAGGACCTGATTGCCGAAGAGGACATGGTCATCACCGTCTCCCACACCGGCTACATCAAGCGGATCCCCGTCTCCACCTACCGGCGCCAGCGCCGCGGTGGCCGGGGGCTGACCGGCGCCACCACGAAGGAAGAGGATTGGATTGAGCACCTCTTCATTGCCAGCACCCACGACTACCTGATGTTCTTCAGCGACCGCGGCCAGGTCTACTGGCTCAAGGTCCATGAGATCCCGCAGGGGGGACGCGCGGCCCGTGGCAAGCCGGTGGTGCATTGCATCGGCATCGGCCAAGACGAGCGGATCGCCTCGCTGGTGCCGGTCCGCAAGTTTGCCGACGATCGCTTCCTGATGTTTGCCACCCGCAACGGGACCGTCAAGAAGACGGTACTCTCGGCCTATGGCAACGTCCGCACGACCGGCATCAACGCCATCAACATCGATGAAAACGACCAGCTGATCGATGTCCAGATCACCGAGGGCAACAACGACGTGGTCCTCGGCACCCGGAATGCCATGAGCATCCGGTTCCACGAGAGCGATGTCCGCGAGATGGGCCGCGCCACCGGCGGGGTCAAGGGCATCAACCTCGATGATGACGACGCCGTCATCGGCATGGTGGTGGTGCGCCGCGACGCCAAGATCCTGGTCCTGTCCGAGAACGGCTACGGCAAGCAGTCGGAGCTGTCCGAATACCGGGCCCAGACCCGCGGCGGCAAGGGCATCATCACCATGGACCGGACCGACAAGACCGGCGCCCTGGTGGCCCTCAAGGAAGTCATTCCCGATGACGAGCTGATGCTGATCAGCCGCAACGGGATCATCATCCGCACTCCGGTCAAGGACATCCGGACCACCCATCGCAACGCCCAGGGTGTCCGCGTGATGAACCTGGACGATGGCGACACCGTGATGGACGTGGCGCGCGTGGTCAAGGAAGACGACGAGGGTATCGAGGAACCGACCGGCGACGACGAGCCGGCAGCGGAAGCCGGGGAGTGACCGAGGCCGAGCTCCGCTCGGCCGCTGCGGCACTCCAGGGCGTTGCCCTGGAGACTCCGCTCGTGGGCGCGCCCGGTCTCGGGGTGCCCGGCGGCGGCCCGGTGCGCCTCAAGTGCGAGCATCTCCAGCCGATGGGCGCCTTCAAGATCCGGGGCGCCTGGAACTCCGTTTCCCGACTTTCCCCCGAGCAGCGCAGCCGCGGCATCGTCACCCACAGCTCCGGCAACCACGGCCAGGCGCTGGCGCTGGCCGGGGCGCGGGCCGGCATCCGAACCGTGGTGGTCATGCCGGAGTCCGCGCCCGCCATCAAGGTGTCCGGAGTGCGGAGCCGAGGCGCCGAGGTGGTGCTGGTCCCCGGCCCCGCCAGCGAGCGGGGCCGTGTGGCACAGGAGATGGCCGACACCCAGGGACTGGTCATGGTGCCCCCCTACGAGAGCCACGACGTCGTGGCCGGCCAGGCCACCTGCACCCTGGAGATCCTGGACATGTGGCCGGCGGTGACCATGATCGTGGCACCGGTCGGCGGTGGCGGGCTCCTGGCCGGCGCCTGCGCCGCGACCAGTGCACTTCGCCCCGACGTCAAGGTGTTCGGGGTGGAACCGGTCGGCGCCCCCAAGCTCACCCGGGCCATGGACGCTGGCCACCCGGTGGTGCTCGAGCAGACCGCCAGCGTGGCCGACGGCCTCCTGCCCATGCAGATCGGCGTCATTCCCTTCGGGTATATCCAGCCGGTGCTGGCCGGGGTGGTCCAGGTGTCGGACGCCGAGATCATTGCTGCGGTCCGATTCCTGTACCAGCACCACGGCATGCGGGTCGAGCCCTCGGGGGCCGCCACAGTGGCGGCACTGCTGGCGGGGCATCTTCCGGTAACCGGACCCACCGCGGCCATCCTGAGCGGCGGGAACATCGATCCTGAGCGCTTTGCGGACCTGGTGCGATGACCCTGGCCCCCCAGCTTCTCCTGGCCGATCCCGACCAGCACCTCAGCCGGACGCTGATGCGGGTGCTGGGCGAGAACGGCTATGCCGTAGCGCTGCTGGACTCGGCCGACGCGGTGATCCAGCAGATGGAGGAGCGGCGCGGGGTGGACCTCGTCCTGGCAGACGTGTCGCTGCCGGGTGGGGGGCTTGAGCTGGTGAAGCGCATCAAGGCCAGTACCGAGCTGCGCCTGGTGCCGGTGATCCTCCTGACCACCGATCCGCCCGAGGAACTGGCCGAGCAGGCGCTGGACGCCGGCGCCGCCGACCTGATCACCAAGCCGTTCCGGGTTCGCGAACTGCTGGCCCGGGTGCGCCTGCACATGCGGGTTGGCCGCGAGCTGAGCCAGGCCCGGGCGGATGCGCTGGCCCGGGTGGAGCTGGTCGAGATCCTCCGCGAAATTACCACCTCGCTGCGGCCCGAGGAGATCTTCCGGGTCCTGGTGCGACGAGTCGCCGAAGGATTGCAGATCTCGCGCTGCTCAATCGTGCTGGCGGAGCCGGGCGATGCCATCGGCACCCTGGTGGCGGCCTTCGAGCTGCCGGACCTCCACGACCAGAGGGTGGAACTGCGCCGCTATCCGGAACTGCGCCGAGCCCTGGAGACCGGCAAGGCGGTGCTGGTGCGCAATGTCTCCGAGGATCCGATCTACGCCAGCACCCGGGCGGAATGGACGGCGGAGGGGCACGCCGTCCCGACGACTTCCGCGATCGCCGTCCCCTTCTCCCTCACCGGCCAGCGGTCGGGGCTCTTCTTCCTGCGCTCCACTGAGGGAGACACCCCGCTCGACCAGCACGACGTCCACTTTGCCGAGAACGTGATTCGCGCCTCGCTCTCCTCGATCGAGAAGGCGTACGACCTGGAGCGGGCCGCGGTGGCGCAGGAGCAGCTGAAGCTGCTGGCCGAGACCGACCCGCTGACCGGCCTCTTCAACCGGCGGGCTCTGGCCGAGAAGCTGCGCCGGGAGCTCGACCGGGCCGAGCGATACCAGACGGTGCTGACCTGCATCCTGGTGGACATCGATCACTTCAAGGACACCAACGACACCTTTGGCCACCAGATCGGTGACCTGGTGCTGCAACAGGTGGCACAGATGTTCCGGCGCGAGCAGCGGGCGGTGGACCTGATTGCCCGGTATGGCGGCGAAGAGTTCGTGGTGCTGCTGCCCGAAACGGGGGCCAGCGGCGCCCGGATCTTTGCGGAGCGCGTGCTCCGGCGGGTGGCCGCCCAGCGCTTCGGGGATGCCGACCATCCAGTCCAGATTACCCTGAGCATGGGGCTCGCCACCGTCCCCGACCCCCGGATCACCGACGCCGACTCGTTTCTGTTCGTGGCCGACGCCAACCTCCTCAAGGCCAAGGGAGATGGCAGGAATCGGTATCGGGACTGATGGAACTCCGCTGCCCCCACTGTAGCGGCAGGTACCTTCCGCCAGCCCGGTTCTGCATGCGGGATGGCTATGCCCTGGTCCCGGGCGTCGCCAGTAATCCTGAGCTCGATGCCGCCCCGCCGGTCCGGCCCGGGGGCGTCTGGGATCCCCAGACCAGATTCATCGAACCGGCGTCGCGACTGACTGGCCGGACGCTCGACACCCGCTACCTCCTCGGGGAGCTGATCGGCTCGGGTGGCATGGCGTTCGTGTACCGTGCCACCGATGAGGAGACTGGCGAGACGGTGGCGGTGAAGGTCCTCACTTCCCGACTGGCCGCCGACCCCGAGTCGATCGCCCGGCTCCGGCGGGAGGCGGCCCTCGCCATGCGGCTCGACCACCCTGGCGTCTGTCACATCGTGGCCGCCGGCAGCGACCGGGGGCTGCATTATCTCGTCATGCCGCTCCTGATCGGCGAGTCGCTCGCCGCCCGCGAGGGGCGCGAGTGCCCGCTGCCGATCGCGGAAGTCCTCGACATCCTTGCCCAGCTCTGTGCCGGATTGCAACATGCCCACGACCGCGGGGTGCTCCACCGCGACCTCAAGCCCGAAAACGTCATGTTGATTCCAGGGAACGATGGGGTGCGCGCCGTGATCATGGATTTCGGTTTGGCCAAGCCGGCACCGTCCGAGACCGAGCAACAGAAGATCACCGATACCGGGGTCATCCTCGGCACCCCGGAGTTCATGAGCCCGGAACAGATCCGGGGGTTCCCGATCGATTCCCGCAGCGACCAGTACGCCCTGGCGGTGCTGGCGTTCGAGCTCCTGACGGGGGAACTACCGTTCGACGGTGGCACCTCGCAGGAGACGATGCTCCATCGGTTGACCGATACGCCGCTCCGGTTGCGCGATCGGCGCCCGGAGGTGCCCGAGTGGCTGGATGCCGCGATCGCCCGGGCCTTGAGTCGGGAGCCAGCGGAGCGGTTCCCGAATGTGAAGGCGTTGGGGGAGGCGCTTGGAAGCGAAAAGTAGGGGCCGGGCGTGCCCGGCCCATACCCGATCCAGGAAGTGAGCCGGAGGGGCCGGGCGTGCCCGGCCCATACCCGATCCAGGAAGTGAGCCGGAGGGTCCGGGCCTGCCCGGCCCGTGGCGAGTCGGAATCCAGATGTTGTTCAACCCAGCCCGTTGAGGAACTTGTCCAGCATGCGCAGCCGCACCATTGTCCTCGTGCTCGCCTTGTGCAGCACCCTGTCGGCCTGCCAGTTCAGCCCGCTCATGAACCGGATCGCGGTCGGGGAGGAGCCGATTGTCATCATGGTTGGCGAATCGGCCGACGGCTCTACCGACCTCTTTGCCGCGTCTCCGGGTGGCGGGCCGGTTTTCCAGATCACCTTCAACCGGCCGGTGGAGTCCCACCCCTCCCTGGCGCCGTCGGGAACGGTGGTGGCGTTCTTCCGGCAACCTGCCTCCGGCGACTCGACCACCCGGGTGGTGATGGTCATGAATCTCCTCAACGCCTCGGAACGGGAGCTGGCGCTCCCCAGCGACGCTGGTGCCCCGCTCGAGGTGGCCTGGCGTCCGACCGGCACGACGCTGCTGGTCCGGACCACCCGTGGGGTCTGGGAGATGCAGGCGCCGCCCGCCAAGCCGGTCCCTCGACGCCTGGTGGGGGAATCGATGGGGCGCGCAGCCTTGGAACTGATGGTGGCCGTCGGCAACCCCGTCTTTGCGATCGTGGACAATTGTGCCGCTGGCGGGGTCTGCACCTACGCGCTCGATGGCAGGACCCCGGAACAGATCTCCCCGCGCGGGATCGGCCCGCTGCGGTGGGGTAGCGACAGCGTCGCCTGGTTCGACCAGGACCGCCTCGAGGTCCGACCACTCGGCCCGGGCCGCAGCCGCCACGTCATGTGGACCCGGACACCGGCCAATCCGCGCCAAGCGACGTACGCGCCGGGGCCGGCGGGGCCGCGTCAGGGGGAGACGGGGCTGGTGGTTCCGAAGTAGCGCGCCAGGCGATCGCGTCCCACGCCGCCGCTACCACCTGGGTGGTATGGGGGTGATCAGGGGTCCACTCCCGGGCCGCCACCCGCTCCACCGCATGGCCCACCAGCGCCAGCCACACCGCCGACCAGAGCTCCGCCGAGCCGCTGCGGACGGTCCCCTGCTGTTTCCCCGAGGCCACGACCAGCGCCAGCCCCGACCGGAACTCTCGCAGGGCATCGCGGCTCCGGTCGTCCAACTCCACGTCGTCCCGTGACCGGAGCAGCATGCGGACCAGGGCGGGGTCACTCTGTGCCGTCCCGATCAGCCGCTGGGCAATCT
>JAWXBA010000108.1:0-3909 GCA_034439775.1 Gemmatimonadota bacterium | reverse complement strand
TCTCGCGGTGCAGAACCGCACCTTCGAGGCCGGGCTGATCGACATCCTCGGCACGATGCGCAACCGCTGGCGCGAGGCGGGAGACCACGAGACGGCCGACCTGCTTGAAGGGATTCTTGCCGACGAGATCACTCATGTACGATTCGCAAATCGGTGGATCAAGCGCGTCACCGAAGAAGAGCCGCGGGTGCTGCTCAAGGTGGCGATGGCCGTGCGCTACCTCGGCACGGTGCTGAACCAGCTCGCGACCGCGCCCGGGGCCCTCAACGCAGCCGGGGTGGAGATCACCGAGGACCGGCGACTCCCGCCCTCCATCAATGTCGATGATCGCCGGGCAGCGGATTTTACCGAAGAAGAGGTCGCCGAGGTGCTGCGGCAGGCCGGCTTCCGCTCGATCCTCCCGTCCATCGGCCAGGGGAATTGAACGCGTGACAGCTACGAGCCTCGCCCGCCCGGCGCTCGACCCCCGCCTTTTCGGCGCCGGGCCGGTCCGGGACTCGCGCTTTACGGTTCGTGAAGTATGGGCGGATCTCGTCAATCATCCCGACGGGACACCTGAGCGGGACCACGAGTTCCTCCATCGACAGATGAATGAGGAAATGTGTGTCATGGAGAACGCCGCCCGCAGCCTGGCGGATTCTCCCGACGCGGAGTGGAGCGTGCGGAAGGGTCTGGCGCGGCAGTGTGCCGATGAGGCGCGCCACACCATGAACTATCACCGGCTGCTGGTGGCGCGCGGCGGGCACCTGGGCCAGTACCCGATCACCACTTTTCAGTTTCGGATCCTGGGGCGGATCGACAATCTGATTGGGCGGCTCGCGGTGCAGAACCGGAGTTTCGAGGCCGACGGGCTCGACGCAGCCACCCACGCACGGGACGAGGCGCGCGCCAAGGGAGACCATGTCCTGGCCGACATGTACGATGCCCAGCAGGCCGACGAGGTCTGCCATATCCGGTTCGCCAACGACTACATCAAGGCGAAGCTCGGCGAGACTCCGCGGGTCGGGCTGCAGATCGCCCGGGCGCTGACCCAGTGCGCCCATGCCTTTGCCCAGATCTTCGCCGGTGGCGGCGAGGAGATCGAGAAGTACGGCGTGGCGGTCGAGGCCAGGCTCGAAGCGGGGTTCTCGGCGGAAGAGGTGGCGGTGGCGGTGCGGATGTCGGATGAACGGCGTGCCGCGGTCCGGGCGCGCCTGGAGTCGGCATGATCACGGTCGGGTGGTAACTCCCATGGACGCATTCCTCGAACGGGTCGCCCAATTCGCCCTGCTCCTCGATCTGGGCCCGCTGGCCAAGTCCGCCATCAAGGGATTTCTGATCTACAGCGCCTTTCTGCTGGTGGTCTACCTGTTCGAACGGCGTTCCGGCGCCGATTCTGCCCGCTACCGCACCCGGAACTTCGCCAACGATGTCCTCTACACCCTCTTCTACAAGGGCGGCTTCTACAGCATCCTGGTGCTGGCCGCCACGACCAATGCACTCGGCAGTCGGCTGGGATTCCTCCAGCTCGACCTGCTCCGGGGTCTCCCCTGGTGGGCGGGGCTCGGCATCTTCTGGGTTGCTGGAGATTTCGTCACCTACTGGTGGCACCGGCTGCAGCACGCCAACCGCTTTCTTTGGGCGTTCCACAGCGTGCACCACTCGCAGGAGCAGATGACGCTTTTTGCCGCGTCGCGTCGCCATCCGGTCGAGGAACTGAGCATGGATGTGCTGCTCTACTTTGGAATCTTCCACATGCTGCTCGGCATCCCCACCCGCGGCTGGATGCCGCTCGGCGTCTTCATCACCTGTCTCGCCGCCATTCAGCATGCCCAGGTGGACTGGCGCTTTGGCCCGCTGTACCGGGTCTTCGTGAGCCCCCGGTTCCACTCCTATCATCACTCGGTGGAATCGCGACACGCCAACGCGAATTTCGCTTTCCTCTTCAGCTTCTGGGACTATCTCTTCGGCACCGCCGTCTCCGAGCCATTGCCGCCGGCCAGGTACGGCGTCGCGGGTCTCAACATGCCGGAGCGTCTCACCGATCACCTGCTCAATCCCTTCCGGCTCCTGTGGCGCTGGCGGCGGGGACCGGAAGCGGCGTCGGCATCGCCGACCGCGGCGCGAGGGCCAACGCCCGAGGCCCCCGCCCCTCTGAGCTGAGCGCGGACCCGGTGCGCAGCCTCCTTCGCGCCGGATCGCCCAACCGCCCAACCGCCCAACCGCCTAACCGCCCATGACCGAGCCATCGATCACCGATCAGAGCCAGACCCTGGCGCCGCTGCTGAAGCGGGCCGGTGCTGTGATTGAGTCGGAGATTCGTGGCCGGAGCATGGGTGGCACTCTTGTGTCAGGCACCCGGATCCGGATCCGCTGCGACACCGGGGCGGACTATCGCACGGGCACCGTCATCGCCTTCCTCGGCGGCAATGGACTGGTCGGTCACCGGATCGTGGGCGCGGGGTGCGACCGGCGTGGACGCAGGCATCTGTTGACCAGGGGCGATGGCTCGCTCGTCCCGGATCCGCCCACCGAGCCGGAGCGGGTCCTCGGCGAAGTGATCGAGTGGCAGGACGGCGAGAGCTGGCGGCCGCTGCCCCCGGCGCCGATGCGCAGCCTACCGGGCAGAACGACCGCCGCGGCGATGCTGTGGCTGGTGCGGCTGCTGCTGTCAATTGATCCCCGCCTCGCGGTCCGCACTGCCATCCTGCTCGCGCGGGTGGGCCGCCGGCTCTCGCCGCCGATGTCCTCGCCGTGACCCCTGCCCACCAGCTCCTCCTCGCGCTGCTCCGGCGCGACACCACCCGCGAGTCCCTGCCGGTGTTCGGTTCCGAAGCGTGGCACGCACTGCGTGCGGTCGCTTCGCGGGATCTGCACCCCTATCTCGCCTGGCGACTTCCCCTACTTCTCGATCCGACCCGGATCCCGCCCGAGGTGCTTGCGCCACTCGTGCTCGCCCGGCGCGGTGCCGCCGTCGGACTGCTGACGCGACAGACGGTGCTCCGGCGCCTGACCGGTGCGCTCGATGAGGCGGGCATTCCGTTCGTCGTCCTCAAGGGGGTGGCGCTGGCCCATCTGGCGTATCCTGAGCCGGCGCTCCGCAGTATGGGGGACATCGACATCTGGACCCGACCCGAGGATCTCGACCGGACGGCGGAGGTGTTCATCGCGACAGGCATTCCCTACTCCTCCCGCATGGAGGTGCGTCGGGCTGCGGCCAAGCCGATGGCGCAGGCGATGAATCGGGTCTTCGAGGCGACGGGCACCTCGGTCGTGGTCGAGCTCCATGGCGAGGTGCGTTCGATGGCCGCGGTGGCTCCTGCGTGGGGGGCGGTTGCGTGGGAGCGGGCCGCACCAGGGAACCTCGGCGGCATCACCGCCCGAGTGCTTCACGCCGAGGACATGCTTACGCACCTCGCGGTGCATGCCAGCGCGCATCACCAGTTCGAGATGGGACTCCGGCCGCTGCTCGATATCGCGTTGTGGCTGGAGCGGGAGGGCGGGGCGTGCGACTGGTCCACGCTGGCAGAGCGGTGGCGTCGGGAGGGGTGCTTCACCTGGTGTTATTTAACCTTGGCACTGGCCAGGGAGCTGCTCGTTGCAGCGGTGCCCGCTGCTTTTCTTGAGAATGGTGGAGCGCCGGAAGGGTTCGAGGAGTTGCGGGAGCTGGCCCGGACGCAGGTGCTCGACACGGCAAGCACCCTGCCGCCGACACTCGCCAGGCTGGCAGCAACACCAACCGCCGATGGGCGCGGTCGCTGGCTACTGCACCGGCTCACGGCGTGGTACTGGCAGGGGCCGCCGGGCGTTCGTCGGGGGCCGATCGAAGTGGTGCGTGAGGCGGCCCGGCGGATGTCGAGTGACCTGCGCACCAAGCTGCCGGCGTACGTGCGTGGATGGCGCGATGGGTCACTGCGGGGGGAGGAATAC
>JAWXBA010000107.1:0-3416 GCA_034439775.1 Gemmatimonadota bacterium | reverse complement strand
TCGGCCACCACGTGCGGCCACCACGAGGTGATGACCGCAGACCGCCCCCGTGACTCCGGGTGCGACTGGATGAACCAGTCGCGATTGAGGTCAAAGTGGTAGTGGCTGGTCCGCGCACCCGGCCAGTCGCTGCCATGCACCATCGCCGACTGGTCCACCGACAGCCCCGACGCCGAAGTGTGACGGAGGACCCGCTGGACGTGCCGCTCGTGGCCATCGGGGTTCTGGCTGGGGTCGATCAGCACGACCGTGTTCTCCAGCATCCGCAGCGTCTCGGCGTCGCGCCCGGCCGCCAACTGGTACAGCGTGGCAATGGCAGCCTCGGTGCCCGAGGCCTCATTGCCATGGACACTGTACGCCAGGAACACGATGGCCGGGAGCCGCTCGGTTGCCGCCTGCAATTGCACTGCAGGGACACCGGCGGGGTTGGCAATCAGGACAGCGTCGGCCCGAATCTGTGCCATTCGGGCATGATTGGCCTCACTGGTCACGACCGCCAGGATGGTTTCGCGTCCGCCAAAGCTGACCGCCATGGTGTCGAGCCGTACTCGAGGGCTGGCCACCGCCACCCGCTCGAAATATCGGGTGAAGAGGTGATGCGGGGTAAAGCGCTGGCCGACTTCATACCCAAGCACCGAGCGGGGGGTGGGAATGGCGGGGTTGAAGCTCCCGCCCGGCGAGAAGCTGTGCTGGCCCACGGCAGGAGTGGACAGCAGGACGCAGGCGGCAGCGACGAACTTGGTCAGGCGGCGCATGGGCATTCCGGGACAGGGCGTGAAGGGCGTCCGGCGTTGGCCGTGACGACGGGCTACAGCGGTTGCAGCAGGGCCACGACGGCGATGTGTTCCTTGGTCAGCGCCAGCTCCAATGGAGTCTGGCCGCCGTCGTTGACGATGGCGCGGTCGGCCCCGTGCTCCAGCAGCAGGGCTACCAGTTCAGGGTCTCCCGATTGGGCGGCGGCATGCAGCGGGGTCCAGCCGCCCTCCTGCTGACGATTGGGATCCGCCCCCTGCGCCAGCAGGGTCCGGGCGATCCCGGCCGCCGCATCGGGGCGGCGGGTGGCCATCGCGGAATGGAGCGGGGTGGCGCGCATGGCGTTCCGGGACGGGATGTCGGGATCGCACCACCGGGCCAGGAGGGCCACGACCTCCTCATGGCCAAAGAATGCCGCCAGCCCGAGCGCCCGATATCCGTCCGGCGTGGTGGCTTCAGCCAGGGAAGGGTCGGTGGCCAGGAGCGCCGTGACGCGCTCGCCCTCGCCCAGTGCCGCTGCCTCGAAGAACTCCAGCTCACCCGCCTGCCGGGCCAAAGACCCGGCGATGCCGTCGTGACCGTGATAGAGCGCCAACAGGATTGCCGACACGCCGTCGTGGCTGGCGGTGGCCAGGGCCGGTGCGGTGCTCAGCAACGCCTCGACCCGCGCTGCATCGCCGGCGCGAATGGCATCGAAGAGCTGGCTGGACTCGGTCATCGTGCTCCGGATGCGGGCTGAGGATCCTGAATCGTATGGGCAAACAGGGGCCCCGGGCAACGGCAGGGGGTTGACGCGCGTACTTTTTGGCAGGACGTTCCCGTATTCCATTCCCGTATTCCTCCAGCCCGAACGGACCCATGACGCGCCGAATGCCTGCCTGCCGCGCCCTCCTGGCGCTCTGTGCCACCACCCTGTTTGCGATTCCCTCGACCACCCAGGCCCAGCGTGCGCTGACCCAGGCCGATTTCGACATGTGGAAGAGCATAGCCGGCACTGCGCTCTCGCCCAACGGGCAGTGGGTGGCCTACACCCTGACGCCACAAGTGGGCGACGGTGAACTCGTGGTTCGGGCCACCACCGGCACCACCGAGCACCGCCACCCCCGGGGCTTTACCGGTCGGCCCCAACTCCAGGCCGGCGCCATGGGTGGGTTCAACCCCGCAGCGGCGCGGTGGTCTCCCAGTGGCCAGGCCTTGGCCTTCGTGATTTATCCCTCCATGGAGGCTTCGGAAAAGGCCCGGAAGGCCAAGGCACGGCCGGCCGACGCCCCCAAGAACAGCCTGGGTGTCTTCTCCACCCAAACGGCGCAGGTCGAAGTCATCCCCCGGGTCAAGAGTTTCGAATTCCCTGCGGAGGCCGGAAACTTCCTGTTCTACCACCTCGAGGCGGACTCTGCTGCAGCCCGACCCGACAGCTCGGCTCGGCAGGCGGCGCGCCCCGACACCACCGGCCGGTCCGCGCGCCGTGCCCCCGATCCGGGCACCACGCTGGTCATCCGCGACCTGCGCACCGGCCAGGACACCCGGATCGAAGAAGTCTCCGCCTTTGCGGTGGACGACAGCGCCCGTTGGCTGGCCTATACCGTGACCTCCAAGGACTCCACTCGCGACGGCGCCTTCATCCGTTCCCTCGGGAATGGCACCGTGACGACCCTGCTGGCCGGACGTGGCAGTTACGCCGCGATGACCTTTGATCGGGCCGGCCGGCAATTGGCATTTGTCTCGGATCGCGCCGACCAGGCTGCCGACAAGCCGAAGCACACGCTGTACCACGCGGCGCTCGCCGGCGGGGCGGTCCGGGTCCAGCCGATTGCCACCCCAGACAGCGCCGGTGCCGGAATGATCATCGCCTCGGGCGGCGTGGGCTTTACGCGCGATGGCTCCGCTCTCCGCTTCGGCATTGGCCCTGCCCCACTCGACTCCCTCCCGGCGGACGAAATCGCCGAGGGCGCCGTGTTCGACCTCTGGCACTGGCAGGATCCGCAGCTGCAGCCGCAGCAGAAACTGCAGGCGCGGCAGAACGCCACCCGCTCCTTTGCCGCGCTGTATCACCCGGCCACCCGGAAGATTGCGCGCCTCGGCAGTGAGGACATGCCTCAGGTTACCGTATCCGATGACGGCAAGCTGGCCCTCGGCACCAGCAACGTGCCCTACGCGATCGAGTCGATGTGGGGCGAGGGCGGCTCCGACGTCTACCTCATCGACGGCATGACCGGCGCGCGCACCAAGGTGGCGGAGCGGTTGGAATCCGGCGGGGCGCAGCTATCCCCGGGCGGCCGGTACGTGGTCTACTTCCAGAACGCCCAGTGGATGTCGCGAGAGGTGACCACCGGGCGGACCCGGAACCTGACCGAGGCGATCCGGGGGGTCCGCTTTGACCAGGAAACGTGGGACACCCCGAGCACCCCACCCTCGTGGGGCACCGCCGGGTGGACCACCGGCGACCAGGGCCTGGTGGTGTATGATCAGTATGACATCTGGGATCTCGATCCCGCCGGCGCGCGTCCCGCCCGGATGGTGACCGACTCGATGGGTCGGAAGCACAACATGCGGTTCCGGGTCGTCCGGACCGACACCGAGGAGCGGTATCTCAACCCCGCCACCCCGCTGCTGCTTTCCGCCTTTGACAATCATTCCAAGCAGGATGGGTTCTACACCGACCG
>JAWXBA010000106.1:0-2835 GCA_034439775.1 Gemmatimonadota bacterium | reverse complement strand
TCTGTAGTATTTGTATACAGTCGTTTGGCAACTCTCTTGCATTAAATGCATGCGGACACTAGCGGACTGACCGATCTGGTCGGACCGAGGCTACCGCAAGTCAGAGAGTTGGCCCCCATTGAACTACCTCTTCAAGCTGTCTCGGCGCACTGCCGCAATTGTGACGGCGACATTTTCAGTCCTTCTCCTCGCGTGCACCGAAGCCGCCCCCCGCGAATTTCTGAGCCCCGATCCGGGGGGGCCCCCCACCTCCCCGACGACCCCGGTGGCGTTGATCGTTACCGCCGCTCCGTCGATCCTTCCATTCGACCAGACCTTTGCCTTCCGCGCCTACGGAAGACTCGCGTCCGGTGATACCGCCTCTGTGGCGGTGTCGTGGGTGGCCACCGGCGGGCAGATTGCCTCCGATGGCCGTTACCGCGGTACCGCGCCCGGCAGCCATACCGTCACCGCCTACGCCGTCGGTTCGCCCTCCCTGTCGGGGTCGGCCCGGATCGATGTCTCCGATCCCGGCCCCTTGTTCGAGACCCTCGATGTCCAGCCCAAGCCGGTCTACATCTCTGGCGGGGCCCATGTGTTGTTCGGTGCCACGGCCCGGCTGCAGAGTGGGGCCAACACCCTGCCCACGGTCACCTGGCGCGCCACCGGCGGCGGCGCGATCGGCGCGAGCGGGGAGTTCGCCGCTGGCCTGATTCCCGGCAGCTATGCCGTGATCGCCACCACCCTGGATGGCCTCCTCAGCGACACCGCCCTGGTGGTGGTGGAGCCGGCCGAAATGACCGCCATCCAGTTGCAGCCACGGGTGGTGACGATTCCCGGGGGCAGCACCCAGGAGTTCGAGGTGGTCACCACCTGGACCGACGGCTCCGATGTCATCCCGGAGTTGGAGTGGATCACCGCGGCGGGCACCGTCGAAATGATCGCTGGCGGCAGCGGCGCCGAGGCGAGTCCTGGCGAATCGCGCCTGGCCCGATTCATTGCCTCGCGTCTTCCCGGCACCCACCGGCTGGTGGTCCGTCACCCGGAGAGTGGCAAGTCCGACACCGCTTCGGTGACGATCACCCCGGTCCTCGATGCGGTGGAAGTCACCCCCGCCGCGGTGACCCTGCTGCCCGGTGTCACCGCCGCCTTTTCCGCCAAGGGGCGGATGACCGACGGCGTGCAGACCAACCTCTCCGTGTCGTGGGCCGCGACGGGAGGGACCATCTCCGGAAGCGGGGTGTACACCGCCGGCGGAACCGCCGGGACCTTCCGGGTCATCGGGCGGCTGGCGAGCGGGACCCTGGCCGACACCTCCGTGGTGACCATTTCGGCACCCGCGGCCGCCACCCTGACCCGGATCAGCCTCTCCCCCGCCACCGGCACCGCCCCCATCGGCCAAACGGTGGAGTTCACAGCTGGCGCGATCTGGTCCAATGGATCTACTGCCCTTCCGGCGTTACATTGGTCAGCGCAGGCCGGTTCGGTAACCCCGGAGGGGATCTGGACCGCTCCGGCCACCGCCGGGAGCTATCGGATCATCGCGCGGCATTCGGGTGGGACCTTGGCCGACACCGCCGTCTTCGCCGTAGTTGTGCCGCCGGCAGGATTGACCGCCCTGACTGTTACGCCGGAGTCGCCGGCGGTGCAGGGTGGCCAGTCGGTGGATTTTCAGGCCCAGGCAACGTGGAGCGACGGGTCCGCTGCCCTGCCAGCGCTGACCTGGAGCACCACCGGTGGAGTGGTGAGCAGCACCGGCCGCTGGACTTCGCCCAACGTCTCGGGTGTGTACCGCGTCGTCGCCCGGGCCAATACGGCGGCCATCGCCGACACCGCGGTCGTCACAGTGTCGGAAACGCCGAGGGTCACCAGCATCCGGGTCTCCCCGCGGCTGGGTGCGCTGAACCCCGGCGGGACGGTCCAGCTCTCAAGCGAAATCACCTGGAGTGATGGCCAGCAGCGCGCGGTGACTCGCACCTTCTCGGCATCCGGAGGTACTGTTTCGATGTCTGGCTTGTACACCGCCGGGGCCTTGGCTGGCCAGGTCCTGGTGATCGCCAGTTGCGGAGGGTGCTCGGTGTCCGACACCGCGCGCTTTACCATCACCGCCCCGGTGGTGCCGGCACCGGTGGTCACCAGCCTCAACCTGAACCCCTCCAGCTTCAGCACCGGCGCCGGAGAGGGACGCGAGTTGAACATCTCCGCCACCTGGGACGACGGCTCCACCACCGTGCCGCCGCTGGTGTGGAGTGCCACCGGCGGGACGATGGTCGGGCTGACCTACGTCGCCGGGACCACGGCGGGCACCTTCCGGATCATTGCCAAGCATGCCGGCAGCACGGTGGCCGACACCACCGCGGCAACCATCACGGGCGGCTCGACCCCTGCCACCCTGAGCAGCCTAAATCTGAATCCGAGCAGCGTCAGCCTGGCCCCCGGCGCGCAGCGCACCATGACCGTGGGTGCCAGCTGGTCGGACGGCTCCACCATGGTGCCCCCGCTGGCTTGGACCGCCACCGGCGGTACCATGAATGGCCTCGTGTACACCGCAGGGGCAGCCACCGGCAGCTATCGGATCATTGCCACCCAGCAGGGTGGCGGCCTGGCCGACACCACCGTGGTGACGATCCAGGCCGGGGCGCCGGCCACCCTGGTGACGCTGGGGATCACTCCGCCCTCGGCCAGCGTTTCGGCGGGAGCCTCGCTCCAGTTTGCTGCCACTGGTCTCTGGAGCGATAGCAGCACGGCGGCGCCCCAGGTGACATGGACAGCCACCGGGGGGACGATCAGTGGGACCGGATTCTTCGTGGCCGGTGGGACTTCCGGCACCTTCCAGGTGACGGCCACGCACGCGGC
>JAWXBA010000105.1:0-3488 GCA_034439775.1 Gemmatimonadota bacterium | reverse complement strand
CAGGCGATCGAGCACCCCCGCGGCTTCAATCCGCCGCAGAATGTCCGGGGTGACGAGATAGTCGGGCGTGGTAAAGGCGTTCTCCGCCAGGAAGCGCATTGCAGCCTGCTGGCGTGCCCGGCTGACCGGCTCGAAACGCGCGCCGGTGCCGTACTTCTCCTGGGTGTCGGCTCCGCCGATCACGGCCGCCACATGGTTCATGTAACGCTGCCACTGCTGCACGGCGTTGCTGTACAGCTCTTCCAGTTGGGTATAGTCCTGCCCCGGCCGCTCGGCCACCGGAATCAGCGTCGACATTACCCGCCGCAGGTTCCGCAGCGCCAGGCCAGTGGAGTACACCGGATCCATGTCGCCGACCGCCTCGGTCAGGTTGGCAGGGTCGTTCGGCGCATCGCTGGTGGTCCAACGCAGCCACGGCATGGTGTCCTGCCAGCGCGACCAGCCATCCAGCACCGTCCACTCCTCATCTGGAGTACGGGCGCCTGGAATCGGCTTGTAGGCCCACATCACCGAGTACTTGTCGTACGGTCCGACCTGCGGGATCAGCAGGTCCACGGGAATATTGTCCTCCGGCTGCGCCACATAGTTGAAGCGCGAGTAGTCCATCAGCGTCGAGACATGCCCGCCCATGCGCCGCAGGAAGCTGACGCTCCGGAGGCTGTCGGGATGGTACATGTGACTTGCCTTCATGTTGTGCGGGAACCCGATCGAGTGGCCAATTTCGTGGGTCACCACGTACTCCACCAGCTTGCCCATCAGGGAATCGGGCAGGGTCAACGCCCGGCCGCGGGGGTCGAGCGGGCTGACCTGGATGAAGTACCAGTTGCGCAGCAGATTCATGACATTGTGGTACATGTTCACTTCGCCCTTGATGATCTCCCCGGAGCGGGGATCGACCACCTGGCCCCCGGTGGCGTTCGCCACGGTCGATGGGCGCCAGTAGATAATCGACTTGCCGAGGGTATGGTTGGACCAGTCGGGATCCTGCTCCGGCGTGGGCGCCACCCGCCCCTCGATGGCGTTGGTGAACCCGGCCTCGCGAAACGCGACGTTCCACTTCTCCACCCCGCTCTTGACCCACGGCTTGAGCCAGTCGGGGGTGGCCGCATCGATCCAATACACGATCGGCTCCACCGGATCGGAAAGCGCCGCACCCGGAATCCGCTTCTCCAGCCGGAACCGATGGATGAACCGCCGCTCCTCGGCGCGATGTTCCGGGCGGCTGTAGTCGATGGTGGTAGAGGAGATGACTCCGACCCGACGATCCGAAAGCCGCATCATCATCGGGGTGTCGGGCAGGCGATACATGCTCCAGTGGATCCGGGCAGTGACACTGGTGGGCTGCACCGTCGGCGGAGCGTTCGGGGCGCGAATCATCCCGGTCTGGGTGGCCTCCACATCCACCGTGCGGGCGGTGGGCACCACCCGGTCAATCCAGCTGCGGTCCCGTTGGACCGAGGTCAGGCTGGCAAAATCGGCGTTGGCGGTCAGGAACAGCGAGGTGACATCGACGACCGCGGCACTGTCGGGTCCGTAGGCCTCGACCGCCAACCGGGCCAGCACCGCGCCGCGCGTCATCCCGTCGGTGGCCCGGGCAATTGCCTGCGACGGATCGGAGCGGACGCCGTAGTCCCGGCTGCGGACCACCACGAAGTGCCCATCCCGCTCCCAGACCAGCACCTTGGTCCCGCCGCCGCCCACAAAACCGCCGGCCTGCTGGGAGGTCTCCGCCACCCGGGCAATGAATAGCATCTCGTGGCCCAACTGGGCCGCCGGAATCTCGAAGAACAGCTTGTCGTCCACCTGGTGGGTGGAGAACAGGCCCCGCCGAGTCCGCGCCTTGTCAGTCACCACCTGGGCGTAGGGCTTTGGCCCCGTCCGCGATGGTGTGGCGCCGGCAGCCGGCCGAGCCGTGGAGTCCTGGGCGGCTGGGCGTACCGCGGAAGTGGCCCCAGCGCTGCGCGTCGAACACGCGCTGGTCAGCACCAGCAGGAACGGCAGGGCGATGCCCGCACAGGTACGGAGTTGCATCGGGGGGCTCCACGGGAGGTGAGTTGGGTATCGGCGACCTGACGGCCGGGCAACATTCCAACTTGCACCCGAACGCAAGAGAGGGCAACCGAGATCGGTTGCCCCCGCCCGCGCCAGTGGCGGCCTATCGCTGTGAATCCAACAGCCGGGCCTGCGGCCAGAACGCGGCGACGGCAAACCAGAAATAGGCACCGTGGTCAATCGGCTCGAGCCGGCGCCCCGTCAGCGGACCGGAAATCCCGTGGCCCAGCGCCGACCAGGTCGTCCCGGTTTGGGTATCCCGGAAGGTGGCGTCTCCGTGCGGGCGGAAGGTCAGTACGCGCCCGTCCACGCTGGAGCGATGGGCCACTGCCGAGCCGACCTCCCTGCCCTCCGCGATGATTTCGGTATCCATGCTGCTCGCGGTGCCCTCGATCCACCACACAATGAGGTCCTTGGCGCCGATTCGGGTGGCAACGACCCGATCGCGACGGAGTCGCTCGAATGGGATTACCAACTGCTCCGGGCCCTCCTTCACCACAACCACCCTGGCCATCGCCGGGAAGCGAGTATCTGGGCGTCGTCCGAACAGGCTCGCCAGGGGCGATGCCCCCTCCGCGTCGTACCGGAGATAGGGATTCCGCCCATAGGGCCGCTCGTGCCCGGTGGCCCTGGACAGGACCACTCCGCGCGGAAAGTTCCGGCGGAACTCGGCAAAGCTCACCAGGGTGGAAGGGAACCGGCTCAGTTGTCCGCCGGCATGCACGCCGACCAGCCCCTCCCCGGTGGCCTGCTGCCACCAGCTCTCAGTTCCCCGGTCGTACATGACGAGGTCTGAAAGCCGCACCCGGCCGGTGGTGCCAAAGGTGGTGGTATCGGCACCGGGCAGAATGATCCGTGAGAACACGATGGCCGTGTTGCAGAGTGGGCAATAGGTCACCGCGATCGGCATCCCCGCAATCACGTCGTTGACGATCTCGTGCCAGACCAGGATTTGCAGGGGGTAGGCTCGTGCCACTCCCCCGTGTTCCACCACGATGACCGGCTCGCGGGACCCCAGCCATCGCGCTGCGCTGGCGACCGGCTCGAACTCGGGCCGGTCCACCGGGGGAATGCCATCCTTGGGTGGCCCGCCCGGCACGATCTCCTCGAGCGGAACGGTGTGGCGCGAGAAGTCGGTCCGCCAGCCAGGCATCGACTGGGCGGCGATTGCCGGGGCCGCGCCCAGGGCCAGGCTCAGCACGAGCATATGGCGCAATGAGTTGACACCGGTCGATGGCCGAGCCTGCGCGGGCGACATGAATGCCGTCAGTTGTGCTGGCCGTGGTGAACTTCAGGCGACGACGACCGCAGTTCTGCCAGGGCCGCCCGGCGCACCTCGCCCAATTGGGCGGCCGTCAGTTCGCCAATCCATCGCGCCGCAATCCGCAGATCACGATCGATCAACATGGTGACCGGCAGTCCGGGCAGGCCGTACT
>JAWXBA010000104.1:0-6429 GCA_034439775.1 Gemmatimonadota bacterium | reverse complement strand
GTGGGGTCATTGGCAAGGTGGCCGGATCCACCGCCAAGGGGGCCATCATCGGCGCGGTGGTTGGCGGGACGGCCGGCGCCATCATCGGCAGCCAGATGGACAAGCAGGCCCAGGAACTGGAGCAGAACATCAAGGGCGCCAGGGTCGAACGAGTGGGTGAAGGCATCCAGGTCACCTTCGAGTCGGGCCTGCTCTATGACTTTGACTCCGATGTCGTCAAGCCCGACGCCCGCGCCAATCTCCGGGAGCTCGCGGCAAGTCTCGGCAAGTACCCCAACACCGACCTGGTAATCATTGGCCACACCGATCAGGTCGGCTCGTACACCTACAACCAGAGTCTGTCCGAGCGCCGGGCACGGGCCGCGGCCACCTATCTGATCACCGTCGGCGTCGACGGCGGCCGGCTCGCCACCCACGGCCTGGGCGAGACCGAGCCGGTTGCCAGCAACGACTCCGAATCGGGGCGGGCCGCCAACCGGCGGGTCGAGGTGGCCATCTTTGCCAGCCAGGCCTACCGGGCCAGCCTGATCCGGCCGGAGTCGCGGTGACCAACCGGGTGGGCGCTGCCGGCCTGCTGTTGCTGGCGGCCACCGGCTGCGCCATCTCCCAGCAGCAGGAAGTCCAGATGGGCGATGACTACGCCGCCCAGATCGCGGCCGAGCTGCCGATGGTGCGAGATGCGGCGGTGGTGAACTACATCACCAGCCTCGGCAACTCCCTGGCCAAGGTCACCGACTCCCGGGGCCTGACCTGGCACTTCGCCGTGGTCAACAGCCGGGAAGTCAACGCCTTCGCGGTGCCCGGCGGCTGGATCTATGTCAATCGCGGCCTGATCGAGCGGGCCGAGAACATGAGCCAGTTGGCCGGGGTGCTCAGCCACGAGATCGGCCACGTCACCCGGCGTCACAGCGTCCAGCAGATGCAGCAGGCCCAGGGCGCCAACGGCGGAGTGCTGCTGCTGTGCACCCTGACCAAGATCTGCGACAGCGGCACCGGCCAGACGGCGGTGAACGTGGCGGGAACGGCGTTGTTCGCCAAGTTCAGCCGGAGTGACGAAGCCGAGGCGGACCAGGAGGCGGTCATGACGACCATCAAGGCCGGGATCAACCCGAACGGCATCCCCGGGATGTTCGAGCTGCTGCTGGCCGAGCGGACCCGGAACCCGAACGCCGTGGACGCATTCTTCGCGACCCACCCGCTGGCGGAGGACCGGATTGCCGATAGCGAGGCGATGATCGCCACCTATCCCGCCTCCGCACTCCGCGGCTTGACCACGGAAACCGCAGCGTTCCAGACCTTCCGGCGCCGACTGCTGGCGCTACCCGCACCCCCGCCCGTCAAGGCGTCGGCCGTGATGCCTGGGCATCAATGATCCCGTCCAGGAATCGCATCAGCACTGGTCGCGAAGCGCGGCTCGGGGGCATTCCCGGCCGCGCTTCTGGCATCGTCGTTCGTGGCGACAGATGGAACCAGAGCTGACGTCGCCCCCCCGGGTCTGGATTCCCGCCCCGCCCGCCTCGACGATGCTGCTGACGGGCATCTTCGTGATCGTGCTCACGGCGGCGCTGCGGATCGGCGCGGGCCTCCTGCTGCCGATGGCGATTGCGGTGCTGATGACCTTTCTGCTCGTGCCGGTAGTTCGCGCCCTGCGGCGTCTCGGGCTCTCCGCCGCCGTCGGGGCTGCGCTGGCGGTGTTCGGGACGGTGGCCATCGTCGGCTCGGGGGTCGGGTTGCTGGCCCCACGGGCAGCCGAGTGGGTGTCGGGCGCTCCCAAGACGGTCGCCAAGGTGCAGGCGAAGGTCCGGCGGTTCATGCGCCCGCTGCAGCGGACCGCAGATGCCATGGCCCGGACCACGCAGTCCACGGCTCCGGGCGCTGCCCAGACGGTCCAGATCCAGGAGCCCGGCCTCCTGCAGCGCATCGGGCTCAGCACCGCCAGCGTCGCGGCCACGGTGGTCACGGTGGTGTTCCTGACCTATTTCCTCCTGGCCACCCTGCCGACCTTTCGCAGGAAGCTGGCCGACCTGATCGAATCGCGGGCCGGGGTCATGGACGCCGAGGCGGCGCTCACCGAGGTTGAATCGCAGATGTCGCGCTTCATGCTCATCAACACCGTGACCAGTCTCGGGACGGGCCTGGCGACGTGGGGACTCCTGGCGGCCCTGCACCTGCCCGGCGCGCTGCTCCTCGGCGCCGTGGCATTTCTCCTCAATTTCATTCCCTACGCGGGCGCCCTGGTGACCCTGGTGCTCATCGGAGCCGCCGCGGTGGTCTCGTTCGACACCACCGGTCCGATCCTGATGGCGATGGGGGGATCCGTGCTGATCCAGACCCTCGAGGGCAACCTCGTCACGCCACACCTGCAGGGCAGGCACCTGCCACTCAATCCGGTGGCGATCTTCGTCAGCCTGCTCTACTGGGGGTGGGTGTGGGGCGCGGCGGGCGCCATCCTGGCCGTGCCGATCATGGTCATGCTGCAGGTCGTGGCGGCCCGGGTGCCCCGCTTGCATTCCCTCGCGGTCCTGCTGGAAAACTGAGGCTCAACGGGGTCGCTGGATATGGTCACTAGCGCCGTGCCCCCGCGCCACGGTCGGAGCGCCCCAGCGTACTTTCGACTCGACTCGCCAATTGGTCGGCCGCGCCAGCCACTGCCTGGTCTACTGTCGGCGCCTCGTGGGTCACGGCGATGGGTTGGCGGCCCTCAAGGCGGGCTTCCATCATGCACCGTTTGTCGTCCCGGCCGTTCTTGGCGCCGTCCTGGTCGCGCAGGTGGACCTCGACGCGGGTGATGTGGTCGCTGAAGTGGGACAGGGCCCGGGCCACCACGTCCCGCACTGACTCGGCCATCGCCTCGTCAGCCTCGATGTGGTGGCCGGTATTGACCTGAACCTGCATGGTGCACTCCCTTCCTGAGATGAACCTCGATCGCGAACCTGCCATCGTCTCGCCGCGCTGTTACGGACTCCGCCGCTTCTGCTCCATCAACACCGCGGCGGTCAGCGTTCCCAGCGTAAACGCCGAACGGAATTCGCCCTCCACGCCGACCTGGGCACCGGTCCGCGGGGTGCCGTTCCCGGCCTGGCTCACCACGGTGAGGGTGCCGGTGCCGTCATTGACCTGGTAGACGCCGACGCCGAGTGCCCCGACCGATTGGATCACTTCTCCGACAATCCGCACGGTCTTGCCATCGAACCGGGACGGATCGTCGAGCAGTTCCCTGATCGGTTTCAGATCCGGGCAGGCCGTCAGGAACAGCAGGCTCGCCATGGACAGGGCCCTTCTCCAGCAGGACCGCCACCGCCCACGAGCACCACCATGCCCATGGTCGTGAGCACCGCTGAGCGGCGAAGTCGTATCTGAAGGCATGGCAGGTAACCCCAGGACCCGGACCGGGCGTGACACGCCCCGAAGCGGTGGCGCAGGTGAACGTTAGTGGCGGACGGAGGACGACGCTATCGGTCATTGGAGTGAGTTGACACTACCTCCCAGGTGGTGTCAGGCACTCCAGGACTCATCCTTTCGAATTACCCCGTAATCAGCCCGAATGAGCGATTGGCGTTGGCGACCGGACCCCATAGCGTTCAAGCCGAACACCGAATCGGGGAGCTGCCCCGCCCACTCAAGGAGTCTGCATGTTGAACCGGATCGCGCTCGCCCTGGCCGTACTGGCGCTCGGCCTCACTGCTCCCGCCTACGCGCAGGGCCGCAGCGCCGTCACCGGAGTCGATTTGGATGCCGCCGTCGCCGCCGCGCCCGCCGGGAACCGGGCGGCGGTCCAGGCCTTTCTCACGACCGATCAGGCGCGGACCGTGGCCGCTCGTCTCGGGGTCAACACGGCCGACCTGTCGGCCAGCGTTGGTACCATCGACCAGGCTTCACTGGACCTGTTGGCCCAGCGCACTGGCGTGGCCGACGCTGCCCTCGCGGGCGGCGACAGCACGGTCGTCATCAGCACCACTGCCATCATCATTGCCCTGCTGATCCTCATCCTCCTGTCCAGCTAGCACGTTCGCTTGGGGGGACCGATGGGCGCCATCGCCCGGCGGGCCTTGGCCGGGATGTGGCTCACGATTGGGTTCGGCAGCACGACGCTGCCGGCCCAATCGTTGGCGTCTGGGCCCCCCCCGATGCCGGGGACAACCCCACGGCTGCTCGACGTGCCCTACCTCCCCCAGTCGGTGCTGCTCTGCGGTGGCGCCGCCGTGGCGATGGTGGAACGGTGGTGGGGCCGGCGGGGGGTGTACGCGGAGGACTTTGCTCCGCTGGTGCGCCCGGAACTCGGCGGGATCCTCACCACCGATCTCGCGGCAGCTGCCCGCGCCCGCGGGTGGAACACCCAGCTGCTCGACCCCACCGCGGCGGAAATCCAGCGCACGCTCGCTGACGGCGTCCCGGTCATCGCCCTCATCGAGGTGGGCCGTGATCGCTACCACTATGTCGTGGTGATCGGTTGGCACGACGGTCAGGTAATCTTCCACGATCCAGCCGGCGCCCCACTCACTACCGCCGCTGAAGGTGAGTTCCTGGCGCGGTGGTCTGGGGCCAACCGCTGGGCCCTGGCAATCCGGCCGGCACCCGCCGCCGGAGCCACCGCCACCCAGGCCGAAACGGTGGATGCCGGTCCTTCCGGGGCGATGCCCTGCTCTCCGTGGCTCGACCGCGCCCTCGACGCGGTCGCAGCCAGTGATCTGGACGAGGCTGCCAGGCTGCTCGCCGAGGCCGGCCGGGCCTGCCCCGCTGAAGCGGTGGTGCTCCGCGAACTGGCCGGGGTGCGATTCAAGCAGGCACGGTACCGGGAGGCTGGAGCCCTGGCCGGGCAGTACGTCATCAGGATGCCCGCCGATGGGCTGGGCTGGCAGCTGCTCGCCACCAGCCGATACCTCACCGGCGACCAGGCCGGTGCGCTGGCTGCCTGGAACCGCACCGGTCGCCCGACCATCGACCTCCTCCGGATCGATGGGGCCCGAAGGATCCGGTTTCGGGTGATCGCGGATGCCATGTCGGTGCCCCATGGCACGATGCTCACCCCGTCCGGGTTGAGGCTCGCCCGGCGCCGGTTGTCCGATATTCCGGCGCTTCGCGGGTCCGTGGTGGAGTACCAGCCCGTCCCCGGCGGCTTGGTCGAGGTCCAGGCCGCAGTCGACGAGCGCCCCACCCTGGAGTCCCCCTGGCGCCTGGCGCTCGGCGGGGCGATCCGGGCTGTGGCGCAGCGCAGCGCGAGCCTTGAGGTTGCCACCCCGACCGGGAGCGGTGAACTGTGGGCCGCGAGCTGGCGCTGGGAACCGGCTCGCAGTCGTGCCGCGGTGGGAGTCGAGGTACCCACGACGCGGGGAGTGCCGGGGGTAATCCAGGTCGAAGGTGCCTGGGAGCGCTTTCGGTTCGCGCTCGATCCGGAGCGCAGCCTCATCCGGGAGGAGAGTCGGCGCACCACCTCGGTCGGCATGAGCAGCTGGATCCGTGCCGGACTGCACCTGGCATCGGTGCTGAGGTTGGAGCGATGGTCGGCGCAGCGGTCGTACCTGGCGATCTCGGTCGGCGCCGAGCGCCGGGCGCGCGACGATCGATTCATCCTGTCGGCCACCACCGAGCGAGCGGTGGCGTTGTCGAGCGGCCTGGCGCCCTATACCCGAGCCGACGCCGGAGCGAGTTGGGCCTCCACCGTCGGCCTCGGCCAGCCGGGCTGGTCGGCCCGGCTCGGCGTGGTAACGGCCAGTAGTGATGCCCCGCAAGGAACTTGGCCGATCATCGGGAGCGAGCTGGCCTGGACCCTCCCGCTCCGGGCGCATCCGGCCACCAGCGGGGGATTTCTTGCCGGCCGGAATGTCGGCCGGACGATCTTTCACGCCGGGCTCGCCGCCGACCACCCGGTCCATCGTGTCGGGCCGTTCATCCTGGCCGCCGGGCTCTTCCTCGATGGCGCCGACGTGATCGGACCAATGGACGGCTCCGGCAATCGCTTCTATCTCGATGCCGGGGGGGGGCTCCGCCTCGGGCTGCCTGAGGGACGGCTGGGGGTGCTGCGGATCGATCTGGCCCGCGGGCTGACCGATGGCCGCTCGGCGCTGAGCGTCGGGGTCCACCGCCAGTGGCCCCTTTTCCGATAGTGTAGGGGCGCGGCGTAGTCCCTGGGCTTTCGCCCAGGGCTCGGCCTTGGGAAGCCGCTCACGCGGCAGACCCTTCCGATCGGGTGGCGAGAGCCACCTCCTAAGGCCGAGCCCGAGGCGAGAGCCTCGGGATAACCCACCACCCACCAGCCACCACCCGTGTGGCCGAGTCGCGGCTTCAGCCGCGAAAACACCAACACCCCGAGCCCGCGAGGCCCGACGTCCACGGGGGCGCGCAGGAGGCGCGCCCCTACGCCGAGCCGCGGGTTCACCCGCGAGGACGCGCGGGGCTGGCCCAGCGTCCCCGGGCCGATTGGAATCGGCC
>JAWXBA010000103.1:0-3053 GCA_034439775.1 Gemmatimonadota bacterium | reverse complement strand
TCGTTCTCACCGAGGATGTGCACCTGGTCACGGATGGCCTGGTAGTTGACCAGGACGCCGTCCTTGACCAGGTCCCAGCGCTTGGTCTTGACCCCCTCGTCGTCGTACTCCACCGCTCCCAGGGAGCCGGGCTGGGTCTTGTCGGCAAAGAAGTTGACCAGCGGCGACCCGTACTTGAAGCGCTTGCTCTGCCACTTGTCGAGGGTGGCGAAGCTGGTGCCGGCGTAGTTGGCCTCGTAGCCCAGCACCCGGTCGAGTTCGGTCGGATGGCCAACCGATTCATGGATCGTGAGCCAGAGGTGCGTCGGGTCGAGGATCAGGTCCCACTGGCCCGCCTCCACCGACTTGGCCGACAGCTTCTCGCGGGCGTGCTCGGCGGCCAGCCGGGCATCCTCGAGCATGTCGTAGGAGCTATGATTGTAGAGGGTGCCCACCGGTGTCTGGACCTTGCCGGACGGCTGGGCCGAGAGGTATTCCCAGCCCAGGCCCATCGGGGCACTCATCGAGCTGCGGGTCGAGAACTGCCCGCTGGTGCGGTCCACTACCGTCACACCGAATCCCGGCGAGATCCGGTGCACATCCTGGTCGATATAGCTGCCATCGGTGCTGGCGAAATACTTCTGTTCGTTGATGAACGCCAGCCGGGTATTGATGAAGGTGGCCCCGGCGGTCATGGCGGCATCCCCGGTGGCGAGCAGGAGGTCCACCTTCTCCTGGATCGGCACGTCGAAGGCGTTGGTCCGGATCGGGGTGCGCCAGGACACCTCGCCCGCCGGCCGGACCGGGGCCAGCTGCACCGGCTCGGTCTGGAGGCGGCTGTTGGCCTTGGCGATTGCCACCGCCTGCCGGGCCGCGGCAGCGATCCCGTCCGGGGTGACGTCGCTGGTGGAGGCGAACCCCCAGGTGCCGTTGGCGATGACCCGCACGCCCACCCCGTAGGACTCGCTGCTGGAAACTCCCTGGACCGAGCGCTCCCGGGCGGAGACGAACTGATTCAGGTAGCGGCCAATACGCACATCGGCATAGCTGGCCCCGGCACTCCGGGCGGCGCCCAGGGCGGTGTCGGCCAGGGCCTTCTTGTCGGCGTTGGGAATGCGGGTCAGGGCCCCGGACCAGTTGCCGGCCAGCAGCTGGTCGGGAAGGGCCAGGGTGCCGGCGGCAGCGCCGGTAAGCAGAAGAAAATCGCGTCGTTCCACGGCGGGGTACCCTCGGAGCAGTGAAGGAAGGGCGGCCTGAATGGAGCAGGGGTGCGGCGACCGGATATGGATCCTAACCACTTCTTACGTCCAATGGAGGCCGGATGTTGCCGAGGCGCGGTGTCCGGCCCCTTGACAGAGGTATTGTATAACTGTATAGTTGTATAGTATACTTTAGCGATGGAGTCTGCATGGGGCCAAAGTGGTGGTTACTTGCCGGTGTCCTGCTGGCCGGAGACGCGGTTCCGGCTTACCCCCAGCTTCCTCTGACGCTTGCCGAGGCGCTGGAGCGCGCCGACCGGCTCGGGTATGCCAACCGGATCGCGGCCGGGGGGCACCAGGCCCAGGACGGGGAAGGGAAGGCCGTCTGGCGCGGCATTCTCCCCACCGTGCGGGTCGAGGCCGGCTGGATGCGGACCACCGATCCGCTGAATGCCTTCGGGTTTACCCTCCGGCAGCGCGCCGTCAGCCCGGCCGCCTTTGACCCCGCACGACTCAACCATCCCGATCCGATCTCAACCGTCGGCTCGGCGCTCGTTCTGGAACAGCCACTCGTCAATCTCGATGCCTGGGCCGGCCGACGCGCGGCGGGATCCGCCAGCGCTGCTGCCGCCGCTTCCGAACGGTGGACTGCGGCCGGCACCGGAGTGCAGGTCGTGCAAGCATGGTTCGGTGGGGTCCTCGCCGCGGAGAAGGTCTCCACTCTCGAGGCGGGTGTTGCCGCCGCCGGGAGTCATGTCCGGCAGGCCGGCGCGCTGCTCGAACAGGGGATGGTGACCCGGGCCGATCTCCTCCTGGCCGAGGTCAAAGCCGGAGAACTGGAGGCCGACCTCGTGGCCGCGCGGGGTGACCTCTCCCTCGCCACCCGTGCGCTGGCGCTGGTGCTGGGTACTCCTGGCGATACCACCCTGCGCCTCCCAACCTCCTTGCCCGATGCCGGATCGGTCGAGGCGGCGCTGACGACACTCGAGGCTGGGCCAGATGCCGCCGGTCCCCGCGGGGATGTGCTGGCAGCAACTCTGGCAGAGGACGCCGCCGCCGCCGACCTCAGCCGGACCCGCGCCGCCCTCCTTCCTCGCGTCAACGGCTTTGCGCGGTACGACTGGAACACCACCGGTGCCGTCTTCGGCGGCAGCAAGTCGTGGACGGTGGGCGTCATGGCCACGTGGGCCCCGTTCTCCGGCGGGGCGGAGCTTGCCGCCGTGCAGGCAGCCCGGGGCCGTTCGGCGATGGCCACTGCGGCCGCCGAGGCGGCGCTGGCGGGGGCCGATCTGCAGAGAGCGGAACGGGAGAACGCGCTGGCGGTGGCCCGCGCCCGGCTCACCATCGCCAACCGGGCCGTAGACCAGAGTGCTGAAGCACATCGCCTGGTGGGTCGGAGCTACGCGGGTGGGCTGGCTACCGCCACGGAGCTCCTCGGTGCAGCTGCGGCAGAGACGGCCAGCCGCCTGACCCGCTCCGCGGCGGTCTATCAGGTCCTCATCTCCGCCGCCGAGCGCCAGCAGGCCCGGGGCCTTTCCCTCGACTTTCTGATCGCCCTCGGGCGCTGATCCAGGAGCCACTCATGCATCGTCCTTCCACCCTTGCTGTTGGCCTGATCGGGGCGGTCCTGCTCGCCGGATGCAGCGCCGAACCACCGGCGATCGAGACCGCTCAATCTGCCGCGGCCATCGGCGCCCGTATTGCCGTGCGGGACACCCAGCTTGCCGCCGTGATAGAGGTGGCCGGCACCGTCGAGCCGGTCCAGCAGGCCACCCTGTCCACCCGGGTCATGGCCACCGTTGAGGCGGTGCTGGTTCACGAGGGCGATCGGGTCGTCGCCGGGGCGGTGCTGGCTCGACTGGACACCCGGGACCT
>JAWXBA010000102.1:0-5187 GCA_034439775.1 Gemmatimonadota bacterium | reverse complement strand
GCGCTGGAGGCGGTCGATGGCGCTTGCCTCGCCGCTGACGTTGGTCACGGCCATGTTGCCGAAGAACGACCAGGTCCGGTTCTTCCACCGGGCATTCCAGTCGAACCCCACTGCCTCGGCGTGCTGCGGCAGCCGGGCCCTCAGGCTGGCCTGGTCGGTGGCGCGATAGACCGAGGTGGCGATGGTGCCCAGGGTCAGATTGCCGTGGCTCAGGTCCTTCCTGACCCGACCCACGAAATAGTTTGTGAGCGGCTCGACCTCGTGGCTTCCCGTCGCAGGGCCCGTCAGGGTCTGGGCATGTTCCCGGCTGGTGATGGCGTCGAGCATGCCGATCGTCCACCCGCCGCCGGTGCGCCCGCTCACCTTGGCGGCGCCGAGAATCGTGGAGGCGTCGGGGAGCTGGGAGTAGGTGGTGCCAGTGGGGACCTGGCCCTGCGGGGACCGTCCGATGCGCCGGGAATAGAACAGCGACATCGGGGCGGCGTTGCTGCAGAACATGCAGTTGAACCCGCCAAAGCCGAAGACCCCGCTTCCCTCGATGAAGAACGGCCGGCGCTCCTCGAAGAAGGTTTCGAAGGCGCTCAGGTTTACCTGCGCCGGATCTACCTCCACCTGGCCGAAGTCCGGATTGATCGTGGCATCGAGGGTCAGGTTGGAGGTCATCAGGTACTTGAGGTCGCCGCCGAAGCGTGCGTCGGCCCGGCGCTGCTGGAAGAACGGGTTGCCCGCGTCTCCGGGGCGCAGCAGTTGTCCGCGTCCCACGACATAGGGCATGATCTCGAGGCGCCGGGCGCCCCGGCTCACCGCAAGTCCTTCCAGGTGGCCAAACTGTTGGGGGCCCCCCGACTCGGTGCGGGTCCAGTACGACCACATCGAGATCTCATTGGTCCGGCTGGCAATCCGCCAGACCTGCAATCCCCAGGTCTGCCCCGAGTCCCGGGGGAACCGCAGCTGTGAAAAGGGAATACGGAGCTCCGCCGTCCATCCTTCGGCATCGATTGCGGTCCTGGCTTCCCAGACCGGATCCCAGGAGGGATCGGTGTTTTCCGATGCCTGGCCGGCGTCGTAGCGCACTCCGGAAGGGTTGACCGAGAACATCGTCCGGCCCAGGTGATTGTGATAGGTGTCGAAAATGATGTCGAGCCGGTCGGCCTCGGTCTCCTGGTCTCGGCGCACCAGGCGCGAGCGGATACCGGCGGCGCCCTCGGTGTCGAACATCCGGGCGCCGATGTAGATCGCGTCGTCGTCAAAGAGAAACCGCACCTCGGTCCGCTGGGTGGCCGGCTCGCCATCGTTGGGTTGCGATTGACGGAAGCCGGTCAGCGGCTCGATCGTGGTCCAGAACGCCTCGTCGAGCCGGCCGTCGAGGGTGATGGCACCCGCGCGGGGCATGGCGCGCGCCGATGGGGCAGCCACGGCGTGGCCATGATCCGATTCCGGCACGATCGGAAACGAGCCACTGCCCTGGGCGGCGAGCGGGGCGGTAATCGTCCCCAGGATCATCAGGACGGCGGCGGTGCTGCTATGGGTGCACGACGGCATCGGTTTCCCCGGCTGGAGTGGAGCGGCCTGAATGCGTTCGCAGGTTGGACACGGCGCAGACCCAAACCGTTGCCCGGCGTTCGCACCCCCTGTGCGGGACCTTGCGAATGCAGGCCCGGCCGGGTTTATGCCCTTCTTGCGATGGCGGTGGCCGGGTGGACGTTGCGCCCGGCCCGCGCCATCTTGCGACACGATCGGTTCGCGTTCCTTCCAGGAGGCGTCATGACCCGGGCCCTGTTCACCCTGATGTTGCTCCTGCCTGCCGCACCGCTCGCGGCCCAGACCCCCGACGCCGTGATCGAGGTCCGGGCTACCGTCGAGCGCCTCTTCAACGCCATGCGGGCCGGAGACAGCGCCTCGGTCCGGGCGCTCTTTCATCCCGGCGGACGGATCGGCAGCGCGGTGGTCCGCCAGAGCGTCGTGTCGGTGCGGCCGGATCCTCCGGATGGATTCATCCGCGCGGTCGGTGGCCCCCGGCAGGACGTCTGGGACGAGCGGATCGCCGACCTGCAGATCTCGGTGGACGGCCCGCTGGCGACAGCCTGGATGGAGTACGCCTTCTACCTTGGCGATCAGCGGAGTCACTGCGGGGTCAACGCGATGCAACTGGTGCGGATGGCGGAGGGATGGCAGATCGTGTCGCTGATCGATACCCGCCGGCAGGAGGGATGCAAGGCATGACCACGATTGCTTGCGGGCGGAGCCGGACCACTACCCTCCTGCTGCTGCTCAGTGTCACCACATCCCTCGCCTCGGCCCAGGAGCGCGCTGATCCCGAGCGCAAGCTTGCTGAACTGGGGATCACGCTGCCGACCGGTGCCACCCCGCTGGCCAACTATGTGCCATGGACGCAAAGCGGCAATCAGGTCTGGCTCGCCGGACATGTGTCCGCGACAGTGGGGAAGCTCGGTGCCAACGTCTCGCCGGAGGAGGGCTACGCCGCGGCGAAGGATGCCTGTGTCCGCCTGCTGGGGACGCTCAAGGCCGCGGCAGGGGGGGATCTGCGGCGGGTGCAGCGCATTCTCAAGGTCAACGGATTCGTCAACGGGACGCCCGAGTTCGTGGGGCAGTCCCAGGTCATCAATGGCTGCTCCGATCTTTTGGTGGCGGTTTTTGGCGATGCCGGCCGGCACGCGCGCGCTGCGGTCGGGGTGGCCTCTCTCCCGACCGGCCGCGCCGTGGAAATCGATCTGGTCGCGGAGTTGGTGCCATGAGCAGCTTCGTGAAGGCGCTGGTGGCGACGACCGGAGAGCGCCGGGCGGTCATCACCCGACGCGCTGACGATTTGGTTCATGTCGCGTTTGAACGGTGGGACGATACCGCGGTTGGCTCCACGGGCGGGTACAACGACCCCTTCTGGCGGCCGGATGGAGAGGGAATCCTGGTCCACACCGAAGCAGAGGCCGAGGCACTGGCCCGAACCCGGATCGGACCGTTGGCGGGGGAAGGGTAGGTCGCGGCCCAGCCGAGCGGCTATCTTTGCGCCGCCGCGCGGGGAGCCCTGTGCAGCCATGACCTCCCCCATCCGGGAGCATGTCCCTGTCCCGGCCCCGAGGAGGAGCGTGGCGCTCACCGCCGACCAGTCCCGACACTACGATGTCATCGTCATTGGCAGCGGTTTCGGTGGCGCCGGAGTGGCCCACGCCCTGGTGTCGGCGGGCCGTTCGGTCCTGATGCTCGAGCGGGGCGACTGGGTGCCCCGGGGCCCGGACAACTGGCTCCCCGGCAGCGCCGGGATGCTGACCCCGCACTACTCCCATGACTCCCCCATCCTGGCCGAGACCGACCGTGGCACCTCACGGCATGGCAGCTATTTCCTGGTCGGCGGCCCCTCAGTGTTCTACGGCGGGGTGTCGCTCCGGTTCCGGGAAGCGGACTTCGCTCCCTCCGCCGAACTCACGGGCGACTCGTTGGCGAGCTGGCCCCTCGGGTACGATGATCTCGAACCCTGGTATGGCAAGGCCGAAGCGCTGATCGGAGTGGCCGGTGAGACCGGCGTGGACCCGACCGAGCCCAGGAGAAGTTCCCCGTTCCCGCATGCCCCCGGGCGCCTGGCCACCATCTCCGAGCGACTCGCTGGTGCGGCGCGGTCGCTCGGCCTCCATCCGTTCCGGCTCCCCCTGGCCATCAACCACGCCGCGCCGGGACGCTCACCATGCATTGCCTGCACCACCTGTGACGGCTTTGCCTGCGCCAACTCAGCCAAGAACGACCTGGCCACGATGGTCCTCCCGCCCCTGATTGCCGGAGGGCTGGAACTCCAGGCGGGGGTGGTGGTGACCCGACTGGAGACGACCGGCAACCGGATCACGGCGGTGGAGGGGATTCACCGCGCGAGCGGTGTCCGCGTCAAGTGGCGGGCCCGGCAGGTGGTACTCTCGGCGGGGGCCCTCGCCTCGCCGCAGTTGTTGCTGGCCAGCGGACTCGATCGCCTCAACCCGGCCGGGCATGCGGTGGGACGCTATCTCCAACGCCACCTCAACGGCATCGTCTTCGGGCTCTTCCCCTCGCCGCCCGATCCAGTGGGCGAGTTCCACAAGCAAATCGGGATTCATGACTACTATTTTGGGGAAGGTGGCGCGGGATCGCCGTCGACCAAGGTCGGCAGCCTTCAGCAACTGGTCACACCGCCGATCGGGCTGGTGCGGGCCAACGTTCCCCGGGCGGTGGGCACCATCGCGGGGCCGCTGGTGGGGCGCCTGACCGGCTTCCTGATCATGGCAGAGGACCAGCCGCAGGCCCGCAACGTCGTCACCGTGGATGCCGGCCAGCCTGACCGGTACGGCCTCCCCGCGGTCCGGGTCAGTCACCGCTACTCGGCACGAGACCGTGCCAGCGGGGTCGTGCTCCGCCGCGCCGGGCGCCGGATCCTGCGCCGGGCGGGCGCCTGGTTCTTCTACTATCACCCGATCGATACCTTCAGCCACGCCGCGGGGACTGTGCGCATGGGACTAGACCCGACCACCGCGCCACTCGATCCCGATTGCCGATTTCGCGGCGTCGACAACCTCTCGGTGGTCGACGCGTCGTTCATGCCGACCACCGGCGCGGTCAATCCGAGCCTGACCATCCTGGCCAATGCGCTTCGCGTGGGGCAGTCGCTGGTGGCCGCCACATGACCGACCGACGGGTGGCTCTGGCGTTCCTCGGCTGCGGCAAGATCACCCGCGCCCACAGCAAGACCATGGCGCGGGTGGCGCCCACGGCGCCCCGATACTTTGCCAGCCGAGACCGCAGCCGCGGCGAGCAGTACTCCCGGGAGCTGAATGGGGCCGGGAGCTTTGGCAGCTACGAGGAGGCGATGGCCAGCGAGCTGGTGACGGTGGTGATGGTGTGCACCCCACCGGACAGCCACCTTGCCCTGACCCTTCAGGCGCTCGCGGCGGGGAAGGATGTGATCGTCGAGAAGCCGGCGTTCCATCATTCCCGGGATGTCGACGCCGTCGAGGCGGCGATGCGAGCCTCGGGGCGCCGGGTGTTCGTGGCGGAGAACTATTTCTACAAGCCGCTGCGCCGTGCGGTGGCGGCGGTGGTCGCATCGGGAGACCTGGGCGAGATCAGGTTCGTGCACCTCAACGCCATGAAGCAGCAGGTGAACACCGATTGGCGTGCCGATCCGGCGGTGGCGGGGGGCGGGGCGCTGTT
>JAWXBA010000101.1:0-5894 GCA_034439775.1 Gemmatimonadota bacterium | reverse complement strand
TCCCCATTCCCCATTCCCCGCCCATGAGCTTCATCTCCTACATCCCCCCCGACCAGCAGGCCCCCGTCGACCGGGTGGCTGACAACGACAACATCCTCCAGGTCCACTCCGTGCACCCGGCCGTCATGCGGCGGCACTACGACCTGTACGTGGCGCTGATGCATGCCCCGGGGCCGCTCAGTCGGCGCGAGCGGGAGGTTCTGGCGGTGCGCGTGTCGGGACTCAACGACTGCCCCTATTGAATCGCGCATCACGGAGCGGGTCTCCGTCGGATCCTTGCGGCCGGGCAGATGGCCGCCGAAGAGCAGGAGGCTTTGATCGCGGGGTTGCTGGTGTCGGCGGTACCCGACGGCCTGGCCGTTACGCCGCGGGAGCGGGCATTGCTGACGTATGCCGACAAGCTCACCCGGGCGCCAGCCAGCATCGTGGCCGCAGACATCGCCCCGCTCCGGGAGGTGGGCCTCGACGACCGCGGCATCCATGACGCCTGCGCCATTGTGGCCTATTTTGCATTCGTCAACCGGGTTGCCGATGGCCTCGGCGTGGAGCTCGAGTCCCCGTCTGGCTAGCGGGTCGGGGTCCAATTGAGAGGTCGTGGCCGTGCGGGTGCAGCTCAAGAAGGTTCGCGACGGCAAACCCTCGCTGGCCTGCGTCCGGGCCCATGGCAGCCGGACCTGGAGCACGGTGCACCCGTTCTTTCCCCTGCACGACCTGACCCATTGCGCGGTGGAGCGCGTGTTCGGGTTTGACGAGGCCTTCTTCGGACTGATCGCGTCGGGGTGGGGAATCGATGCGTTTGCTGAGCCCGGAGCCAATGCCCGGATGCCGGTGCAGGCGATGGTGACCGAGTGCATGGTCGGATTGCTTGACCTGGAACGTGGCACCAGTCAACCGATGTCCGGAGCGGAGTTCACTGCTGCGCTGGCGGCTTCGCTGGCAGGGCAGGGGCTACAGGCGTTTCGACCGGTCGGGGATGGTGAACTTGCCGAGGTCAGGGCCCTGCGCGGCACCTTGTCGGCCCGCTGGCACGCGCTGGGTCCGGGCGAAACACTGGAATTGATCTTTCCCGCCGAGGGTGCTTCCTCATGAGTACTGCCGCGATTCTCCGAGCCCCTGTGAGCATCTCCTCGGTGTCCGGGCAAACCGGAGGCGTTGGCACCATCGAGTTCGCCCAGCCATCAGTGGGCTATCGGCTGGCCCGGGCGGGGCTGATCTTCGTGGTGGGCCTGGTGTGCGGAGTGCTGCTGCTGCCGGTGCCCCTGATCCACCTGTTTGGGATCTTCTTCTTTCTGGCCATGACCGGGCTGGCCGTCAAGCGACTGGTGACCCGCCGGGTGCTTCAGGGGGCTTCCGGCACCTGTCCGGCGTGCGAAGCCGAGGGGCGGTTCTATGTGGGATTCGGCGGCCGGGGACTCAAGTTTCCGATCAAGACCAACTGCAAACATTGCCAGGTCGGGTTGCAACTATATCCCGTCGAACCTGCCCGCAGCGAGTAGGGGTCACGCCATGGATTTCGACCTTGAGACAGCGGTTCCAGTGCTGGAGCGGACACCCCGGGTGCTCAGGGAGTTGTTGTCCGGATTGCCCACCGACTGGCTGACTGCCACCGAGGGGCCCGATACCTGGAATCCATATGATGTCGTCGGTCACCTGATCCACGGTGAGCGCACCGACTGGATTCCCAGGATTGAGCACATCCTGGCGCATGGCGACGCGGTTCCCTTCCCATCATTCGATCGTTTTGCCCAGTTCGAGGCGTCCAGGGGTCAGTCGCTTGGGCAGCTGCTCGACGCCTTTGCCGAATTGCGCGCGGCCAGCCTGGATCGACTCGCGGCTCTGCAACTGACCGCCACCGACCTGGACCGACCCGGTCTCCATCCTGCACTCGGCCGGGTGACCCTTGGCAACCACCTGGCCAGCTGGGTGGTGCACGACCTCGACCATATCTACCAGGTCGTTCGCGCCATGGCGGGGCAGTACGCCGACGCGGTCGGTCCGTGGCGGGAATACCTGCGGATCGTCCGGACGCCGTGATCCTGCTCACCTTGGCCTTCCTGGCCTCGATGGTTGGCGGCGCCATGAACAGCATCGCCGGTGGCGGTACCCTGGTCACCTTCCCAGCCATCGTGGCGTTGGGGCTCTCGCCGCTCACCGCCAACGCCACCAGCACGGTGGGGCTCTGGCCCGGTGCCGCCGGCAGCCTGTGGGGATACCGGAAGCAACTGGACGGCGCCCGTCCCTGGCTTCGCATCCTGACCCTCCCCAGCCTGCTCGGCGGCACCGCCGGCGCGCTCCTGCTCCTCAACACCGGCGAGGATCGGTTCGCCCGCATCGTTCCCTTCCTGGTCCTCGGCGCCACGCTGCTGTTCATGCTCCAGAAGCCGCTCCTCCGAGCTCTCGGCCGCACCCCCGCCGAGGCCGGCGACCAGCCCCGCGTCCAGGGGCGATTCTTCGTGGCCCAGTTCGCGGTGGGCGTCTACGGCGGATACTTCGGCGCCGGGATCGGCATCCTGATGCTGGCGGTGCTGGAGATGATGGGCCACCGGAACATCCATCGCATGAACGGCCTCAAGAACTGGGGTGGGATGTGCATCAACATCGTGGCGGCGCTGCTGTTCATTGCCAGCGGCATCGTGGACTGGCCTATTGCGCTCGCCCTGGCGGTGGGTGGCATCATCGGTGGCTACGGCGGCTCGCGCCTGGCTCAGCGCGTCCGCCAGGCCGCAGTCCGCCAGATGGTGGTGGCGATCGGGTTCATCTCCTTCATCTGGCTGCTGACCCGCCCACTCTGATCGATCCCCTCCTGCTGTGCCTATGTTCCAGCAGGTGCGGGCCGTTGCCCGGACTTGTCCTGCACTCCCTTCCCACTCGTTGCCAGGTCCGGGTCATGCCGTTGCTGCCACGCATCGCCATCCTTGCCATCCTGCTTGCCCCATCGGCCCTTTCAGCCCAGGTCACCACCGCAGCCGAACGCGGCGAGGCCTGGCGTCAGCACCAGCGACTGGAGCAGGCGTCCCCGTTCCGCGGCCTGGCCTGGCGGGCGGCGGGTCCGGTCAAGATCGGGGCGCGGATCGAAGCGATTGCCATCCCGCCGGGCAACACCGCCACGATGTATGTCGGCGTGGGCACCGGCAACCTCTGGAAGACCACCAACAACGGACTCACCTGGCGGCCAATTTTCGAAGACCAGCCGGCCTTTGCCATCGGCGACGTGGCGGTCTCGCCGAGCGATCCCGAAACAGTCTGGGTGGGCAGCGGTGAGGCACAGCCGCGCTATGCCGGGTATGCCTATGCCGGAGCCGGGGTGTTCAAGTCCACCAATGGCGGTGCCACTTGGAGCGGCATGGCCCTCGAGGAGACCCACCACATTGCCAAGGTGCTGATCCATCCCACCAATCCCGACATCGTTCTCGTGGCGGCGATGGGGCACCAATGGTCGAAGAACCCTGAGCGCGGAGTGTTCCGGACCGCCGATGGCGGCAGGAGCTGGGATCGGGTGCTCTTCGTGGACGACTCGACCGGCGTGGTGGACCTGGCAATGAATCCCGCCAAGCCTGAGGTGCTGCTGGCCTGGGCATGGACCATCGAGGAGGGCACCACCGGGGGGCTTCACAAGTCCACCGACGGCGGCCGGACCTGGCACCGCGCGGGCCGCGGGCTGCCAACCGGGAAACTCGGCCGTGCGGGGATCGACTTTGCCACCAGCCAGCCAGGGGTGGCGTACCTCTATCTGGACAATCGCAACCCGACCACGGTGGCCGGCCGGCCGTACATCGGGGGAGAGGTGTACCGATCGGACGATGCCGGCGAGTCGTGGCGCAAGGTGAACAGCGACGACATTTACCCGGTATTTGGCACCTTCGGGTGGAAGTTCGCCGATGTCCGGGTGGACCCCCGCGACGCCAACCACCTCTACATCCTGGGCAACCGCGGCTTCCATTCCTTCGACGGCGGCAGGACCTGGCAGCCGATCGGCGACAAGATCCTCCGGCTCCATGACACCCAGGGGAACGCCCTGCACCTCGATCACCACGAACTGGTGATTGACCCCGCCAACCCGGACCGGCTGCTGCTCGGCAACGATGGCGGCCTCTTCGTGTCCAGCGACGCCGGCGAGAGCTGGCTGCACCTCAACAACATTCCCGTGGTGCAGTTCTACTTCGTGGCCACCGACGACGCGACGCCGTATCGGATCTTCGGCGGCAGCCAGGACAATGCCGCGCTGTACGGTCCGCATACCGCCTCCCTGGACGACGCCGTGGCCGATCCCTGGCGCAGCGTCTATCTCGATCGCTGGACCGGAGGCGACAGCTACGTCACCCTGCCCGATCCGACCGATTCGCGATATGTGTACTACGAGCACCAGAACGGCGGCATGATGCGGATGGACATTACCGGGGCATCGGTCCTGACCGGCGGGCCATCGGCGGTGAGCATCCGGCCCCGGCCGGGCCCGGGGGAACCGCCGCTCCGCTTCAGCTGGTACACGCCGTTCCTGATCTCGCCGCACCGCCTCACCACGCTGTACGTCGGTGGCAACCGGGTGCTCAAGAGCCTCGATCGCGGCACGACCTGGAGAAGCATCAGCCCCGACCTCGGCGATCCGGTCGGCACCGATCGCGGATTGGTGACCACCGGTGGCATGACGATGCTGGCCGAATCGCCGCTGCGACCCGGAATGCTGGTGGGCGGCACCGAGGGGGGGCGGGTCTGGCGGACCACCGACGATGGCGCCAGCTGGAACCGGATCGACGCGGGGCTGCCGCGGAAGTGGGTCAGCCGAGTGATTCCATCGGCGCATGACGCCGCAGTGCTCTACCTCAGCCTGACCGGATACCGTGAGGACGACACCCGGCCCTACCTGTATGTCAGCAGTGACACTGGCCGGAGCTGGCGCTCCATTGCCGCCAACCTGCCGCTTGAATCGGTCAACGTGATCAAGGAGGATCCCGAGTATCCCGACATGCTTTACGTCGGCACCGACATGGGGGCGTATGTCTCTCGGAACCGTGGCCAGTCGTGGGAATCGCTCAGCGCCACGCTGCCGACGACACCGGTACACGACCTGACCGTGCAGTCTCGGGTGGGCGACCTGGTCCTCGGCTCGCACGGGCGTGGGGCGTGGGTGCTGGACTTGGCACCAATTCGCGGTCTCGCTGCCGTACCGACCGGGTCGGCGCTGCACCTCTTCCCGATCCGCGATGCAGTGGCCGACTGGTTTCCGTGGGAGACGGTTCCCGGCAGCCGGCGCGGCCGCAACACCGCGCCGTTCCAGGTGGCGGCGGGGCAGGCGGGCGAGGCTGCGGTGACCGTGACGGACAGCGTCGGGGTGGTGGTGCGGAAGTGGACCGTGGCGCTGGTGGCCGGGGTCAACACCCTGCGGTGGGACCTGCAGGTGGAGCGGCAACCGGGGCAGCTGGCCGACGCCGGACCGGGGCGCTATACGATCGGCGTTGCGATGGCAGGCACGGTCGTGCGCCAAACGATCGAGGTGTTGAGGGACCCGATCCTCCGGCCGAGGTAGGCGGAGGCGACTGCTACGGCGCCACGCGCTTCCCGCTCCCCATCAGCTCGTCGCGGTCGTCCCGTATTTCGAAGCTGACGGCCTTGCCACCGGCAAAGGTGAACTCAAAGATCATGTCGGCCACCATCTCCCACACGTTGCCGTTTTCCAGGATGGCGGCAATCATCCATTCGGATCCGGTCCGGACCATCGGCTGATTCTGGAGCAGGGGGTACCAGCTGGGCCACGGCGTGTGTCGTTGGCGGATCATGCCATCGGCATAGTACAACTCCAGTCGCATTGCCGGGGCCGCAGGCTCGTCCGTCCAGCGCCACTCGTACGTACCGAGAAACTGCTCGGCCTCGCCCCGCGCAATCGTCAGCGGGTGGGA
>JAWXBA010000100.1:0-3685 GCA_034439775.1 Gemmatimonadota bacterium | reverse complement strand
TCCGGCGTCGTGAAACGTCTCCCCTTATCTTGACTGTACGTCAAATGACCCCGAAACCCGCCATGAGGTTGCCATGCGTCGTGCCCTGTCCGCCCTGCCACTGACCATGCTATTGCTCGGCGCCTGCATCACGAGCGAAACGGTCGGTGATCCCGACCTGACCAAGGTGACCTACGCCCCCTCGCTGGGCGTGGACCTCGCGGCGTCCACCCGCCTGGTCGGGGGACTGTACGTTCGCGATATCGTGGTGGGCAACGGGGCGCTGGCGGATATCGGCCGGGCGGTGTTCGTCTACTATACCGGCTGGCTGTCGGATGGCACCAAGTTTGACGAGCGGCTCGCCCCGGCGAGTTCTTTCGCGTTTACCCTGGGACTTGCCCAGGTGATCCAGGGCTGGGACCGCGGGATTCCGGGCATGAAAGTGGGGGGAGTACGGCAGTTGATCGTTCCGCCGTCGCTGGGATACGGACAGATCGGCAGCGGTTCGATCCCCGGCGGGGCGGTTCTGGTCTTTCGGGTGGAGGTAGTAAACGTCCAGTGAGCTGGCGCGCGCCGATCCACCTCGGGTTGCACCTGGCCGTCCCGTGGGTGGCGGCGCGATGGCTGGGAGGGCCCGCCTGGCGGCGGGCCTTTTTGCTGCTGCTCTCGGGATGGCTGATCGACGTGGACCACCTCCTGGCCACGCCGATCTACGATGCCGGTCGATGCAGCCTCGGTTTTCACCCGCTGCACACCGTCCCGGCAGCGGTGGGGTATGCCCTGCTGCTCTTCCCGGTGCCGACCAGGCTCATCGGCGCCGGACTACTCCTCCATCTTGGCCTCGATGGTCTCGACTGCGCCTGGATGGCCTCGATCCCCTGAGCCTCAGTTCGGGGCGTGGCTGGTCGACGCCCCGTGCACCCGGTCCCGTCGCACGAGCGCTTGAACTCCCCCGGCCTCCCAATGACCGTCAGCTTTTGCACGGTGTGGCGGCGGTGCGACGATTCAGCTCGCGGCGGGGCTCCGCAGGTGCACCACCCGCTGGGGGAACGGAATCTCGATGCCCTGTGTTGCGAAGGCGTCGTAGACTGCGAAGTTGAGGTTGCTCATGAGCAGCCCCCGGCGATGGATCAGGGTAGTGCTCCAGACGAGGAGCTGCATGGTGATCCCGCTGTCCCCGAACTCCAGCAGCCGGACCGAGGCGGCGGGTGTGTCCAGCACATCGCTGTTGGCCTTGGCCACGTCCAGCAGCACCTGCTCGACCATGCGCACATCGGTGCCATAGGCCACCTGGACCTTGAGGCGGAACCGGACCTGGCGGTTATTGTGACTCCAGTTGACCACCGGCTGGTCCACGAAACGAGAATTGGGCACGATGATCGAGATGTTGTCGTTGGTCAGTACCGTGGTGGCCCGGGCACCAATTTCCATGACCTCGCCACCGACGCCGTCGGTCTCGATCCCGTCCAATTCGACCCGATCGCCGACCTTGATTGGCCTCCCGATCAGGAGGATCAGGCCGCTGATGAAGTTGGCCGCGATGGACTGGAGACCGAATCCCACTCCGATGCCGACCGCGCCGGCGAGCACGTTGAGGGTGGTAAGATCGATTCCGGCGGTCTGGACGATGATCAGCAGCCCGATGAAGACCATGGCGTAGCGCACCATGGAGCCCACCGCCTGGGCGAGCCCTGATTCCAGCCTCCCGCCGCGACCCAGGGCGCGTACCAGGAGGGTGCGAACGATCCCGGTTACCCAAAGCAGCAGCAGGATCAATACGAGGAGGTAGAGGACGCTCCAGAGCGTGACCGTCGTATCCCCGAGGGTAAAGAGGGGGAGCGAGAGGGCCTCCTGGAGGTCCTGGTACCACGGGCGGATGGTTGCCATGATCGGGGACTCCTAGAACGGCCAGAACCTGGGAATGAAGAAGGTGGCGAGCACCCAGAACATGAGGTTGAGGGGTGTCCCGACCCGCAGGAAGTCCCGATACCGAAGCTGGCCAGGGGTGAGAACCATGGTATTGGTCTGGTAGCCCATCGGGGTCATGAAGCTGGCGGAGGCGGCGAACGCGACCGCCATAAGCAACGGACGGGCGTCGATGCCCAACGAGTCGGCGGTGGCAATGGCAACCGGGGCGAGCAGGACCGCCGTGGCGTTGTTCGACATCATCTCGGTCAGCAGGGTGGTGAGCAGGTAGAACGCCGCCACCAGGGCCACCGGCCCCAGTCCCCCCACCCCGGTCACCATGAGCCGGGCCAGGTAGGTGGCGGTGCCGGTGTTCTCCATGGCGTGGCCGAGGGTCAGGATCCCCGCGAGGAGGAAGATGACCTTCCAATCGATGGCCTGATACGCCTCGTCCAGACTGAGGCACCGGGTCAGCACCATCAGGACGCAGCCGGCGATGGCACCCACCAGGATCGGCAGGATGCCCAGGGCCGCCGTGCCCACGACCGCCGAGATGATGGCCACCGCCGGGACGATCTTGCTCCGCCGGAACTTCGGTTCCTGGAGTTCACTGACCAGGACAAAGTCCCCGCTCTGGCGGAGGGTGTCGACCGCCAGACTGGGGGCCTCCACCAGCAGGGCATCGCCGGCCTGCAAGCGGGTGTTCTCGAGGTCCGCGTGCATCACCCGGCCCCGCTGCCGGATGGCCAGGACCATGGCACCATAGGTCGCCGCAAAGCGGGACTCGCGCAGGGTCCGCGCCTCCAGCCTGGATCCCGGCGCCAGGATGACTTCCATCCGGACCGTGGGACCGTCCTCGAGCCGTCGAATCGTCCACCGCTGGCGGGGACGAATCGTGAGCCCCTGGCGTTCCTGCAGAGCCGACACCTCGGCGACGTTGGCGCGGAGCCGCAGGATATCCCCCGCCTCGATGACCAAGGCCGCTGGAGGGAACGGGATCCGGGTCTCGCCGCGGATCAGATCCAGGACATCCACCTTCAATTCCTGGACCAGTGGCGAGGTCCCAATCGGGTGCCCGACCGACTTGGCGTCGGGCCCCACCACCACCTCGACCAGGTACTCGGCCATGCCATACCGCTCGCCCAGGAACCCTTCGGGTCGGCGATCCGGCAGCATCCGGACGCCAAACACGATCATGTACACCGTGCCCGCCGCAAAGAAGATCAGGCCAAGCCGCAGCATCTCGAACATGCCGATGGCGGGAAGGCCGTGCTCCTCCGCAATCGAACTCACCAGGATATTGGTGGAGGTTCCGATCAGGGTGCAGACGCCACCGAACATCGACGCGAAGGAGAGGGGCATGAGCAGCCGTCCGGGGCTGACGTCGAGCGACTTGGCGGCCCCCACGACGATCGGCAGGAAGATCGCCACGGCTGCCGTATTGTTCATGAACGCCGACACCGCGCCGGCCCCCACCATGACGAGGACCAGTGCCAGCCACATGCTGGAGCGACCCAGGCGGGTCAGCATGACGCCGACGAAATTCACCGCGCCGCTGCGGTAGAGGCCGGCGCTGAGGATGAACATCGCCCCGACGGTGACCGTCGCGGTGTTGCTGAAACCGGTGATCCCCTGCTCGGGGGAGACCAGCCCCAGGAGGAGCAGGGTGGCCATGACGATGAGCGCCACGAGGTCAACCGTCAGGCGCCCCCAGGAGAAGAGCCCCGCAGTGATCAGCATGACGATCAGGACCAGCGCGATGTCAAACGTCATCGAGCCTCGCTCGGACAGAGCCGGGGCG
>JAWXBA010000099.1:0-12036 GCA_034439775.1 Gemmatimonadota bacterium | reverse complement strand
CTGCCCATCTGGCCCCCTGCCCCCCACATTACCGGCCATGGATTCGCAAGCCCTGATCACAGCGCTGGTTACCATCGGTGTGGGGGCCCTCTCTGGGGGCCTGACCAATGCCATTGCCGTCTGGATGCTCTTCAACCCCCATGAGGAGCGCCGGGCCGGGCCATTTCGCTTCATCGGGGCGATCCCCAAGAACAAGCCTCGGCTGGCCAAGAGCATCGGCAAGGTGGTGGGCGAAAAGCTGGTTACCCCCGAGGATCTGGCTGAGCGGCTCAACTCCCCGGCGGTGCGCAGTGCCTTTGATGACGCGGTGGCCGGGACCATTCGCCGCCTGCTCCGGGAGGAGCATGGGCCGCTGGCGGGCCGGCTCTCTCACGCCAGCCAGGCCCACCTGGACGACGCGATCGGCGTGGCGGGAACCAAGCTGGCCGACCGGGTAGCCACCTGGGCTGATTCTCCGGGGTTTGCGGACACCATCGCCACCGGCCTGACTCGCCTCCGCGCCGAGGTGGGCACCCGGCCGGTGGCCGAGCTGTTGACCGAGGAGCGGCGTGGCGAATTGGCGAGCCGGCTGGACCGCTGGGCGGAGGACCTGGCCAACAGCGAAGAGGTCGAGGCTTCGCTGCGCAAGTGGATCCACGACTTTGTCCATCGGATGGAGGAGGACGATCGCCCCCTGGTGGAGCGGCTCCCCGAGGGGATCCTCCATCCGGTCGAGCAGATCATCAGCGATGCCCTGCCCCTCCTGATCGATCGCCTGGGGCAGGTCCTGGCCGACCCCGCGGCCAAGGGACAGGTCAAGCAGGCGCTGCGCGGCGCCTTTGACGCCTCCGCCCGCAAGATGCTGCTCCACGAGCGGTTGCTGGCCAAGCTGGTGGTCAGCGACAAGACGATCGAACGGCTGGTGGACGGCTTCGAGGCCGAAGGGTTTGAGCGGTTTGCCGAGGCGCTCAACGCCCCCGAGACCCGTGCCCGAGTCTCCTCAGCAATCCAGCAGGGCTTGCAGGCGCTGCTGCGCGAGCCGCTCGGCGTCCGCCTGCGCGGCCTGACCCCGGAACGCCGCGAGGCCCTCGCCGTCACCCTTGGCGACTGGCTGGTGGCAGCGGCGCGAACGCCAAGCACCCGAACCGCGCTGCGGCACGGACTGGAGCGCGGCCTGACCCGCGCCGGCGACTGGACCTGGGCGGAAGTGATGGAACTGCTGCCGCTCGATCGGGTGTCCGGGATGGTGGGATCGGCGGTGAGCTCCGAACGCGGCCGTACCTGGGTGGCCGACTCCCTGAGCAGCGGAGCGCGCGCGCTGCTGGCCCGACCGATTGGACGGCCGGCGGATTGGATGGGCGAGGAGACGGTAGAGCGGGTGGCTGGGAGGGTGAGCAATGCGGCGTGGGGATGGGTGGTCCAGCAGCTCCCCGTGGTGATCGACAAGCTCTCGGTGCCGGAGATGGTGGAGCAGAAGGTGCTCGGCTTCAGCACCCGTCGGATGGAAGAGATCATCCGGAACGTGACTCAGAAGGAACTCGACCTGATTGTGCGGCTGGGCTACCTGCTCGGTGCCATCGTGGGTGTGGTGGCGTGGGGGATCAATCAAATGTTTCGGCCGTAACGACGCCCATGGTCGAGACGCCCTACTAGGGCGTCTCTACGGGCGTCTCTACCGAGGGCGTCATTACGGCCGTATCCCCACCCCCGGCACCGCATCCCAACCGGCCCACCCCGTCGGGGCGATCACCACCCGATTGGCAGGCCGGCCCTCCACTTGGCTTGAGTCCGCATTGACTCGATACCCCGGACGTCCCTGCGCCACCAGTCGGTTCCCAACATTGATGCGGAACCTTCTGGCCGAAGTCTCCGAATCCCACACCGTCCACCAGACCAGGGCCGTGCCCTCGGGGCTGTCGTAGACCCGATACCGATCCCCTCCCCATCCCGCTGCCAGCGACGTGATGACCTCCCCACCACGCAAGTTGGAGCCCAGAATGTGGAGCTCCATTTCGCCGAGGGTGTCCTCGTGGAGCGGCGTGGTGGCACTGTCCGCGAAGACCAGTTCGATCGGCATGTCTCCCGCATTGTAGCGCTCGGGGTGGAGGATCTGCTCAGTGGATTGGGGCAGGTCTGCCGCCAGCGGCAGCGGCTCGCCAGGGTGGGCCGCCGCCCACCAGCGCATGAAGTCGGCGCCATAGAGGTAGGGAAAGATCAGCCCCTCCCGCAGCACCAGGGGGGCCCGCTGGAAGACCGCCATCGTCGCCTGGGATTCGCGGATCTGGACCCGGAAATTCTGCCAGAAGTCGGGCTGGTCGATCATCCCGCCATCGGGCACCAGCACCTTGAGCGAGGCAATCGTGGCATGACCCTCCAGCACCGCCTGCGAGGCCGATGCGCGATCGCCGTTGGTGCGCTGTTTGAGGAGGGAATCGAGCGGCAGATACTGGTCCTGGAGGGCGTGCACCAGCTCGTGCGCCACCACCAGGCGGAGCTGGGCCGGGTCGGCGCCTTCGACGGCAAAGAGGGCGCTGGAGTCGGGGTCGTAGAAGCCAGCCACCTGCTCGGAGTAGAGGTCCAGCAACAGCGCCTGGAGGTCGAGGCTATCCGGAATCATCCCCAGCAGGCGATACGCCTCGCTGACCCCTCGGATCCGTTCCGGCGGGAATTCCTCGGAAAGCTTGGCCAGCAGGAAGGTGCGGACCTCTTCCTTGGTGCGGAGGGCGGGCCGCGGGCGTTCGCGGAAGTTGAGCCCGGTGGCGCGCTCGACATCGGGAATGAGCGAGTCGACCAGGCTGTCGAGATGGGCCTGGGTGTTGGCGTCCTGGGCCACTCCGCGGCAGGCGGCAAGAAGCGTGAGCGCGCAGAGAAAGAGGGTACGCATGGCGGAAAGGTAGTTGATCAGGCTCGCGGGAGGGGGCGCCCTGAAAGTCGGCGAGCCCACCGCCCCCACTGCTTACCTCTTACCTCCCACTACTCACTTCTTGCTTCTCCCTTCTCGCGGCTAGCCCACCCCCAGGTACCGCCCGTACCAGTCAAAGATGGCTGGTCCAAGGAGATAGGTGGCCACCGCCCCGATCGCCAGGAAGACCCCGAACGGCACCAGCTTCTTCTTGCCCATCAGCATCAACGGGAGGAACACCATGGTGCCGATCAGGGCGCCGAGGAAGACGGTAAGCAGGACACCCTTCCAGCCCACGAAGGCGCCGACCATTGCCATCATCTTGATGTCGCCGCCACCCATCGCCTCTTCCTTGAACGCCCAGGTGCCAACGGCACCCACCAGCCAGAGCAGGCCGAACCCGATGCCTGCGCCGAGGGCGGCAACCTGGAAGGCGGCCAGCCCGCCGGCTGCGGCAAAGAGCAGCCCAATGACCAGCCCACCCACGCTGAACTCATTGGGAATGATGTATTCCCGCGCGTCGGTAAAGGCGATGCCGATCAGGAGGGTGCCGAAGACCGCACCGCGCAGCCCTTCCAGTCCAAAGCCATGGCGCCAGGCCATCCAGCCCCAGAGCAGTGCCACCAGCAGTTCCACCACAGGGTACAGTACCGAGATCGGCAGCTGGCAGCCGCGGCACTTGCCGCGCAACATGAGCCATGACGCCACGGGGATGTTGTCGTACCACGCCACCATCAACCCGCAGGACGGGCAGCGCGAGCGGGGACTGACCACCGACTCGTTCTTCGGCAACCGCACGATGCAGACGTTGAGGAAGCTGCCAAAGAGCGCCCCGAACATCCCGCCCAGAATGCTGACGATCCAGTCACCCGCCACGCGTCACCTCCCAGAGCAGAATCGCTGCAGCTACCGCAACGTTGAGGGATTCGGCATTCGGCGCAAGCGGGATCCGGACCTGGCGGCTGGCGAGCGCCGCCAGTTCGGGACTGCCGCCCGCACCTTCATTGCCGACCGCGATAGCCAGGACGCCCGCGCCGCCCCGTCCGGCCAGCAATTCCCCATTCATGTCACCCACCCAGAGTGCCGCCTGATGGCGGACCAGCCACTCGCGCAGCTCAGCGACCGACAGCGACAGGCACGGCAGCCGAAAGTAGGCCCCCATGGTGGCGCGCAGCGTCTTGGGATTGGTGAAGTCGGCGGTGCCGGGAAGGGCCAGGACCGCGGCGGCACCCAGCCCGAGCGCGGTGCGGACAATGGTGCCGACGTTGCCAGGGTCCTGGACCGCGTCGAGGACCACGACCGTGGAGGCGGTGCCCACCTCCACCGCGTCGAGCTTCCAGTCTGGCGGCTCCGCGACCATGATGACGCCCTGCGGGTGCTCGGTGGCCGCGAGCGCCTCCAGCTCGGCATCGGAGACGACCTCGAGCCGAGGAGTGGCCGACGCAAGCGCTGCCTTGAGTGCCACGCCGCGGGGTGTACCTTCCAGCCCAGCGCTGACCAGCGCACCGCGGAGGGGCAGTCCGGCCGCCAGGGCCTCCTCCACCAGCCGCACCCCCTCCAGCAGCACGAGCTCCCGTCGCTCGCGGCCGCGGCGGCGGTGCAGGTCCCGCACCATCGTCTGCAGGGAGCTTCCGGCCATGCGCATTGCCCTCACCATCGCAGGATCAGATTCCGGCGGGGGCGCCGGCATTCAGGCCGATCTCAAGACCTTCCAGCAGTTCGGCGTTTTCGGTACCTCGGCCATCGTGGCCCTCACCGCCCAGAACACCCTCGGGGTCCGACTGGTCGAACCGGTCAGCGCCGCCATGGTCGAGGCCCAGCTCCAGGCCCTGGCCGACGACCTGCCTCCCGATGCCGTCAAGTCCGGAATGCTTGCCACCTCCGAGCTGGTGGCGCAAGTCGCCGCCGCGATCCGACGGTTCGGGTGGACCCGCTACGTCCTCGATCCGGTCATGGTGGCCACCTCGGGTGACCGGCTCCTGAGCGCCGATGCCGAGGCCACGGTGCAACGGGAACTGCTCCCGCTGGCGATGCTGGTGACACCAAACCTGGAAGAAGCGGCGATCCTGACCGACATGACGGTGGAGCACGAAGCCGCGATGATCGCCGCCGGCCAGCGGTTGCTGGAACTCGGTGCCGGCGCCGCGCTGGTCAAGGGCGGGCACCTGCCAGGCAACGTGCTGGTAGACGTCCTGGTGACACCGGATCGGGTTCAGCGGTTTAGCCATCCCCGGATCGACACCACCTCCACCCATGGCACCGGCTGCACCCTCTCTGCGGCGATCACCGCCGGGCTGGCCCGGGGTGATACACTGCCCGACGCGGTGGCCAATGCGCTCGACTACCTCCACCGGGCCATCGCCTCCGCCCCGGGGCTCGGCGGGGGGCATGGGCCGGTGGATCATGGCACGGGCGCCCGATGGCCGGCCCCGACGCATGACCATGGTACGGGCGCCCGCTAGCGGGCCTCAACGCATGGCCCTATGTAGGGGCGCCCTATAGGGCGCCCCTACATAGGGCGCCCCTACACAGCCCCTACATCCGCGCGATTACCCCTTCGATGATCGTGGCCACCCGACCGCCCACCTGGCCGGCCACCGCCATCACCTCGGCATGACTCAGCAGCGCCGCCGTGGTTCCCGCGGCGGCATTGGTCACGGTCGAGAATCCCAGGCACCGCATCCCCCGCGCCCGCGCGGCAATCACCTCGACCGCGGTGCTCATCCCCACCGCATCGGCCCCGAACCTTTCGAACATCCGCACTTCCGAGGGGGTCTCGTACGACGGCCCAAGCAGGGCGAGGTACACTCCCTCGGCCATGGCGATGCCGGCCTTTGCCGCCACATCCCGGGCCATCGCCTGCAACTCCTTGTCGTAGGCCTCGGTCATGTCGGGAAAACGCTGGTCTCCGGCAACGACGGGGCCTTCGAGCGGGGTCCGGCCGCTCATGTTGAGGTGGTCGTTGATCAGCATGATCGTGCCGGGGCCAAAGCTTCGGTTCACCCCGCCAGCTGCGTTGGTCACGATCAGGGTCTGGATCCCAAGGGCGTGGAAGGTGCGCACCGGTAGCACCGCCACCTGGGCCGAATACCCCTCATACATATGGAAGCGGCCGCTCTGGGCCAGTACCGTCTTGCCAGCCAGCTGCCCACACACCAGTTCACCCTTGTGCCCCTCCACGCTGGGGGCGTGGAAGCCGGGAATGTCCTCGTAAGGAATCCGGACGGCGCTCGTAATCCGGCTGGCCAGCCCACCCAGGCCGGAGCCGAGGGTGATGGCAACTTCCGGCGTCCGACCGAGAAGGCGCGGACGGATCGCCTCGGCGGCCGCTTCGTGAGCTGTCATATCAGCATCCCGGCCAGCGAGGCCGACATGAACGCCGCCAGGTTGCCGGCGATCATCGCCCGGAGTCCCAGCTTGGCAATCTCGCCCTTGCGCTCAGGGGCCAGTCCCCCGATGCCGCCGATCTGAATGGCGATCGACGAGAAATTGGCAAAGCCAAGCAGCGCATAGGTCAGGATGATGGCGCTGCGGGGTTCGAGGGCCACGCCGGCCCCGAGGTCGCCGGCAAACTGGGCGTAGGCCACGAACTCATTGAGCGAGGTCTTGATACCGATCAGGCTGCCCACGTAGGCAGTGTCCTGCCAGGGCACCCCCATCACCCAGGCCAGCGGCCGCAGCACGAAGCCCAGGATCCCCTGCAGGCTCAGGTCGGGATTGCCCACGAAGGCACCGCCCCAGCCCAGCAGGAAGTTGACCAAGGCCACCAGCGCCACGAAGGCCATCAGCATCGCGGCGACGTTGATCGCCAACTGCACGCCGGTCGCCGCGCCGGAGGCCGCGGCTTCGATCACATTGGCGTCGTCAGTCTTGCGGCGAAACCGGAACAGGCCAAGGAATCCAGCTTTCGGGGGTTCGTCGGCGTCACGCAGCGCCTCGGCCGGGAGGCCGCCCCGTGTTACCGGCACTTCGGTTTCGGGACAGAGGATCTTGGCCAGGACCAGTCCGGCGGGAGCGTTCATGACGCTCGCGGCCAGCAAGTGGCTGGCGATCCCTGGGAACCATCCTGAGAGCATTCCCACGTACGCCGCCAGCACCCCGCCGGCCACGGTGGCAAATCCGCCCACCATGACGGTGGTCAGTTCGGACTGCGTCATGGTGCCAACAAACGGCTTGATCAGCAGCGGCGCCTCGGTCTGGCCGAGGAAGATGTTGCCCGAGGCCGACAGCGTTTCGGCGCCCGAGGTGCCGAGCGTCTTCTGCATGACCCAGGCAAGCCCCTTCACCACCCACTGCATTACGCCGAGGTAGTAGAGCACCGACATGAGGGAGGAGAAGAAGATGATCGTGGGGAGGACGTTGAACGCGAAGAACGCCCCGGTCTGGGCCACCATCCCGCCGGTGCCATCGAGGCCGGGACCGGTCACCGGCACGTTGGACTGGACCAGGTTGCCAAAGACAAACCGGGCACCTTCCTCCTGGAAGCGGAGCAGCCCGACAATGGCGTCGCCCACCTTGGCAAAGACCGCGCGTCCGACATCGGTCTTGAGGACGATGACGCCAAAGAATGCCTGGAGGCCGAGCCCCGAGGCCACCAGCTTCCAGTTGATCGCCTTGCGGTTGTAGGACATCAGCACGGTCAGCGCGAGCATGGTGGCGATGCCGAGGATCCCGATCAGCCGTTCGCTCATCGGGGTGTTGAGCCCGGTGCGGGCCGCTTCCAGCCGCTCGGCGGCGGTCTGAAGCATCAGCAGCGCATTCATGGAATCGCCTCGAGCTCAAGCCAGACCTGGTTCCAGAGCGCCTCGCGCTCGGGCTGGGGGAGGAAGCTGCCGGCACAGGCGTTGAGGATCATCTCGTCGATCTCCTCCCGGGTAAACCCGAGCTCGCGGTGGGCCAGCCAGTACTCGTCAGTCAGGGACACGCCACTCATCAACCAACTGTCGGTACAGAGCGTCACCGCCAGGCCGGCATCGAAGTACCGGCGCACCGGGTGCTCGGAGGCGCGCGCCACGGCGCGGGTCTGGAGGTTGCTGGTGACATTGGTCTCGATCAGCAGCTCGCGATCGCGCACATAGGCCTGCAGGTCCGGATCCTCGTGCAATCGCGTGCCGTGGCCAATCCGCTCGGCGTGGCAGCGGTGGATCGCCTCGGCGATCGACTCAGGACCGGCCGCCTCACCGGCGTGGACGGTCACATGCAGCAGCCCGCGCACGGCAATGTCGAACGCCTCGCCGTGGATCCCCGGCGGCCGACCGGCCTCACCGCCGGCCAGGTCAAGGGCCACCACGCCGTGATCACGGCAGCGCACCGAGTGCTCGGCGATCTGGATCGAGCGCTCCGGCTCGTAGTGCCGCAGGGAACAGTTGATGATCCTCGATGGCACCCCGAAGTCCTTCTTGCCGCGCTGCAGCCCGCGCCATTCGGCCTGGACCACCTCGTCCAGGGAAAGCCCCTGGCGGGTGCTGAGGAGCGGGCAATAGCGCACCTCGAGGTAGCGGAGATTGTCGCGGGCGGCGTCCTCGACCATCTCGTATGCCACCCGCTCGATCGCCTCGGGATCCTGAAGCAGGGGAATCGTCAGGTCGAACCGCGCCAGGTAGTCCTCAAGCGTGGCGACATCGTCCACCAGCATGTGCTTGCGGAGCGCCACGGGGTCGCGGGTCGGGAGTTCCACCTTGGCCGTGCGGGCGAGTTCCACCATCGTTTCGGGCCGGAGCGAACCATCGAGGTGCACATGCAGCTCCGCCTTGGGCAGGCGGCCAATCAGTTCACGCGTCAGCGTCACGAGCGGTCCTGGAGGCAATGACGCGAAGAATCGCGCCGGAGGTGAGGGTGGTGCCCGGCGCCATGCGGATGCCGCGACCGTCGGTCAGGTAGGCCAGGCCGGCACTCACTTTGTCTGCGAGGGTGGGGTCAAAGGCTTCGACTGCCGCCAACGCGGGGGAACCGGCCGGCACCAGCACCGGCGATTCGTTCACGAAGGCCTGCATCGTCCCGCTCATCGGCCGGTCACTGGTCGAATGCGATGCTCGACCGGCGCCACGAAAGGCTGCGGCTGCGCGCGCAGGTAGGAGACCAAGTTGTCGATATCGGTCTGGCCCGCATCGGTCCACGGAACTTGGGTCAGCATGATGTAACCGCTGCCGCCCTGGGCCAGAAAATCCAGGGTAGCCACGGTGTATCGGCTGCCAGCGGCTACCGGAGTTCCATTGGCCAAGCGCAACGCGGTGATCCGCGAGCCGGCGGGCCGGCGGGCATCATACTCGACGGTGATGCCACTGACATGCGCGTTGACCCCGCTCCGGCCTTCGGCGCCGAAGCTGTGCTCCAGGGCCTCGCGGAGGAGCGCACCGGTCATCGTGGCTCGCACCACGCGGTTGCCGAAAGGGTGCACCAGGAACAGGTGCTCGTAGGTCACGAGGCCGGCCGCAAGCGGTGCCCGGATGCCGGTGGTGTTGAGGAACCCTACCTGGGCGCGCCCGCCGGCGCGAATGGCGTCAGCCGCGACATTGCCGAGCGGGTACTGATCGCCGTCGCGGCCGAGTGGGGCCTGCAGTTCTGTCACCGGCTGGTTGGCCAGCGCCGCGACTGCCGCTGAAAATTCTGCAACACTGGCAGCGACGGCAGCGTCACTCACACCGTCGGCGTAGAGCGTCTCCACGGCCAGCTTCCATGAGGTCGTGCTTGAGGCGCTCACGATCAGGTCGGCCACCCCCACTGCCGTGCCGCTGCTCCGCGCCTGCAAAATCGGAATGCCATTCACGACGGTATTCACGAGCGAGTGCGAGTGGCCAGAGGCAATCAGGTCCACCGAGGCCGAATCGAGGGATCGGGCCAAGTCAATGATCGCGCCACGACAAGAGGATCCCTGCTCGCAGAATCCACCCTCGTGCGCGACGATCATGGTCAGGTCAGGATTCTGCTCCCGCACTTCGGTCAGGATGTCCTGGATGGCGGCGCGCCCGCTCCGGAACGCCAGCCCGGCAGTGAACTCCGGCTTCACGATCTGCTTGGTGCTGGGGATCATGTACCCGATGACGGCAATCCGGAGCCCATCTCGATTGACGATGGTGTACGGCCGGACCCAGTCGGGGCGGCGACCGGTGGTGGAGTCGAAGATGTTCGCCGCCACCCAGGTGTATTTCGACTCGCGTATCCGGGCCCGGAGGGTGTCCTGCCCCCAGTCCAGGTCGTGGTTGCCGATCACCGCCACATCAAGGCGCGCCGCGTTGAACGCCTCGGTCACCGAACGCCCAAAGACCAGGTTCGATTGCAGGGTGCCCTGCATCTGGTCTCCGCCATCGAGCCAGAGCGTGGCACAGGCGCAGGCGGCAGCGCTGGAATCCATCCACCCCTTGAGCGCTGCGGCGCCACCCACCATCCGGCCATTCGACCAGCTCTGCACCCGCGGCTCAATGGCGCCGTGGAAGTCATTGGTGGTAAACACCCGGAGGCGAACCCGCTCCCGCGCTGGTGCTGCGGGCTGCGCGGCGAGTGCCCGTCGCTTGAGCTCGCTGGCAAACGTCTCCGGCAACAGCCTCCAATGCGGGTTCTCAAACTCGGCCGGGTCGAGGTTGCCGCGGCGCTGAAGGTCCGCCACCAGCAGATCGCGAATATTCTCCTCGCGGTTGTACACCTGCGGGGCGCCGGCCAGCATCCCGAATCCGCCGCCGCCGGACTGGCGATAGTTGTTCAGCGCCATCGTGAAGGTGTCAGTCGCTGCCACCGGTCGTCCCTTGACGGACAGCCCGACGATGCGGTTCCCCACTGGACGGCCGAGGTCGATCGCGTACTCGGCGCCCCAGACGATGTCGTAGTTATAGCCTGGAATCGTGTCGCTGAGCTTGACCAGGCCGCTGCGGTCGACCTCGAAGTAGCGGGCACTCTGCTCCAGATAGGCGCGGAGCTGGTTTCCGCTGATCCGGATGGCCCGCAAGGTGTTCTCATAAGGATAGAGCTGCGCCACCTGGGCGCGGCGGATCGGGCCGGTCGGAAAGGCCGCGCGGGTCTCGAACGGCGCGGTGGACGAGAGTTCCGCCCCCGTCAGCGACCGCTGGACCTCATTGACCCAGTTGATGATCGCCGTCGGCTCGACCCGGGCGGTGGCGGCCGACATCATGCCAAGTGACTGGCCGATTGGGGTCTGGTCATAGGCGCGGACCAGGGCGTGTTCGTCGGCGAGCGCCGCCTCGATCCGTGCGGCGGGTGGCACTCCGGCCAGCTCCACCTGCTCGCCCCGCTGGCTCACCACCCGCCAGCGGTTCCCCGCCCTGACCAGCGTCACCTTCATGATCGCCAGGGTCTGGGCGTACTGGCGCGGCTGCATGAAATGGACACCATTGATCACCGAGTCGGTCATCTGCCGGTGCGAATGGCCCACCACCACGAGGTGCGGCTTGTCGGCCAACGTGGCAAACTGGGCCGAGACATTCTCCCGGCCGACGCCGGTCTCATTGAACGACGAGCTGCCGTCCATGCCGCTGTGGATGACGACCAGGGTAAAGTCGGCGCGACGGTTGAGGTCGCGTACGATCGGCGCTGCGGCCGGCATCACCGGCAGCACCATCATCTTGTCGCGCACGTTCTCGCGGTCCCAGACCATGACACCCGGGGTGGTGAAGCCCGTGACGCCGACCCGCACTCCGTTGCGCTCCACGATGGTGGAGGCGGGGAGCTCGAGCTGGCGACCGGGGAGCTGGATGATGTTGCCGCTGACGTACTGAAACCGCGCCGAGGCGATGGCGCGGCGCAGGACCGGGATGCCGAAGTTGAATTCGTGGTTGCCGGGGGTGGCCACATCGTAGCCGGCCAGATTCATCGCTTCGATCACCGGGTGGGGCGACCGGTCGTCCACTGTGCCGAAATAGGAGCCGAACGGGTCGCCCTGGATCAGGTCGCCGGCATCGACGGCAATCACCTGCCCCGGGAAGACTCGCCGGAGCGAGTCGATGATGGTCGCGGCCCGGGCGATCCCGCCGCGATGGGCGGTATCGGTGACGTAGTCCCAGCCGGTGGCGCGGCCGTGGACATCTGTCGTGGCCACGATGACCAATCGGGCGGTATCAGCAGCCTGGGCGGAGAGGGCCAGGCTGCTGATACCGCCCGATTGGTCATCGTGGCCACGACAGATGTCCACGGCCGCGCCACCGGCT
>JAWXBA010000098.1:0-15995 GCA_034439775.1 Gemmatimonadota bacterium | reverse complement strand
AGGTCGGGGATGCCTTCGGAAACCCGGTCCCCGGAACCACCGTCACCTTCAGCATCACGACGGGCGGGGGCACCATCACCGGCGGCACCGTGGCCAGCGACGCCAGCGGCAATGCCCAGGTCGGCAGCTGGACACTTGGCGCTGCTCCGGGGTCCAACACCCTGCGCGCCACCCTGCCCAACGGCAACTTTTCCGACATCACCGCCACCGGCACCGCTGCCACCCTCCAGGTCAACGGCGGCAACTCGCAAACCGCGAACGCCGGCACCCTGCTCCCCGTCCTCCCCTCGGTCATTGCACGCAACGCCAGCAACGAGCCGCTGGCGGGGGTGCTGGTGACGTTCAGCGCGGTGGGTGGAGCCGGATCGGTCGTCGGCTCGGTCGCCGTGACCGACGCCGGTGGGATCGCACGGCCGGGCGGCTGGATCCTCGGCCTGACCCCCGGCAGCAACGGACTCTCGGCGGTGGCGCCCGGAGTTCCGCCGGTCTCCTTCACGGCCACCGGGGTGCAGGCCTCTCCCGCCAGCCTGAACATCGAGAACGCAGCTTCCCAGACGGCGTTCCAGGGCAATTTCCTGGCAACGCGCCCCAGCCTGCGGGCCCTGGACGGTGCCGGTAATCCGGTCGCCGGCGTGCCGGTGATCTTCGATGTCGTCGCCGGTTTGGGGCAGGTCTATGGCGCCTCAGCGATCACCGACGCGTCCGGACGGGCACAGGTCCAGGCGTGGCGCCTGGGTCAGGGCACCACCATCAACACCCTGCGCGCCACCGCGCCGACTCTGGCACCGGTCACGTTCGATGCCACCGGGACCCCACCACCACCGCAGGGCGGCTACCACATCGACGTTCGCTTTGTTGGCCTCGAGCCCTCACCCGCCCAGCGCGCCGCCTTCGATGCGGCGGTCGTGCGCTGGGAGCAGGTGATCCTCGGCGACCTGGTGGACGAAGTCGGCCCGATCCCCCCGGCGGGAACGCTCTGCAACGCGGTGGATGGTAACGTGGATGACGTGGTGATCTTCGCGAAACTTGAGGCGATTGACGGCCCCGGCGGGGTACTCGGCTCGGCGGGACCGTGCTGGGTCCGCGATGACAACAACCTGACGGTGGTCGGCGGGATGCGATTCGACGTGGCCGACCTGGCCAACCTCGAGGCGAGCGGCCAGCTGCAGTCGGTCATCCTCCACGAGATGGGGCACGTGCTCGGGATCGGCACCCTCTGGCGGTTGACCAACCTGCTGGTGGGGTACCAGTCACCCGACCCCTACTTCGTGGGAGGCGGCGCACTCACCGTGTTCCCGACCCTGTTCGGACCGGGCTTCAATTATCCCGGAAACCACGTCCCGGTCGAGAACACCGGGGGGCCTGGCACCCGGGACGGGCATTGGCGGGAGGCCACCCTCCGCAACGAACTGATGACCGGCTTCATCAACAGCGGGCTCAACCCGTTGAGCGCCCTCAGCCTGGCTTCGCTTCGCGATATGGGCTACCTGGTCAACGATGCAATCGGAGAAGCCTACGAGATCCTGCCGTCGTTCATGGCAGGACCGGGAAACACCGGGCCAGCGCTGGCGCTGCCCCCGGTCTCCAGTGAACCGATCCGGCGGTTGCCCCGCCGGCCGTGATCCCGGGGCTCCGGGAGTGACCCGCGAGCCCGCCCGACACCGCTTCAGCGCCCGGACAGATCAGCCCGGGCGCCGACGAATCCGCCGGCGGAGCGCCCGTCCTCCAACCAGCACCAGCAGCAACCCGATGCCATAGACATTAGTGGCGGTATCCCCGAGGTAGATCATCGCCGCCAGGAACACCGAGGCAATCGCCAGCGTCGTGACCAGGACCCGGGACCCGAACCGGGCAAACTCTGCAAACGAAATCCGAATCCCCTGCCGCTCCGCCAGCCCAACCGCCGTCACGTTGGCCGAGGCGCCGATCACGGTGCCGTTGCCCCCGAGACACGCCCCCAGGGCCAGCGCCCACCAGAGCACCCCGCTTTCCCCAGGCAGTTCCACGACCAGCCGTGCCACCAGCGGAATGCTGACCGCGACATAGGGGATGTTGTCGATGAACGCCGACAGGATGCCGCTGCTCCAGCAGATCAGCAGCGCGGCCAGCAGGAGGGTGCCCGACTCGGAGAGCGCCAGCCCCTGTTCCGCCGAGGCGATCAGCCCGATCAGCCCGTTGGCAAGGGTGTCGATCAACCCGGTTTCCACCGCGGCGCCGACCGCAATGAACAGGAAGGCAAAGAACGACAGGGTGGGCCACTCGATTTCCCGCTCGATCACATCCAGCATGCCGTGGATCCGCTCCGACTCGGTCGGCCGGCTGTGCCGGAGGTACCGGGCGTCCTGGACGATGAGCAATGCGGCGGCGCCGATCACGGCGGGAACGGCCACCGGCATCCCGGTCATGCCATGAGTCACGAACCCCAGGAAGATTCCAGCCAGGATTGCCACGGCCCAGCGCAGCAGTCCAGGATCGTGAATCGGGGGGATTTCCATGGTGCCCAGGGCCTGCGCGGCCTGGAGGTCGCCCCGGTAGCGGCGGCCCGCCACCCACCCGATCACCACCATCATGACCAGCACCGGAATGGTCAGGTGGCGCAGGAAAGACAGAAAACTCAGCCCCGCCCCAGAGCCGATCATGACATTGGGCGGGTCCCCGATCAGCGTGGCGGCTCCGCCGATATTGGCGGCCATGATCATCGGGAGCAGGAAGGCCACCGGCCGCACCCCGAGTCTGGTGGCCGCCTCCCCCGCCATCGGGGTCATGAAGATGACGGTGGTGACGTTGTCCAGGAATGCCGACAGGGTGCCGGTGGCCCAGAAGACCGACTGCTGCACCACCCCGGGGCGGCCAGCGCTCTGCTGAAGGAGCCGGGCCACCATCCAGGGGAAGACGCCGGTCGTCTTGAGGACACCCACCACCGCCATCATCCCGGCCAGGAGGAGCAGGACGTTGACGTCCAGGGCACGGGCCGAGGCCTCGAAGCCGATCAGGCGCCATGGGGTCAGGTAGGTAATGAACCAGAGCAGCGCCACCGCCCCCATGATCACGAGGACGCGGTGGGCGGTTTCGCGGGTCAGCAGGATGAAGACCGCCAGGATGATCCCGGCGACCAGGAGTTGTGAAACGGGATCGGTGGTGGAGGAGGAGAACGGTGCCACCCGTACCAGCAGGAGGAGCGGCGTCGACAGCATGGGTGGGCGGGTCCGGAAAGCGGGGAGCTGGCTGGGGCAACGGGATGCTGCAAGCTGGCGGCTCAGGCCCCAAAATCAAGGGCCACCCGAAACGCCAACACCCCCGCCGGTGACCGGGCGGGGGTGTCGGCGTGCAGCCTGCCACCCCGGAGGATGACACGCCAGGGGAACGGCGGAGGACTACGCCTCGACTTCTTCGGCCAGCAGCAGCAGGGCCGGGTCCGGCGCGGGCGGTCCTGCCAGCTCGGCCGCCGTGGGCGGCTCGAACCCGGCAGGCGGCTCGATCTCCAGGTCGACGTACCGGTAGTGACCGGTGCCGGCGGGGATCAGGTGCCCGATGATGATGTTTTCCTTCAGCCCACGCAGGTCATCGCGCGCGCCCCGGATGGCGGCGTCGGTGAGCACCCGGGTGGTTTCCTGGAACGACGCCGCCGAGATGAAGCTCTGGGTGGTCAGCGAGGCCTTGGTGATCCCGAGCAGCACCGGTTCGGAGGTGGCGGGCTTGCCCTTGCGGCGCTGGACCCGGTCGTTGCCCTCGCGGAAGGTGAGCTTGTCGACCGATTCCGCCTCGAGGAACCCGGAATCGCCCGGATCCACGACGCGCACCTTCTGGAGCATCTGGCGCACGATCACGCCGATGTGCTTGTCGCTGATCCGCACGCCCTGGAGGCGATAGACCTCCTGGACCTCGTTGAGCAGGTATTCCTGAACCGCCCGCGGTCCCTTGATAAGCAGGATCTCGTGGGGATTGACCGGCCCCTCGGTCAGGCGGTCGCCGGCCCGCACCCGGTCGCCCTCGTGGACCCGGAGGTGCTTGCCCGCCGGCACCTCGTACAGGAACGGTTCCTGGTCGTCCACCAGCTGGCCGTCGGTGCCGGTGGGCCGGACAAAGATCTCCCGCTTGCCGCGCTTGATCTCGCCGAACTTGACCACCCCGTCGACCTCGGCCATGGTGGCCGGATCCTTGGGCCGGCGCGCCTCGAACAGTTCCGCCACCCGCGGCAAGCCGCCGGTGATGTCGCGGGTCTTGTACGCCTGCCGCGGGATCTTGGTGACGGTGACACCCTTCTGGACCTCGACCGGGGCCGAGAGGTAGACCCGCTTGTCCTTGCTCTCCCGCTTGGTCTTGCTCGGCCAGGCCTCGTTGATCGGGTACTCCTCGACATGAAACTTGGAGGCCCACGGGTTGGCCGCGTCGGGAATTTCCATCGCCCGGCTCACCTGATCGGTGGGCGACCCGAGGATGATGCGCGAGCCCTCGGCCAGGGTGTACTCCTGCGGGTCCTTCCGGTTGGCGGCGTACACCAGCACGGAGGGATGGAGTTCCCGATCAGGGTCCGGGGTGACGACCAGCGACCGCAGGCCGGTCCCCTCGTCGAGTTCCTCGCGCAGGGTGACGCCCGGCACGAGGTCCTTCCAGCGGAGCTTGCCATCCTGCTTGATGATGCTGGGATCGTTGTACGGGTCCCAGGTATACAGGATGGAGGCGCGCCGCTCGTTTTCCGGCTTGTTGACGCGATCGCCTTCCTTGACCAGGATGGCCGCACCTTCGGGCACGGGATACCGGCTGACGATCTTCTTCGGATCGTTGAGGTCCACCACCACGATGCCCTCGCGGGCCTCCTCGGCGGCCGACTCGTCCTCACGGGTCAGTGCCACCCGCACCACTCCCTTGGTGCCGTCCTCGTATTCGACGTCCTGGTCGGCCCACTCGAGCCCGGCGGTGTACTTGATGATGCCGTCGTGCCGGGTCCGCCGTTCGGCTTCCTCGGCAATGCGTGACGAGGTACCACCGATGTGGAAGGTCCGCAGCGTCAGCTGGGTACCGGGCTCGCCGATCGACTGTGCCGCCAGGATGCCGACGGCCTCCCCCATGTCGACCATTTCCATCGTGGCCAGGTTGCGGCCGTAGCACATCCGGCAGACCCCGCGCTTGGCCTCGCAGGTCAGGACCGAGCGGAGCTTGACCTTCTCAATGCCGGCGTCCTCGATGGCGTCGGAGGTCTCCTCGTCGATCAGCTGGCCAGCCTGCACCAGGAGGCGCGGGTCGCCGTGCTCGTCGAGCTCGTTCGGGTCGAAGACATCCTCGCCCGCGACGTTGCCGAGCACCCGTTCCTTGAGGCTCTCGATGACGTCCTCGCCCTCCTTCAGGGCGGCAATCTCGAGTCCGAGGATCGTACCGCAGTCCTCTTCCGTGATCGTGACATCCTGCGCCACGTCCACCAGCCGGCGGGTCAGGTAGCCGGCGTCGGCAGTCTTGAGCGCCGTGTCGGCCAGGCCCTTCCGGGCGCCGTGGGTCGAGATGAAATACTCGAGCACCGTCAGCCCCTCGCGGAAATTCGAGCGAATCGGGCTTTCGATGATTTCACCAATGCCGCCGGTCAGCTTCTTCTGCGGCTTGGCCATCAGGCCGCGCATGCCGGCCAGCTGGCGGATCTGGTCGCGGCTGCCGCGGGAGCCGGAATCGAACATCATGAAGACCGGATTGAACCCGCCGCGGGAGACCCGCATGCTGTTGATCATCGCCTCGGCCACGTCATTGTTGGCGTGGGTCCAGGCGTCGATGACCTTGTTGTAGCGCTCGCCGAAGGTGATCTGGCCGGTGTTGTAGGCGCGCTGGAACCGCTCGACGCGCTTGGCCGCTTCCTCGATCAGGGCCGGCTTGTCGGCCGGGATCTCGAGGTCCTCGATGCCGATGGAGACACCGCCACGGGTGGCAAACTCGAAACCGAACCGCTTGAGCCGGTCGAGGAACTCCACCGTCTCACGGAGCCCGGCGTGCCGGTAGCTCTGCAGCACCAGCTCGGACAGGGTCCGCTTCTTCATCAGGTCGTCGCGGTAGCCGAGGATGCCGACCACCTGCGCCGGGAGGATGTTGTTGAACAGCACCCGGCCGACCGTGGTCCGGATCCAGCGGGGGTTCGGCTCCATGGCGCCCGAGGGCGGGATAAACCAGAACTGGATGGCGGTGTGGAACTTGATGCTCCCCGCCAGGATGGCCATCTCGAGCTCGGCGATGCTGCCGAAGTAGCGGGCATCCTTCCAGAGCCGGACGCGGGTCTCCTCGGCCCTGCCCGGGCCGGCCTTGCGGAACTCCTCTTCGTATCCGGCCGGAAGCTTGGTGAGGAAGTAGCACCCCAGCACCATGTCCTGCGAGGGCTCGGCCACCGGCCGGCCGTCGGACGGCTTGAGGATGTTGTTCGACGACACCATCAGCAGTCGCGCCTCGAGCTGCGACTCGAACGACAACGGCACGTGCACCGCCATCTGGTCGCCGTCGAAGTCGGCGTTGAACGCCGCGCAGACCAGCGGGTGAATCCGGATCGCCTTGCCCTCGACCAGCTTCGGCTCGAACGCCTGGATGCCCAGCCGGTGCAGGGTCGGTGCGCGGTTCAGCAGCACCGGGTGGTCCTTGATGATCTCCTCGAGGATTTCGTACACCTCGGGGCCCTCGCGCTCCACGATCTTCTTGGCGCGCTTGACCGTCTCGGCGATGCCCTTCTCCACCAGCTTGTGGATGATGAACGGCTTGAACAGCTCCACCGCCATTGCCTTCGGCAGCCCGCACTGGTGCAGGCGGAGCTCCGGGCCGACCACGATCACCGACCGGCCGGAATAGTCCACCCGCTTGCCGAGCAGGTTCTGCCGGAAGCGGCCCTGCTTGCCCTTGAGCATGTCGGAGAGCGACTTGAGCGGGCGCTTGCCGCGACCGCGGATCGCCTTGCTGCGGCGGCCGTTGTCGAACAGGGCGTCCACCGCCTCCTGCAGCATCCGCTTCTCGTTCCGGAGGATCACCTCCGGCGCCTTGTGCTGGATCAGCTTCTGGAGCCGGTTGTTCCGGTTGATGACGCGCCGGTAGAGGTCGTTCAGGTCGCTGGTGGCAAACCGCCCGCCATCGAGCGGCACCAGGGGCCGCAGGTCCGGTGGCAGCACCGGCACCACGTCCATGATCATCCAGGCCGGGTCGTTCGGCAGGTCGCCATTGTCACCCGAGCCCAGGAAGGCATCGACGATCTTGAGGCGCTTGAGGGTCTGCTTCTTGCGGTGCTGGCTGGTTTCGGTGGCAATCGAGGCCCGCAGATCCTCGGCCATCCGCCGGATGTCCAGCCGTCCGAGCAGTTCCCGGATGGCGGGAGCGCCGATGTCGGCCTTGAAGCCGGCATCGCCCTCATCCCGGGCCTTCTGGCGCAGGGTGAGGAACTCGTCCTCGTCCATCAGCTGGTTCGGCTCGACCTCCTGCTTGCCTGCATCGAGCACGATGTAGCTGGAGTAGTAGAGGACCCGCTCCAGGTCACGGAGCGTGATCCCGAGCAGGTTGCCCATCGGTGACGGCAGGGTCTTGAAGAACCAGATGTGCGCCACCGGCACGCTCAGCTCGATGTGCCCCATGCGCTCGCGGCGCACCTTGGAGAGGGTCACCTCGACGCCGCAGCGGTCGCAGATCACGCCGCGATAGCGGATCCGCTTGTACTTGCCGCAATGGCACTCCCAGTCCTTGACCGGACCGAAGATCCGTTCGCAGAAGAGGCCGTCCTTTTCGGGCTTGAACGATCGGTAGTTGATCGTTTCCGGCTTGGTCACCTCGCCCCATGACCACCAGGTCCGGTTGCCCTGGAGTTCCAGGCGCTCCCGCTCCTTGGGGTCGCGGGGGCCCCGGATCTCCTCGGGGGCCGCAATCCGGATGGCAATGAAGTCGAAGCTGCTGTTCTGGGGCTCCCGCCCACTGCGAAAATCAATCATGGGATCCCGTTACTCCTCAGCGTCAGCTGTGGTGCCAAGGGTGACCTTCAGGCCGAGCGCCTGAAGCTCCTTGACCAGCACGTTGAACGATTCCGGGATGCCCGGATCGGGAAGGTTCTGGCCCTTGACGATGGCCTCGTACACCTTGCTCCGTCCCATGACATCGTCGGACTTGACCGTCAGCATTTCCTGCAGCAGGTGCGCGGCGCCATACGCCTCCAGCGCCCACACTTCCATTTCCCCGAACCGCTGGCCGCCGAACTGCGCCTTGCCGGCCAGCGGCTGCTGGGTCACCAGCGAGTACGGCCCGATGGAACGGGCGTGGATCTTGTCGTCCACCAGGTGGCTCAGCTTGAGCATGTAGATCTGGCCGACCGTGACCTCGCCGGCAAAATCCTGCCCGGTCCGGCCGTCGCGCAGCCGCACCTTGCCGGCCGGGGTCAGCCCGGCGGCGCGCATCAACTCGATCCCCGCCGCCTGGAGCGCCTCGCCATCGGGCTTGCCCCCGAGCAGCGCGGCCAGGCCGTTCCGGTCGGCGGATGCCAGCACCGCTTCCGGCGACTCTCCGGCCAGGGCCTCCAGTTCCTTGAGCACCTTGTCGGCCGCCTTCTTCTCCGCCCCCGACACCCCCTCGATCAGGGTCTTCTGGGCGGTGACCTCGATGCGGCGCTGGGCCAGCTCGCGCTCGGCCAGTTCCCGGGCCGAGGCAGTCAGGAACGCCTCGATCGACTTGACCAGTGCCTTGGTCGGCGCCGAGGTGCCCCGCTGGGTCAGCAGCGCCAACCCGGCCTCGTGCAGCAGCGCGTGCTCCACCCCCATGGCGCCGAGGTCGGCGACCAGGGCGCGAACGGTGTCGGGGGTCGGGGTCGGCGCCGTGGCCTCGATGGCCAGCGCCTCACCGGCCCACTGCACCCCGGCCACCTGCAGCAGCACCCCGATCTCCGCCTCGTCGGCGCCGCGGAAGACCGGGGTCTTGGCCTTGAACCCAAGCAACTGGGCGGCCCACCCGAGGTGGGTCTCCAGCACCTGCCCGACGTTCATCCGGCTCGGCACGCCGAGCGGGTTGAGGACGATATCCACCGGCGAGCCATCCGGAAGGAACGGCATGTCCTCCTCGGGGACGATCCGTGCCACGATGCCCTTGTTGCCGTGACGACCGGCCATCTTGTCGCCGACACTCACCTTCCGCTTTTCGCCCAGGTATACCTTGACCAGCTGGATCACTCCCGGGGGGAGCTCGTCCGGCTGGAGAATCTTGTCAATCTGATCCTCGGCCTTTTCCTCAACGCGGGCCCGCTCGCGCACTGCGGCATCAATCGAGGCCCGAATCCGCTCGTTGGCCGCCTTGTTGGCCACCCGCAGGGTCTTCAGGTCCACCTCGCCCAGGTCCACCTGGGCCAGCTGGCCCGGGGTGAGCTTGGTGCCGGCCGCGAGGAACTCCTCGACGGTGCCGGCCCGGAGCATCAGGGCCACTTCCTGCGCCTTGAGCAGCTCCAGCACTTCCTCGCTCATGACGGTGTTGATCCGGGTCTTCTCGTCGTGCTCCACCCGGCGCACCTCGCCGATCCGCTCGCCGCGGTCCTTCTCGACAACCTGGTCCTCGACCCGGCTGAAGATCTTGACGTCGATGACCGTCCCCTTCATGCCGGGGGGCACCTTGAGCGAGCTGTCCTTCACGTCCTTGGCCTTCTCGCCGAAGATCGCGGTCAGCAGCTTCTCCTCGGGGGAGAGCTCCGTTTCGCCCTTCGGGGTGATCTTGCCGACCAGGATGTCGCCCGGCTTGACGTGGGCGCCGATCCGGACAATGCCCCGCTCGTCGAGATCCACCACCGCCTCGTCGGAGACGTTGGGGATTTCCCGGGTGATCTCCTCCTGGCCGCGCTTGGTATCGCGGACATGCAGCTCGAGCTCCTGGATGTGGATCGACGAGTAGACGTCGTCCTTGACCAGCCGCTCGGAGAGGATGATGGCGTCCTCGAAGTTGTGGCCGTACCAGGGCATGAACGCCACCAGCACGTTGCTGCCCAGCGCCAGCTCGCCCTGCTCGGTGGCGGCGCCGTCGGCGATGATCTGGCCGGCTTCGACCTTCTGGTTGACGCGGACCAGCGGCCGCTGGTTGATCGCGGTGTCCTGGTTGGTGCGCCAGAACTTCTTGACCCGGTACCGGTCGTGCTGCGACAGCCGCGCCAGCGGCACTTCGCCGGCGGCCGGCATCCCCTCGCCGGCGTCGACGATGATCTCGTCGGCGGTGACGCGGGTGACCATCCCCGACCGCCGGGCAATGATCACGGCACCGGAGTCGCGGGCCACCTTCTCCTCGAGTCCCGTGCCCACCACCGGCGACTGCGGGAAGAGAAGCGGGACCGCCTGCCGCTGCATGTTGGAGCCCATCAGCGCGCGGTTGGCGTCGTCGTGCTCCAGGAACGGGATCAGCGCGGCGGCGATCGACACCAGCTGTTCCGGCGCCACATCCATGTACTGGATCCGCTCCGGGGCCAGCAGCGGATAGTCGTCGCCGCGGCGGGTCAGCACCAGCTTCTCGGTAAACGCGCCTTCCGGGCTCAACAGAGCGTTGGCCTGGGCCACCGCAAAGTCCTCTTCCTCGGACGCCGAGAGCCAATGGATCTCGCTGGTGACCCTGCCGTTCTTGACCACCCGGTACGGGGTCTCGATGAAGCCAAGATCGTTGAGGCGCGCATAGGTCGAGAGGCTGGTGATCAGGCCGATGTTCGGGCCTTCCGGCGTCTCGATCGGGCACATCCGGCCGTACTGCGAATAGTGGACGTCACGGACCTCGAACCCGGCGCGCTCGCGGGTCAGGCCGCCGGGGCCGAGCGCCGAGAGCCGGCGCTTGTTGGTCAACTCGGCCAGCGGGTTGGTCTGGTCCATGAACTGCGACAGCTGCGAGCTGCCGAAGAACGCCTGGATCACCGCCGACACCGTGCGGGCGTTGACCAGGTCATCGAGCGAGATCTTCTCCGGGTCGGAGTTGATGCTCATCCGTTCCTTGACCAGCCGCGCCATCCGCGACAAGCCGACCGAGAACTGGTTGGCAATCAGTTCGCCCACCGAGCGGATCCGCCGGTTGCCCAGGTGATCGATGTCATCAGTGTGCCCGCGACCGTCGTGCAGGTCGATCAGGTACTTGATGATCGCCACGAAATCCTCTTCGGTGAGGACCGTGGTGTTGGAGTCGGTCTTGAGCCGCAGCCGCTGGTTGATCTTGTAGCGGCCCACCCGCCCCAGGTCGTAGCGCTTGGGGTTGAAGAACAGCCGCTGCAGCTGCTGCCGGGCCGTCTCCAGGTTCGGGGCGTCGCCGGGCCGGAGCAGCGCGTAGATCTGCTGCAGCGCCTCGGCTTCGCTGTGGGTCGGGTCCTTGGCCAGGGTGTTCTTGACCAGCGCCGACTCGGCGCGGCCGGCGGGCAGCAGCACATCCACCCGGGTCACCCCGGCCTTCTCGAGCTTCTTGCGCCGGGTGTCGGTCAGCTCCTGGTTGGCCTCGGCCAGGACCTCGCCGGTCTCCGGGTCGGCCACATCGAACGCCAGGACCGGCTTGCCCTTGTCCCGGGTCGTGGTCGGCTGCTCGTCCTCGGTCAGGTCGAGGGTGGTGTAGCCGGCAAAGACGGTCACCGCCTTGATGCCGACCGCCTTCATGGCGTTGAGGCGCTCGATGGTGAGCTCCTCGCCCACCTTGCCGAGCGGCGCGCCATCGGCATCCTCGGGGTTCGGCACGTCGGCGGACAGCAGGGAGCCGATGACCTCGCGGCGCTCCTGGCGCCCTTCCAGCTTGCCGGTGATGCTGAGCGACTTGGTGGCGAAGAACAGCCGCAGGATGTCCGGGTTGTCGCCATGACCGAAGGCCCGGAGCAGTGCCGTGGCGGGGAACTTCTTCTTCTTGTCGATATGGACGTAGATCACGTCGTGGATGTCGATGGTGAACTCCACCCATGAGCCGCGGAACGGGATGATCCGGGCCGAGTACAGCCGCTGGCCGTTGGGGTGGGTGTCCTCCTCGAAGACCACGCCGGGGGAGCGGTGCAACTGGCTCACCACCACCCGCTCGGCGCCGTTGATCACGAAGGTCCCCAGCGGGGTCATGATCGGCAGCTCGCCGAGGTAGACCTCCTTCTCGATGATGTTCTTGGGACGGCGGTCGCCGTCCACTTCCTCGAACACCACCAGCTGGAGGGTCGCCTTGAGGGGCGCGGCATAGGTCATGTCGCGCTCGATGCACTCCTCCACGGTGTACTTGGGCTCGCCCAGCGCATAGCGCAGGAAGTCCAGGGAGTACTTGCCGTTGACATCGCCGATCGGGAAGAGGTCGCGGAAGACCCGTTCCAGCGACACATCCTGACGGTGCCCGTCGACGTCATCGGGCACCAGCAGCGACTGGAAGGCACGGGTCTGGATGTCGAGGAGGTGCGGCATCGCCATGCCGCCCTCGCGCTTGGAAAAACTGATCACCGGCTGTGGAGTTGCCATCGTCACACTCTCACGCAACACAAAGGGGCCCCGACGCGAGCGGCGACCTGAGATGCCAGGCCGCCCTCACGGGGCTCTTCGACGTCGCGAATTAGGGGTCGCGTGCTGTCTGCATGCCGTCTCACCGAAATAGGAGGCGTGGTCTCGATCGCCCGTACCCCGCCGGGCTTTCCGGCGGGAACGGGAGACCGGCCCGCGGCCTACTTCAGCTCAACGACAGCGCCCTGCTCCTCGAGCTTCTTCTTGAGCTCCTCGGCCTCGGCCTTGGATACCCCTTCCTTGACAACTTTGGGGGCACCATCGACCAGGTCCTTGGCTTCCTTGAGGCCGAGACTGGTGACCTCGCGGATGGCCTTGATGACGTTGATCTTCTTGGCGCCGCCCTCCTTGAGGATGACCGTAAACTCGGTCTGTTCCTCGACGGCGGCCGCGGCCCCGCCAGCGGCCGGCGCCGAGGCGGCGGCGACGATGCTGACGTTGAACTTGGTCTTGAACGCCTCGATCAGCTCGGACAGCTCGAGCACAGTCTTGCCGCCGATGGCTTCGAGGATGGAGTCGTTACTCATTGCAGTGGACATCGTGTCTTCTCCGGACGGTTAGGATGCTGCCTGACGCTGCTCGCGAAGCGCCTCGAGGGCGCCGACTACCTGGTACAGAATGCCGTTCATTGCACCCGCCAACTGCCCCAGCAGTTCCTCGCGGGAGGGGAGTTCACCGAGCCGCTTGATGTACGCGGGCTCGACCAGCTTGCCATCGACCAGCCCGACCCGGACGGCGGGACGGTTGTCGGCGGTGCGGGAGAACTCCAGCAGCGCCTTGGCCGCGGGGAGGGGATCATCGCCCGCCAGCACCAGCCCGGTCGGGCCAGCGAGGTGGGGGCCGAGCCCCGCCACGGCATTCGCGGCCAGGGCCCGCCCGGCCAGCGTGTTCTTGACGACCACATACCGCCCGCCCACGGCGCGGAGGCGCCGACGCAGGTCGGTCATCCGCTCCACGGTCAGGCCGGTGAAGTCGGTCACATACAGAGTCGGTGCGCCCTTGAGCTGCTCGCTCAGGGACTCCACCTCGGATTGACGCTCAGTCTTGCTCATCGATACCCCGCCGTGTCCAGGCGGACGCCAGGCCCCATCGTGCTGGAGAGCGTGGCCGACCGCAGGTAGGTGCCCTTGGCCGCGGACGGCTTGGCACGGACAATCGTGTCCAGGAACGCCTGGAGATTCTCGACCAGCTGGGCCGCCTCAAAGGACGCCTTGCCGATCGGGGCGTGCACGTTGCCGGTCTTGTCGACCCGGAACTCGATCTTGCCGGCCTTGATTTCCTTGACCGCCTTGGCCACATCCATCGTGACGGTGCCGGCCTTCGGATTCGGCATCAGGCCGCGGGGACCCAGCACCCGGCCGAGCGCGCCCAGCTGCCCCATGACGTCCGGCGTGGCGACGATGACATCGCAGTCCAGCCAGCCATCCTTGAGCTTCTGGAGGTACTCGATGCCGACGTAATCGGCGCCGGCAGCCTCGGCCTCACGGGCCCGATCGCCCTGGGCAATGACCAGCACCTTGACCGCCTTGCCAGTGCCGTGGGGCAGGACCACCGTGCCCCGGACGACCTGGTCGGCGTGCCGGGGATCGACCCCGAGGCGCACGGCGATGTCGACCGTCTCGTTGAACTTGGCAGTGGCCGACTTCTTGACCATATCGACCGCATCACCCGCGGCGTACTCGCGGGCCTGATCGACGCCCTCGGCCGCCTTGCGGAACCGCTTTCCCTGGAGTGGCATCAGTCAATGACCTCCAGGCCCATCGAACGCGCCGTGCCGGCAATCATCCGCATCGCCGCGTCCATATCGGTCGCGTTGAGGTCAGCCAGCTTGATTTCGGCGATCTTCTTGACCTGGGCGCTGGTGACCCGGCCAACCTTGGTGCGGTTGGGGGCGGCGCTGCCCTTCTCGATGCCAGCCTCCTTGAGCAGGAGGTTCGGCGCCGGGGGCGTTTTGGTGATGAAGGTGAAGGTGCGGTCCCCGTAGATCGTGATCACGGCGGGGATGACCATCCCGGCCTGACTCTGGGTCCGCGCGTTGAACTGCTTGCAGAAGTCCATGATGTTCACGCCGTGCGGACCGAGCGCGGTGCCCACAGGGGGCGCCGGGTTCGCCGCACCAGCAGGACACTGGAGCTTCACCATTGCTACTACCTTCTTGGCCATCGTACTCCTCGTTCGGCTCCCGGCGGGCACAGCTGCCCGACCGGTGGTCCTGCCGCAGTGTCCCGTGCGGTCGCGGGTGGGCGCCGGACTGGCGCCAGGTTTGGAGGGACAGGGAGGAGGGAGAAGCAAGACGGAAGAAGTTGATTCCTCGTCCCAGCTCGGTTCCGCCCTCGACGCCCGCGGCCTCCTACCTCCTACCTGACCTCGTGCCTACTTCCTACTTCCTACTTCCTGCTTCACACTGCTTGCTTCACACTTCTCGCTGCTAATGCCCGCGCAGCTGCAGATAGTCCATCTCGACAGTCGTGGGCCGGCCAAAGAGGCTGACCGAGACCTTGACCTTGCCCTTGTCGGCGAGGATCTCCTCGACGGTGCCGCTGAAGTCCGAGAACGGGCCCTCGGTGATCTCCACCGCCTGGCCGATGAGGAACGGGATCTCCTCCTTCGGCGCCGAGTCGGTTGATTCCTCGGTGACACCGAGAAGCCGGTTCACCTCGTCGGGGCGGAGCGCCTGCGGCGCCCGGCCGGTGCCGACGAACTTGATGATCCCCTGCACGCTGTTGACCAGATGCTGGGCCTCCTGGCTCATCGTCGTCTCGATCAGGACGTAGCCAGGATAGAGCTTCCGCTCCACCAGCTGCTTCTTGCCGGCCTTGATCTCGATCGCTTCCTGGGTCGGCACCAGCGCCTGGCGGACCAGCTTCTCATCCTCGACGCGCGGGTCTTCCGCGATCCGCATGTTCAGCAGGGTCCGGACCTTGTTCTCATGGCCGGCCGTGGTCTGCACGGCATACCAGCGGTATTCCATGACCGGTTACTGCGCCAGCTGGGCGACGCCCTTGACCAGGATCACGTTGAGCAGCCAGTCGAGCAGGCCGATCGCGAGTCCCAGGATCACGGCAAAGATGACCACCATCCGGGTGGCCTTGAACAGTTCATCCCGCGTTGGCCAGGTGACCTTGCCGAGCTCCGCCCGGGCCGCCACAAGGAAATCCCGCGACCTGCCGAGGAACCCCGCTGCGCCACCGGGGGCCGTAACCGCTTCGCCCTGGCTCATCGGTTACTTCGATTCCTTGTGCGCCAGGTGCTTGTTGCACCGGGGGCAGAACTTCTTCCACTCCACCCGCTCGGGGTGGAGGCGCTTGTTCTTGCTGGTGAAGTAGTTCCGACTCTTGCAGTCGGTGCACTCCATGATGATCTTGTCGCGCGGCATCGCTTGCTCCTTGCAGACACGTCGGGGTGCCCCCCATGGGGCGCCCGTTTCTACCTATTGTGCGTCGGGTCGGCATCGCATCGGGGCACCCACCGGGCGCCCTATAGGGCGCCCCTCCCTGGCCCGTAGCCCTGGGCCCGTACGGGCGCCCTATAGGCGCCCCT
>JAWXBA010000097.1:0-3069 GCA_034439775.1 Gemmatimonadota bacterium | reverse complement strand
GTGTCCAGGTCCACCAGGCAGAGCGGCTCACGGGTTCGCTTGTCGAACAGGACGTTGGCAATCTTGGCGTCGTTGTGCACCACTCGCGTGGTCAGTCGGCCGGCATCCCGCAGCACCTCGAGTCGCTCCGCCTCCTCACGACGCGACAGGATCACACCCACCTCCCGACTGACCATCGCCAGCCGGTTGACCGGGTCCTCCTCGACCGCGGCTTGGAGCGCGTCCATCCGGGCCCGAGTATCATGAAACCCGGGAATCGTCTCGGCCAGCGGGGTCTTCAGGTCGGCCAGCAGCGCCTGGAACTGACCGACGGCCTTTCCCGCCCCGCGCGCATCTTCCACCGACTCCGCCCGGCGGGTGGACCGGGTTCCCTCGATGAACTGCAGCAACCGCCAGACCCCGCCCTGGGCGTCGCGCACCACCACTCCACCATGGCGGGTCGGCACCAGCTGGGGAACCCGGCGCTCGGGCTGGGGATACCCCCGGCGGCGAACCGCTCCGGCCAGATGCGAGGTGACGATCTGGAAGTTGGACATCACGGCGTCCGGATCGGGGAAGACCTCGAGGTTGAGCCGCTGCAGGAGGTAGGTCCGCTCAGTCATCCCGGCGCCGACCACCGCCCGGTAGGAATCGTTGATATGCCCACCCTCGTGCCGCACCACGGAGCGCAAGTCTCCGGGGAGGGCAAATTCGGACAGGATGGCTGGTATCAACGACATCCGCACACCGTCGTGACGAGGAATGCTGCCCCAACCTCAAGGTGACGCCGAGTCATGGCACCGGAGACACGCCATCCTGGCGCCGCATCGCCTGATACTCTCCGCCCGCCACCAGCCGTGCCAGATGGGCCGATGCCCGGGGCAGGTCCGCCGGCCAGGTCACCCCGATCCACGGCCCCGGGGCCGGCAGCAGCTCCACCCGGGCCTGCCCACTGCCCACCAGCCGGTTCACGACCGCCGGGAGCATGTACTCGTCCGCGGCCACGGCAGCCTTGCGGAACAGTGCAAATCCCGCGCTCAACTGGGGAAAGACCGCCGGGGTAAAACCCCACGCGTTGAGGGAGACCGGCGTGGTGGCCGGCCAGCGCCCGTCGTCAGGCAGGATGCCCTGAACTTCGTGAATCTCCGCCAGGAACCCATCGGGGGCAACTCGGCAGACTCCACGGTTGACCGGCCCCTCATCGGACAGGGTCTGACCCAGCGGAAACGCAGCCAGGGCAAAGGTTGGGGGGTGGGAGGCCGGAACGGCGGCAAGGAATCCGGCCATGGCGGCATAGGTACCCGCGCCGTAGAAATCGTCGGCGTTGACCACCATGAACGAGGCATCGACCTGGTTGGCTGCGGCCAGCACGGCATGCCCGGTGCCCCAGGGACGGTCCCGTTCCACCGCCTGGAGGGTGTAGGACACCGGCAACACCGACCCCGCCAGGCGCTCGCGGAGGATCGGCTCCAGCCCCTCCCGGATCACCACCACGGCGCGGGAAAACCCAGCCCGCCAAGCGTCGTGAAGGGCGTAGGCCAGCAGCGGCTCACCGGCAGGGCCAATTCCCGCCAGCTGCTTGTCACCGCCAACCCGTCGCCCCAGTCCAGCCGCCAGCACCACCAGTATCGGTTGCATTGCACTCCACGAAAGGCTCGGTTGCACGTAATATTACCGGGTTCCCCTTTCCCCATCGCTGGAGCCCCCATGTCGGAGCACCACGGCACCCCCGTCAACCACCCCTCCCGGCGCGACGTCCTCAAGGCGGGTGCCGCGGTCGGCCTGGGCTTGGCCATCGCCCGGCCCGCCGCCGACCTGATGGCGCAGCCTTCCCCGATGGACTATCCCTGGCACCTGCCGCCGATGGCCAAGGTGCGGATCGGGTTTGTCGGCGTTGGCGGGATGGGCAGCGTGCACGTCGACAACCTGCTTGCGATCCCCGGCGCCGAGCTGGTGGCGATCTGCGACGTGGTGCCCGAGAAGGTGACGCGGATCCAGGACCTGGTGGTCAGCAAGGGGTTTGCCCGGCCCACCGGTTACAGCAACGGCCCGCGGGACTTTGAGCGGATGTGCCAGCAGCCCGACATCGACCTGGTCTACACCGCCACGCCGTGGGAATGGCATGCGCCGATCATGCTCGCGGCCATGAATGCCGGCAAGCACACCGTCACCGAGGTGCCGATGTGCACCACGATGGAGGAGTGCTGGCAACTGCTGGAGACATCGGAGCGTACCGGGAAGCTCTGCCTGATGATGGAGAACTGCGTCTACGATCGTCCCGAGATGCTCTGCCTCAACCTGGTGCGCCTCGGCCTGCTGGGCGAAGTGCTGCACGGCGAGGGCGGCTACCTGCACGACCTGCGCGAGATCAAGTTCTCCGACTCAGGCGAGGGCCTCTGGCGCAGGGCCCATGCGGTGCGCCGCAATGCCAACCTCTACCCCACCCACGGCCTCGGCCCGATTGCCCAGTGCATGGACATCAATCGCGGCGACCGCTTCGACTACCTGGTCTCCATGAGCAGCAACAGTCGCGGCCTGCGCGCCTACGCCGCCGAACACTTCCCGCCAGGACACCCCAAGCGCGACGAGTACTACTCGCTCGGCGACATCAACACCACCTTGATCAAGACCGTCAAGGGCAAGACGATCATCCTGGGACACAACTGCGACAACCCGCGGCCGTACAGCCGCGTCAACATCGTGCAGGGCACCAAGGGGATCTTCGAGGGGTACCCCAACCGCGTCATGATCGAGGGACGCAGCCCGAACCACCGCTGGGAGGAACTCAGCGCGTACTACGAGGAGTTTGAGCACCCGCTCTGGAAGGATGCCGCGGTGCAACGGGCCACGACCGGACATGGCGGGATGGATTTCCTCGAGGACCAGCGACTGATCCAGGCCCTGATTGCCGGCGAACCGACCGACTACACCATCTGGGATGGCCTGGCCTGGAGCGCCATCACCCCGCTGACCGAACAGTCGGTGGCCAACCGGAGCATGCCGGTGCCGATTCCCGACTTTACCCGGGGACGCTGGGAGTTCATGCCGCCGATGCCGGTGCATACACCGCGAGGCTAGGAGGTGTCGGGT
>JAWXBA010000096.1:0-4029 GCA_034439775.1 Gemmatimonadota bacterium | reverse complement strand
GAACGACACTTCGTCGCGCTCGACGCCCCCGAGATGCTCGATGATGAGCCCATCGGCTGAAATCGGCCCACTGGTCTCGAGGCCGACCAACGGCAACCCGTCCAGCGCAGCCGGGAGGGTCCCCTCGATGCTGTTCAGTCCCTCGACCGCCCCGATGCCCGCGCCACCCTCGTTGGGATCCCACGAAGGATCGGTATCGAGGAAGATCAGCCCGCGCATCGAGGCCGGCCCGGCGGAGGATCCGCCGGGATCGGCATCGTCCCGCGCCCGGAGCTGCTCCAGCAGCCGGTCCAGGGCCCCATCGGGATCACCCGCCGGGGCGGCCTGGGCCAGGAGGTCGGTCACCACCGAGCGCATTTCGGCGTCCCGGCAATCCTTGTCCACGAAGCTCCGCAGCTCGTCCACGGCCTTGGCGAGCTGGTGCTCCCGCCGCATCCGCGCCAGGTAGTCCTCGAGGTGACGGCGCACCTCAAGCACCACATTTTTCCGGGCATGCAGCCTGGCCAGCCGGAGGTAGACCGGGGTCCGGGTGTTGTCGACCCGGAGGATCTTCCCGCCGAGCGCGATGGCATTGTTGAAGAAGCCCTGATCGGCGTACAGCTCAAGGGCGTGCTCGTAGGACCGGACGGCGCCCTGGTGATCGGACACCTTCATCTGGAGGTCTCCGACCCGGTTGTACACCGAGGGGTCGGGGATCGGGTCGCCCTGGGATTCGAGGTCGGCAATGGCGCGCTGGTAGACCTCGATGGCGCGGCGCCAATCCTCCTTCTGCTCGAACCGTCGAGCGGTTTCCTTGAGCTTGTCCAGATTCATGCCGCTCGAAGGTGGGAGGAATGGGCCGAAAACGTTGCAGGGGTGGAAGATAGGATTCTGGTCCGGCGTGGGCAAGCCATTCCGGACTCGATCCGGCGCGGCCTACTCGCCGGGATCGAGGTCCCCTTCCGCGACCGCTCTGGCGAGTTGTCGCAAATCAGGGGCCGGGGGCCGGTCCTCGCCGAGCGGAGCGATCTGTGCCACCCCATTTCGGACCCGGTGGACCAGATCCGCGACGCCACGGCCCGGGGTCAGCGGCAGGAGGAACTCAAGCCCCTGAGCGGCGGAGAGAAATTCCGCCGCCACCACCTGCTGGGCATTTCGCAGGATCCGCCGCGCCTTCCACGCTGCCGCCATCCCCATGGGCACGAAATCCTCCTGGTTCGCATCGGTCGGGATCGACCCGATGCTGGCCGGGTAGGCCAGCGTCCTCGACTCCGCCACCAGAGCTGCGGCGGTGATCTGTACCATCATGTGGCCGGATGAAAGCCCGGGATTGCCGGTCAGGAAGGCGGGCAACCCATCCGACAAGTCGGGATTCACCAAGCGTTCGATTCGCCGCTCGGAAAGGGCCTGGAGCGTGGTCAGAGTGATCGCCAGGAGATCCAACGCCTGGGCCACCGGTTGGCCGTGGAAGTTTCCCCCCGAGAGGACTTCCCCACCGTCGCGATCGAGAAACACCAGCGGGTTGTCGGTGGAGGCGTTCAGCTCAACCTCCGCCACTTGCCTCGCAAAGGCGATCGCGTCGGCCACCGCCCCCAGCACCTGCGGGGTGCACCTGAGGCTATACGCATCCTGGACCCTGGGGTCGTTGTCGCGGTGGGACTCCCGGATGGCACTGTCGCGCAGCAGGCGGCGCATCAGGGCCGCCGCCCGTCCCTGGCCCACATGAGGGCGTGCCTCGTGAATCCTCGGATCCAATGGTACCGGGGTGCCCTGGAGCGCCTCGAGGCTCATTGCTGCCGCCCCCAGCGCCGACCGCCAGAGGGTCTCGCCATCATGCACCAGGAGCGTCAGGATGGCGGTCTGGGCCTGGGTCCCGTTGATGAACGCGAGCCCCTCTTTGGGGCCGAATTGCCAAGGAGACAGTTCTCCGGTCGCCAGCACCAGCGCGGTCGGACGGGCAGAGCACCCATCCGGATCCAGGATCTCACCCTCGCCCATCACCACCAGCGCCAGATGGCTCAGGGGGGCAAGATCTCCGCTGGCGCCGACACTTCCCTGTTCGGGAATCCAGGGGACGATGTTGGCGTTCAGCAGCGCCAGCAGCGCCTGTACCAGCCCCGGCCTGACACCGCTGGTGGAGCGCAACAGGACATTGGCACGCAGCAGCATCATGGCCCGGACGATTTCGCGGGGCAGCGGATCCCCCACTCCGGCCGCATGGCTGCGCAGCAGGTTCACCTGCAGGCGGTCCAACGCGTCCGGGGCAATCCGGACGTTTGCCAGCTTGCCGAACCCGGTGTTGATGCCGTACATCGTGGCCCCATCGGCCACGGCGCGCTCCACATGCGCGCGCGACCGGGCGAGCATCGCCACGGCGCCGGGGGAGGCTTCGACCCGGGTGCCAGGCTGGCGGGCGACTCGGACCACATCTTCGATGGTGAGGTGCTCACCGGTCAGCAGAATGGTTTCGGACATCTGGCCAAGATACCGCCCCCGGGCGCCCCAGCGCACCGGGGCCGTGGTGCTACTGGCCCGGCGGCCCGAGTTCCGGGTTGCCGGGATCAGTCTGGAACGCCCAGTCGAGGATCAGGAAGTCATGGCCAACATGGGTTACCCGAACCGCCCCAAACCGGACCAACGGCACCCCCGGCGTCTCCCAGACATAGCCCCAGCCGGGCAGGGCCGGCAGCGGCATCCTGCCAAACCCGGACAGCGGCGCATAGTCGACCTCGGTCAGGTCGGCGACCGGACCGTTGGTCCACGCCCGCAGCCGAACGCCATTCCGGATCGGGGTCAGGATCAGGCTTCCCGACTGGTCACGCTCGACGCTGAAGTCGATGTCGCTGGCGTTGCCCGAACCCACCAGACCGAGCTCGCTGCGTTGAGCGAGGCCGTCGTTGTTCTGGTCGCGCCAGAACCGGAATCCGGCGCTCCCGCTGGCAAACTGGCGGGCGGTCAGGACCACGTTGCGCGACTCCGGGCGGGGGGTGTCCTGGCCCACCGGCGACCAGAGGCTCTCCCAGCCTTCGATCGACACCGCCGAGACACCGAAGCAGCGCGGCGATCCGTTCGGCAGGGCCCCGGCATGGAACTCCGGCGCCACGGTGGTTCCTTCCAGGCGCCAACCGTTGAGGCACCGGTCGGCATCGAGATCATAGCCGGTGCTGTACACCCGGTAATTCCGGAATCCGTCGGGATCCTGCTGATAGGCGTTGTCCGACCAGTAGAGGGCAATGCCACCATCGAGGGAGACGGTGCGGAGGGTGGTCGGATGCGCCAGGGTCAGACGGCTGTCCACCACGACAATGTTGCTGCGGGGACTCTCGTTGCCGTCGATGTCCACCGCCGAGACGAAATACTCCGCTGCCGGCACTGCTGACTCGTGGAAGCTCGGAGAAATGGTCGAGCCGATCACCTGGAAATTCCCGGTGCCGACCCGGGCATAAATGTACCAGAGATCGATCGAGGGATCGGTGTCGTAGTCCCACCGCAGCAGGATGCCGTTGTGGGCAGTGCCGGTCCCCACCGGGTCCAGATAGTAGGTCAGGTTGCGGGGGGAGTCCGGCCCCAGTCCGGGGTCGAAGATCCCTGCCTCGAGGCAGCCGGCGGTGGCGAGCGTGATCGAGGTGAGCAGCAGCAAACGGGGGCGCATTGCGAAGTCCAGGCAAGGGTTGTCTGGACCAAAAGCAGGGGTCGTGCCACCTAGGTGGAGATCTGTAACACGTTGTATTTAAATCACTTGCAATTTTGCCCCGGACACGAGTGTCCCCTTTTGCGGACACTATCTGGCGATAGTTGTCTGGTTGTAGTCCGCCTTGAGGTCTGGCAAATCGGTCAGGAATACTGAAAAGAAAAGTGAGAAATTTCCGTTGGGGTTGCGATAAAAATTGAACGCCGCCCGCCACTCGTGCAGGTCGCGCTCGAGGCTCAAGCGGTGGTACTCGAACTTCTTATCGGTGGCGTTATAGGCGGTGTCCCAGCTCAGTCCCCAGTACTTGGTCGGCGAGAGCCGCGTCCGGAGCGTGATGCTGCTTTGCGTGGGGAGGGAGG
>JAWXBA010000095.1:0-6966 GCA_034439775.1 Gemmatimonadota bacterium | reverse complement strand
GGTCAGCGGGTCAGCCAGTGGAGCCAGGAGGGGCCGTGCCATGCCGTGGGCCGCCAATCCCACCCGGCCTGCGTCGTCGCCGCGATGAACGGAGCCTTCATCTCCTGCAGGTTGAAGGAGTACGCGTACGAGGGCTGCGGCAGGAAGCGGCCTCGGTCGTCCAACTGGAGCCCAAACCCCCGCTGGTGTTCCACCTGGAAAAAGGTGATCCCTATCCCGGTCCGCCAGTGCACGCCGCCACCCCTCGGCCCCGCCGACCAGTCCAGCGCCGAAAACTGCTCGGTCGGTCGCACCACCTGGCGGGCCTCGTCCAACTCCAGCAGCAGGCGATGGCTGCGGCGCAGGCCGTGGGCCCGCGCCATGTCCACCCACTTGGCGTCGGCAAACCGCCAGGTCACCACGATCCGGCCGCCAGGATGTTCCTCGGCCACGGTGTACGGCGCATCCACCTGGTTTGCCGCCAGCAGCCGCTGCCGGAGCGCATCCTGGCGGAGCGGCGCAACACCGGCCACTGCCGGCACCGTGGACGCCCAGCTGCTCCCCTTGAAGAACCAGAGGGTGGCCAGCGCCACCAGGACGAGCAGTACCGGAACCAGCACCACCGGACGGTAGAACCAGAACTCGCGCGCCGCCACCCAGGTCAAGTCCCGCTTCGGGATCCACTCGAGGGCCTGCGCCAGGTGGAACGCCACCTGCGGCGCGCCGACGATGGCCAGGAACACCCCCATGAAGACCAGCGGCCGGAGGGATGTGCCGGCCCGGGTCATGAGGATAGTGAGGATGGTAAAGACGACTGCGACAATCCCGAGCGCCGCCAGGATCACCCCGACGGCGGGGTTGGCTCGGATGAAGGTGGCCACCTGGCTCATGGTACAAACCACGCCGGATCGCCGGTAAACCGATAAGTGGGCAGCGCCCGCGTCACGATGGCCACCGCTTCCGCTCGGCTGGCGTCGTGCTGCCAGAGCCGGAGGGTAAGGCCCACCCCGCGGGCGACGTCGAAGCCGGTCACCAGCCACGCCGATTGGGCCCCGGTGGCGGCTTCATGCCGTACCAGGCTCACCTCCATCCCACTCGTGTCGGCTTCCGCCTCCACCGTTACCGTCGCTTCGCGCAGGACTTCTCCTCTCAGGATGGCGCGGGCCGCCGATTCCTGCGCCGCACTGCCGGGCGCGAAGAACGCGGCCACGGCCAGGGCGCGCTCCAAGACGGCCGAGTCTTCCGCCGCATCGGGATGATGACGATAGAGCATCCATCGCACGCCGCTGGAGTCAGCTTCCATCATGAATGGGTCGTAGAACTCCACCGGCAACGAAATGAAGATCCCGCCGCCCAGCTCCCGCTCCACCGAGCCGAAGTGGTCAGCGACTGGGGTCGCCAATTGATAGGAGTCCAGGATCGTCCCGACCAACGCTTCGGCGTCGGCACGCGAGCCCTGTCGCTCCAGGCTCCGGTAGATGATGGCGACCCCGCGAGCGGAGTCGAGGAACCGCACCAGGCGTGCGCGCTGGTCAATTGAGCCGGTCCGGTACCACGCGCTCCCGTGCTGGACCATCTTCCCCCCGGTGCGGGTGGGCTCCTCCCAGGAGATTTCCTCCAGGGACCTCAATGCGTCAAACAGGTAGGGCAGGGCCCTTTCCCCCAGGCGATCGAGCTGGCGGGGCGCCAGTTGGAGGATCTCGATATCCTCGTGATGGGTAGGGTTGCCGCCCGGCAGGAGGCTCTGGATCAGGCGGGTCAGCCGGAAGTGGGTGCCGAGCCAGTTGGTGGTGGGCGCCCAGGGCTCAAGGCGCGCAGGCACGCGCACCGTGGCCAGGGTGCCGATCGGACGATCGACCAGCCGGTTGCCGCGCATTCCCAGCCACGCTCGGCCCACGAAGGCCAGGGTGACAAGCACCGCGGCGGCGATCAGGAATTTCATGGTCGGCTCACCGGCTGAAATGCTGGTCGTACGTCAGGGTTCGCAGTGCCGCATCGAACCGCTCGGCGATGGCGGCCACCAGTGCGGTGTCCTGGCCGCGATCCATCCAGACCCCGACGTGCCCATCCTCTGCCCGATAGCTCACGAACACGATGGCCTCCCCGATCCGAACTTGATGCGAGAAGGCTTCAGGTTCGGCAGGGAGGCGTTCGGCGCCAAACTTGGTCACCAGGAACTCGATCAGCGCCGGCCGGAGCGACTCCAACGCAGGACTGAGCCGATACTCGCGGTAGCCGGAATGATCGAGTGTCAGGACGCCACGATGAGGCAGGGGAGTGACCTTGCCGCGCGGCGTCAGTCGAAAGCGACCGTCGGAATCCGGACCCCATTCGAAGTAGTGGGAGAGCCATGCCGAGTCGATATCGTCGATCTGGGCGCAGCGCATCACCGCACGGTCTATTGGAAGCTGGGTCGGGCTGGCACCCTCCAGGTCCACCACCAGGAGTCCGGTCTGCTCCGCGTCACCGGTCCAGGCCAGCCGCACCAGGCTCAATCCGTCCGGGGCGATGCCCAGGGGAGCGATCCGGTCAATCACCTGGCCCAGCTCGTCGGTGGCAAAATGGCGGAAGGTCAGGGTGCGAGTGTCCAATACCACCCCGGGCAGCAGATAGCTCCCTGGAATGGGATAGCTCTCCCGGTCGAGCCGACCGGTCAGCATCGGAGCGTACCCCGCCGCTGATGTCCCTTCGCCGGCGACCGAGAGGTAGCTGCCCCGGACCCCGCTGCCGCAGCGGCCCACCAGGTCCGTCCTGAGGCCGGCTTCTCCGGTAACCAGGAGGTAGCACGATCCGCCCTCGCTGGTGCCATCGACCTGAACCAGTAGCGCGGCGGGCAGCGTCGACACGACCGCGACCCCATCGAAACGATCGAAGCGCCCTGTTGTGTCGGCGGAAGGGCTGAGGTGTTCGATCACGACCGGGGCGCCCTGGTGCCGGATCTCGAAGTGTCCGGTAGCGGTCCATCGCATCGGATTGCCGTCCCAGCTGTACATCCCCACTCCGTTGGCAATCAGGTCGATCTCGAACGGACCGGCGGTGTCGGTCCGGATCGGCTGGTTGGAGGGCACGACACGAAACCGGTACGAAAAGCGATCCACGCCCTCTCGCAGTGGCAACCAGTCACTCCACTCCAGGTGGTGGGCCCCGGGTCGACCGGGGAGTGGAACGATGAATCCTTCACCAACGAGGTCGTCGGGGGACACGCTGAGCATGCGCTTGCCGCGACTAGTGAACACATCCACGGCGCCGGGCACGATCCAGCGGCCCGCCTCCTGCCGGGCGTCCCCACGCCAGAGCGGCCCCTCGACGCTGGCCCGGGCCACACTGCCGCTCACCGCGCCCAGGCGCAGGTACCACTCGGCGCTGTCCGGCGCGGCCGTCGGTCGCCGCCCTTCGGGCCAGCGCAGTTCAATGGTCACGAGCATGGTCTGCCCATTGAGGTGCGGCGGGACGTCGGCCATGAGGCGGGTGACCCCACCGATGGCGCCGAGGAGCAGCAGGGCGGACAACTGGGCGGTGCCCAGGGCCTTGAAGAAGGAGGGCTCCTTCCACGAGCCGAGGGTGCGACTGACGATCACCCCGAGCACGAGTCCGGCGATGGCACCAAGTAGCGCCATTCCCACGATGAAGTACCCGGACGCTCCCTCAAAGCTGGACATCCGGTACCAGCCGACCGTGAGATTGGCGATCCACCCGGCCAGGAAGCCGGCGACCAGTCCGGTCAGGACACCGACCCCGATCGACGCCGGCCAGCTCATCAGGCGCACCCCTCAATGAGGTCTGCCTCGGGGAGCCGGCCGGCCCGGAAGCTGGTGACGACATTGCCATCGGTCTCGAAGATCATCCGATACCCCGGCCGCGCCGGGTCATCGACGATCAGGTAGTGGCCTTCAGGCCCGGTATAGGGGTGCGGCTCTACCCGGATCAGGCCGCCGTACCGGGTCAGCGTGTTGGCCTCAGTGGTCCCCGCGCCGACCCCGGCCTCCGTCAGGATCCCGGTGGTATCCACCTGCACCCGCACCACGGTGTCTCCCGCGAGCATGAAGGAAATCCCCCCGGGAACGGAAGCGAGGAAGGCGTAGCCGCATGCGTCGCCGGGCTCGATCCGCTCGATCCGTGCCGTGCCGCCCAGTTGCTGCTCGACCTCCGCAATGGTCATCCCCACCCGGATCGTGCCGATACCATCGAGGCGCAGCGTCCAGGCGACACCTGGTGAGGGCTCTTGTGGGCTCCGAAGTGTGCCCAGCAGGGTGCCGCGGTTGGCATACTCCCAGTCACCGCCGTAGGCCACATCGCTCACCACGAACCGACCGCCCTCTTCGATCACCACCACCGTGTCCGTCCAGGTGATCGTGGGTGGGGAGCGGTCATAGGTAAATCGTACGGCGAGCCGGCGGGTATCCGCCCCGGCCGGATCGGCGAGGATGGCCAGGGAGGTTGGCCCCTCGAACAAGCTGGTGAACAGGCTGGCATCGGCAAAGGATGGTTCTTCGTCCGGGAAGTTTTCGATGTCGTTGTTGCGCAGCAGGGTCGCGGCGTGAAGGAGTTCCCGGAGCTCGCTGCTGAGGAACGGGCTCATGGCCGTCAGTTGCGCCTCGGTCGGCGCCCCGTGCACCTGCGAGTCGATCACCACGCTGTACAGGCCCATGATGGCCATCCCCGGGTAGCGTGGCCGAGCCTCTCGGCATCCGGCGGCGAGAAGGGTGCCTGCACCGAGCGCAAGAAGGACCCGGGGGCCATTCAGATTGAGCACAAGGACCGCCTGGACAAGAGTGGAGTCCGAATGGATCGGTTGAAGGGTCTTACGGAACCAGAAACATCTCGTACTCATCGGGCAGCCTGGCCGGGCGCTCACCCATCACCAACGCGGCGGTACTCCAGGCGTCACAGAGCCGCGCCGAGGGGCCGGTCACGGCGGCCAGAGTGCGGGACGCGCTGGATTTCCCATGCCGGTGGTCCATGACATGCACCCGGCCGACGTTGCTCGACGCACCCAGCGCCTGGTCGGTCAGGGTGACCACGATTGGCGGATCGCCACTGCCGGCCAGGGCAATCTTCCACCCCGACTCGCCAGGTGGGTATCCCAGACCGAACACGCTGCTGGTGCCGCCATGAATCAGTGCCGACTCCACCCCGGCTTCGCGCAGCACCCGGGCCGCGCAGTCGAGTGCGTGTCCCTTGCCGACGGCCCCGAAATCCAACTGGACCCCGCGGCGAGCAAATCGAATGGTCCTGGCGGTCGGGTCGAGGGCCACGGACTCCATGCCGGAGCCGAGGCTTGGATCAAACGCCCCGTCGGAGTTGCGCCACACGGCGACACAATCCTCCAGCAGCGCCATCATGTCGCCATCCACCGACACCGGCGCATCGAAGGCCGCCCGGTGGATGTGCTGCAGGAGGCTGTCCGGTTCAAACCGGGACAGCCTCCGATGCCATTCTTCGATCTCTGCCAGCGCCGCCTCTCCCGCGGGGCGAAGCACCTCGGGGTTCTCCGCAGGGAGCACCACCTCGAACCGGGTGCCCATTGCGGTCACGGCCAGCGCCAGGTGTCTCGGCGTCAGGCCTTCCGCACGGTCTTGGTGGCGGGATCGAACAGGTACGCCGCGCCGTCCCACATCGACCGGGTGGCCAGGTCCACGATCACCATGACCTTGGTGCCGAGCTCCACCGGGCTGGCCACCGGCTCCCGGGTCCGGATGCTATTGAGCCAGTTGCGACGCAGCATGTCCTGGGTGTCGCCCTCGTTCGGACCATCGATCGTCTCTTCGTCAAATTCCTCGGCAAAGAGCCGCTCGGGACGGACGGTGAGGGTGCGACCGCCGAGGTAGATGTTGCCCTTGTGGCCGCGGATCAGGGTCTCGAGTCCCACCTCGTTGGCGGTGGACCCCGCCACGATCATGGTGTGCTCGTTCTCAAACTCGATATTGATGTTGACCTGGTCGTGATTCTCCATGACCTTGTCCACATAGTGTCCGCCAGAGGCCACCACGCGGGTGGGCCAGCCCAGGTTGGCGCCCATGATCAGCGGGGTGATCCGGTGCACCAGGAGGTCGCCGATGATGCCGGTGGAGTACTTCCGGTACCGGCGCCACCGGGCGTAGACCGCCGGATCCCAGTCGGCCCGGCCGAGCGGGCCGCACCAGCGATCCCAATCGAGGTTGACGCCGGGCTGCCAGGCTGGGTCGATGGCGTAATAGAGCCACTCGCCGTCCTTGGAATTGCGGCAGTAGCTGGTCTGGCTGGAGACCGCCTTGCCAATCTTGCCGGCCGCGATCATCCGGCTCGCTTCGATATAGCTGGAGTACATGACGTACTGGGTGCCGACCTGGACTCGGACGTTCGGGTTGGCATCGGCCACTTCCTTGAGCCGGAGCGCGGCATCGAGCCGGAGCGTCATCGGCTTCTCGACGTAGACATCCTTGCCGGCCCGGATGGCATCCTCGGCCATGGGGCCGTGCCAGTGCTCCGGGGAGGCAATGACCACCCCGTGCAGGTCGGGACGCTTGAGCAGCTCCCGATAGTCGCTGTAGAGGTCCACGGAGCCGCCCTGCTGGGCGTCGGTGCGCGCCTTGGCCACGTCGAGCCGCGGCTGGCAGACGTCGCACAGGCCGACGACCCGGACCTGCTCGGCGCCATCCTTGGCAAACTTCAGGTAGGCGTTCATGTGGCCGCTGCCCATGCCGCCAGTGCCGATGACCGCCACGTTGACCGCGTCGGCGACGCGTGGGGGGGTGGGAGGCACGCCCGCGGCGGCGGCCGGGCCGGCAGCTACCGCACAACCGTCCAGCAGGGTCGTGGACCCAGCCACGGCAGCGGCGCCGGCCGCAGTCTTCAGGAACTCGCGTCGGGTGGTGCGGTCAGTCATCAGTCTGCTCCTCTACGAATTGTGGTCCCAGCCTCGCTAACTGGCCAACTGATCGTGCACCCGCTCCAGCAGGGCCTTGGTGCGGGCAATCCCCTCGCGCTCGGGGAGTCGGTTGCCCTCGT
>JAWXBA010000094.1:0-4246 GCA_034439775.1 Gemmatimonadota bacterium | reverse complement strand
TCCTTCTTGTCCGCCCTTCTCGTCCTACCCGCCCTCCCTGCCCCCCCGCGGTCCCGATGTTGCAGGTTGCCGGGAGGCGCCCCGGGGTTGGGCATGGGCTGGCGCCGGGTGCATGGAGTCCTGCCTTCAGCGGGGAGTGGCATGAGTCGACGGAATATTGGCCGGATAGTCATGGTGGTGTGGATTGCCGCGCTGGCTTGGCTGGCGCGTCGCCAACTGTTCCAGGGCGAAGCCTCCAGCATGACGGCCAGCGCCGCCCGGCTCTCCCCCGACGCCAAGTATTTCCGGGTCGATGCCGGCACCCTCCAGATCGGCGTCCTCAACCTCAATTGGGACACCCTGCCAACCGGCTTCAAGATGCAGGAGCTGCTGGCGCTGGACCTCCCGGTCGGGGAGGGCATCCGGCGCCATCTGGCCCTGACGGAGATCACCACCACCCGCGCGCTGACCTTGCAGACCGCCTCCCGGCGGACCAGCAACCCGACCGGGAGCCAGACGGTCCTGGTGGAGGCGCAGATCGATACGCTGCAGGCCTACTCCGTCAGCACGGATGGCAAGGGCGGTCCGACGGTGCGCCAGATCGGGCCCCGCCCCACCATCGCCGGGATCCTGCCGCTGCGACTGGCCTATGGCAATCGACTGGTGGCGGGCGAAGTCATTGCAGAACCGGTAGCGGACCTGGAGCGACGCCGCACCACGACGCTGAGCGGTTCGGTGCTGGGTGACACCACCTTCATTCTGCCGGACAGCGTGGAGTACGACACCCTGGCCAGCGTCTGGCGCACCATCACCATCGACACGTTGCAGGCTTGGCATCTGTCGGTGGACGCCGGTGGATTGCCGGAACAGTGGTGGGTGGACGGTGTCGGCCGGTTGGTCCGCGTGGAAACGCTGTTCGGGGTCACCCTGACCCGATCCCCGTTCGACTACAGCCATACCCTGTATCGCGACTCCCTGCGGATGTCCGGGCCGGTGCCGCGTCGCACGCTGGCGGGCCTCCGGTCGCTTGCCACCTCCGGCATCCGACTGGACACTGCCACCGCCACCCTGAGTTACCGCCTGTCCCGGGTGGATCGGCCGCTCGATCCCAGCGCCATCGACCACCTGGCTGGGGGGGCACAGGCGAGCGACAGCGGGATCCTGACGATCAGCAGGCAATGGCCCACGGGCTCGGATTCCGCACCAGCGGGGTACCTTGATCCGCCAACTGGACGGCGAGAGCCAACGGGCCGCACCCGGCTCCTGGCCGACACCGCATTTGCGGGCGCGACTACCGCACGGGACTCGGTGATCCGCCTGACACGGTGGGTTTCGCAACGGGTGACCCTCGACACCAGTTCCATGGGCTATCCCGAGGTGGTGCCTGCTGCCCGTCGGTGGACCGGGACCCCGGCCGCGATGGCGGGGTTCCTGGTGGCCCTGGCCCGGGCTGGCGGCCTCCCGGCGCGGGTGGTGACCGGGCTTGCCGTGGCGGGCGGGGAGCTATTATCTCACGCGTGGGCAGAGGTATGGATCGGAGGGCGGTGGACCCCGGTGGATCCCGTGTCCGGTCACGCCCCAGCCTCGGCACGGCTCCTGCGGATAGCAGAGGGGGGCCAGGGCCGGCCCTTCGAGACCCTGTGGCGCACCGCGGCGCTCAGGGTGGAAACGCTTACCCCGGGCGGCCGATGATTCGACTCACCCAGCTGACCAAGCGGTACGGCAGCTTCACGGCAGTCCAGGGAATTGACCTGGAGATCCCGGCCGGCACGCTGTACGGCTTCCTCGGCCCCAACGGCGCCGGCAAGACCACCACGATGCGGATGATCGCGGGGATCCTGCGTCCCACCAGCGGGACGGTGGAAGTGGCGGGGGTCGACGTGGCCCAGGATCCAGTCCGCGCCAAGACCAGCCTGGGGTTCATTCCCGACCGTCCCTACGTCTACGACAAGCTCAGTGGCGCCGAGTTTCTCCGGTTCGTGGCTGCTCTCTACGGCCAGGATGGACCGGAGATCGAGCGCCGGATCGACGAATTGCTGGAGTTGTTCGAGCTGGGGCGTTGGAAAGACGAGCTGACCGAGACCTACTCGCATGGGATGCGCCAGAAACTGATCATCTCCAGCGCCCTGGTGCACCGCCCCGCTGTCATTGTGGTGGATGAACCGATGGTCGGACTCGACCCCCGGAGCGCCCACCTCCTGAAGCAGATCTTCCGCCATTTCGTGGACCGCGGCGGCACCGTGCTGATGAGCACCCACACCCTCGAGGTGGCGGAGGCGATGTGCGACCGGATCGCCATCATCCAGGGCGGGCGGATCGTGGCGAGCGGCACGATGGCCGATATCCGCGAGCAGACCTCCTCCGGCAACGCCACGCTGGAGGAGCTCTTCCTCCGGTTGACCGGCGGGGTGTCGGACGCCGTGCTGAGCACCGTCCTTGGCGACTGAAGCCGGCGCGATCCGCCAGGCGTCGGTCTGGACCGTCTCGAGCCCCAAATGGCGCAGCGCCCTGGCCCGCATCAGGAGCGAACGCTCCGGCGCCGGCACGCGCGGGCTGCTGCTGCTCCTGATTGGAGTGGGCTTCTGGTCGGTGGTCTTCGGGCTGTCGTACCGGGTCCTGAGCTACTTCCGCGGGGTCGAGGAAATCGGCAGCCTGCTGGCCGGCAAAATGCTCGGCATGGCGCTGCTGGCATTCTTCTCCATCCTGCTGCTCTCCAACCTGGTCACCTCCCTCTCGACCTTCTTCCTGGCCAAGGATCTCGACCTGCTGGTCAGTTCCCCGCTCGACTGGCTGCGCTTCTACCTGGCCAAGCTGATCGAGACGACGCTCCATTCCTCATGGATGGTCGGGCTGATGGTGGTCCCGATCCTGACCGCCTATGGGCTGGTCTTTGACGGCGGCTGGCTGTTTCCCCTGGTGGCGGTGGCCGCGCTGGTGCCGTTCCTCCTGTTGCCGGCCGTGATCGGCACCGCCCTGACCCTGATCCTGGTCAATGTCTTCCCGGCCAAGCGCGCCCGCGATGTGCTGAGCCTGCTGGCGCTGGCGCTGGTGGCGGCGGTGGTGCTCTGGCTCCGGATGGCGCGCCCCGAGCAGCTGGCCCGGCCGGAGGGGTTCCAGAACCTGGTGGAGTTCATCATCCTGCTGCAGGCACCCAGCCACGCGTTGCTGCCGAGCGAGTGGGCGGCCAGCATGCTGATGAACTGGCTCCAGCGGGTGCCCGATGGCCTGCCGCCATTCCTGCTGTGGAGCACCGCGGCGGCATTCATCACCGCCGGCGCCGCGCTGCACCAGGCGCTGTACGCGGTCGGCTTTACCAAGGCGCAAGAGGGCTCCCACCAGTCCCCGGCACGGCGGAAGTGGCAAGGTGCACTGGGGAGTCTGGTGCGATGGCTGCCGGTGACCCGCCGGGAGTTCATCCTCAAGGACCTGCGACTCTTCTTCCGTGACACGACCCAGTGGAGCCAACTGATCCTGCTGGCGGTGCTGCTGATCGTCTACATCTTCAACATCCAGGCGCTGCCACTCTTTACCGGCGAGCAGGTGCCCTACACCCTGATCACGATGGTCATGTTCCTGAACCAGGGCCTGGCGGGATTCGTGCTGGCCGCGATCGCGGCGCGGTTCGTCTTCCCCTCGGTGTCGCTGGAGGGCCGCCAGCTCTGGCTGCTCAAGTCGAGCCCGCTCGACCTCCGGGCAATGCTCTGGAGCAAGTACTGGATCGGCACCCTCCCGCTGCTCATCCTGGCACTGATCATCACCGTGGTGACCGCCGACATCCTGCAGGCCTCACCGTTCATGACCGTCCTGTCGGTGGTGACGATTGCGGCATTCACTCTCGGGGTAACCGCGATGGCGCTCGGCTTCGGCACCATCTATCCGCAATTCGAGAGCGAGAACGCCGCCCAGATCCCGACCAGTTTCGGGGGCATGGCGTTCATGATGAGCGCCGTCCTGCTCCTGGCCCTGATCACCGTGATCGAGGCGGGTGCGGTAGCCGACCACCTGCGCTCCGCCCAAGCGGGTGAGCCCACCGGCATGACGCTCTCGGCGCTGGTGCGGCTGGGGCTGGTGGTGATGCTCTGTGGCGCCGCGACGGTCATCCCGCTGCGGATGGCGCGACAGCGCATGGAGGCGCTGGAGGTGTAATAGACCGGGAATGGGGAATGGGGAATCGAGGCTGAGGTAGTGGCCGACCCGGCGCTTCGGGTCCGCCCCCAGCGCCAATCAGCTCCCCCTGACTCCTCTCATTCCCCATTCCCCATTCCCC
>JAWXBA010000093.1:0-4040 GCA_034439775.1 Gemmatimonadota bacterium | reverse complement strand
GTGCTCAGGGTATTCCCACTCCTCACGCAAGTCTGTTCCGGGAGCAGCAATCACGACGAGATCGCCAGTGCGTTGGGCGCGAAAAAGCTGCATCAACTGTGTGGGAGCATCTGGGAACGCGCCATCGTGGCTCAAGGCAAGCCACTCCCGCTCATGTCGTTCAGCCTCTCCCCCGAGTAAAAGGGGATCACCACATTCGGGGAGATAGCGAATCCGGTTCGCCACATCCACGCTGAGGCGCGCGCGCCCGTTGGCACTCACCACGACAACATCGTTCCCTTCGGTGGCCACCACCATGGCGATTCCGGGGAGTTGTGCCAGCCGTCGGACGATCTCTCCGGAAACCCCAGCTTGCCCCGCCTCTATGGCTGACAGATCCTGACGGAAGGCACGCGGTGTGTTGGGTACGAGGTAGATCTGCGCCGACGCATTCCCAGAAACCATCACCGCGACCGAGGGGTCACGTCGCCAGAGGTGCATGGGGTGCCGCAACACCGCGCTGCCGTGGCGCTCGAAGGCCACCGCCAGGTCCACATGTCGTTCAATGCGCGATAGGCCGTGGTCGCTCACCAGCAGCGTTAGGTGGTCTCCATCGGTGCCGCCAGCCGCCACATAGTCACGGAAAATGCGATCGAACTGTCGGTAGATGTTGAGTACGTCTTGGTGCCAGGGATCACAATAATGCGTAACGCCGTCCACCCCGGGGAAGACCGCAAACGTAAATCGATGCTGCGCCGGGGCCGCGCGCACCAACGCCGTGCCCACGGCCGACTCCAACTTGGCATACCCCATTGTGTAATGCGCCACGCCACCCCAAATGGCCCGTGCTGTACCACACCGAACGCGACTGGGTGGAAGCCCACGGGAGAAAGGAGTACAAATGGCCAGACTGTCTCGCTCAATGTCGAAAAGGGTCCGAATCCCCGGCGCAAGATCGTGATTGAGCTGCCCCCCCTGACTCCCACAGTAGCTACGGACCTGCGCGCGATCTCTCCACCAATGCCCGGCGTAGTTGGCGCGGTCGAGCCACCGGATCCCTGGAATGTTGCAGGTCCCTGGATAGCAGCCGGTCAGGAACGGCAGATACGCCACTCCCGTGGTTGACGGGAAGACGGTCGTCGCATCGGTGATCCCTCCGGTCACCATCAGGTGCCGCGCAAGGTGCGGAAGATCGCCACGATCCATGAGATGCCGGAATACATCGGGGCGCGCGCCATCAAGCATCAGGAGCGTGACACGCGCATCCTTCGGAACGGGCTGAGTTCCGTGTGATCGCATCGGGATGGATCACTCCTTCCGTGGGTCGCCTCGGGGGAACTCCCCGAGGCGGGGTGCGCTACTGGGACAAGGACAAATTGTGGCAGGGTCAGGACAGCCCCACCAGGGCGGCGACACCGAAGGCGGTAGGAGAACCGGCGGTCACCGGGGCTGCGCTACCGGCCGATAGATCGTCCCGGGATGAGTCCAACCGATCCCACTGCAGGGTGTGCCTGTCATGCTTCCCCCAAGGAGCGCGCCGGCCGAGTCCGCGGTCACGCAATACGGCCGACGGATGACCCGGTCGCCGCGTCCGATCCGGACACCCCGGCAAACCGCCCCGTGGAACGCTGGCAGTCATACGTCCCGGTGCCGACAAAGGTGACGGTAATCATCGGAAAGCTGCTGGCATCCTGGCCGGCCACCTGACCCGTGAAGTCGGTGGCCAACAGGTCCTCGTTCGCCGCGGCATAGATGGTCTGGTTGGCAAAATGCCCGTCGCTGTACACGTACTGCGTGGCGGTCATCTTGGCCCGTCCCAGATGCTCGACCTGGCATACCCCGGTCAACGCGAGCACCTCGGGTTCAGCGCCGGGCGTGAGATCAATTGGCCCTCGATGCTGCAACGGCCGCCGGTGGGGCGCACCACGGCCGCGCCACCAGTCCGCAGGAGGGCGGCGCCCATTTCCGGGTCGGTGAGGACATCTCCAGCGCAACCCGCCGACAGGCTGAGCAGTGAGAGCAGGATTGGCGCCATGGAACTGGGCATGGTTTCTCCTGGGTTGTGCCGCGCCGAGCTCCGGCGGGATGCCGGCGCCGTCTCGGCGTCCAGGGTCTTTCAGGGCAACCGGGAGGCCATGATCGCCATCCCCCTCCCGCGAGGCCAAACCATTCACCGGAAACATGTTCGCGGGAGACCCGCGGGAGCTTCGTACTCCATGAAGAGTATCAAGCCGTTACGCCCGCCTGGCAGGACAATGCATCGTTACGGAATCAACGCTGCCGCTCGGGTACTCTCCCTGCCCTCGCAATCGTCGTTCCGCCACCATCCACACCGGCCCACTGGGCTTGAGAGTCAGCAGCGACCACACCGATGGTGCGCCTGCCCTGGTGGGCCGAAGGCGCCAGCAACGGGTAAAGTCGTAGAACCTCCTTGATCACCCACCCCGCGTAGCTCCGCTCCGCCCAGTCCATCGGTGCGAGGTCTTGCAGGGCTCCCACCGTCCCGGCTGAGCGCGAGCCACAGCAGCATGGGCACCGTCGGACCCCCTCAAGTACCACGACCCACCACCTCTCACGTAACGATCCATTACAGACCAGAGGATAGCAGGCGGCTCACCCAACACGTGCTAACTCCTGCCCAGGCAGAGCATTAGCTCCGGCGATCGGGACCTTCTCCCGGCGGGGCCCCTTCTTGCGATTCCTGGGCTCCGTTCGCATCGCATCACCCCATACCCAGTCGGGAGGGACTTCTGATGATTCGCCCACTGCTCTGCACCTTGGTACTTGGTGGCACCCTCACATCCTCGCTGGTGGCCCGCCAGGCCGAGGCCAATGCTGTCACCCCACCTAGAATCCGCGTCACCCTGAACGACGCACCGCACACCCGGATCACCGGCACGCCCGTGATGGTCGGATCCGACGCGGTCCGCCTGGTTCCCGATGGGCGAGCGGACACCGTGACCGTCATGACCACTGCCATCCTCCGTCTCCAGGCAGTCCAAGCCCTGCGCTCGAACGCTGGTCGTGGCGCGTTTATTGGTGGCCTGGTCGGTGCGGGGTTGGGAGCCGTCGGCCTGTATGCATTGGCCTCAGCATTTGGTGAGGGCGATCGGGACCCTGGTTCCTCTGTGGTGGTACCCATCATGGGTGCCGCGGCCGGGGCAGTGCCTGGAATGCTCATCGGCGGGACGATCGGGTCACTGTCGAAGGGCGAACGCTGGGCGGTCATGCCGCTTACCACGCTTCATCCTGTCTCGGGCAAGCCGGGCGTTGGTATGCAACTGCGGATCGTGTTCTAGCTGGATTTGTCAGCCTTCACCCCAGGATGGACCCTGATCTCGTTTCGAATGATCGCCCTTGAACCTCACGCCAGTGGCCAACTCCAGGAGGAATGATGCCCGCTTTCCCGGTTCGGTTTTCGCTGCCCGGGCTGACGCCGTGAACCGATCTCGGCGCGCCCTGGCCTGTCGCGAACCGTGGGCCCACCAAGGTTGGAACAACACTCTGGCGTCGGTTGAAGTTCCCCCTACGAGGATCCCGCCATGTTGCACGCCACAAGCGCTCTCCTGGCATTGCTCCTCACCGGCGGCGGGGCGTACTCGGCCTCGCTCCACCAGGGAATACTGGCGATGACCGTTCCATCTGACCCGCAGACACCAGTTTTCAAGCCTTGCGAAGGGGCAGCGGCGCGGGACGCGGACGCGGATGACTCACTTCCCTCCCTGCCCGAACTCGCACCCGTGACCCCAGCTTCTTCCCTCCCCGAGTGCGACCGCTTTTCCGCACCAGTTCGCCGCGGCGCCTTGCTCGGCGCAGCCTTCGGTGCCCTGCTCGGCCTTTTGGTCGGTGCCATGGTGGGAGCGGTGTTCGGTGGGGTCTTGCGGTCCCTGCCCTGAGGGGCTGGCGTCCGGCCAGCGGGCCGGGGTGTAGAGGCCTACCCCAACACACCATCTCTCAATGCCGCCAGCGCATCGCAGCATTCCGCATCCAGCGCGGCCTCGGTCATTCCACCACCCGCCCCCCTGCCCCCGCTGACCTCACCGACCTCACTGTCCCTCACC
>JAWXBA010000092.1:0-3531 GCA_034439775.1 Gemmatimonadota bacterium | reverse complement strand
GTCCGGGTGATCGGGGGCGTCCGGGTGGGGGGCTGCAGGATCAGGGCTGGCTGCTCCCCGGGAGGCACCGGCAGATCGTTCAGGACCAGGGTGGATTCCGCGGCGGGCATGGCGAGGTCGCGATCGAGCGAGTCGGCCACCGCTACCTTGCTGTCGGGTGATCCGCCCCCGCACGCGGCGAGCAGGATGGTTGATGTCAGGACGAAGCGGATCGGTGCCTGCATGGTGCCTCCCAGAATGTGTGCCGACGGCAGCGGCCGACGGCGTACCCGGCCGGCGCATTGCGCGCGACAGCCGCGGGTGGTACGGTCGTGGGCGTCATCAAGGGGGGGACGACCGCGCCGATCGTTCTCGCACAGTTCAGGGTCCGGCCTTGCGAGCTAGAGCTTGCCCCGGAGCCACTCGGGCGTGAGCCCCTGCAGCCACCCCGCCAGCCGCGTAAACTCACCCGTAATCAGGAGCAGGCCCACCACGATGAGGAGCAGCCCGCTGATCCGCTGGACCCATGGAAGGTAGCGGCGGAACCGGGCAAACCACTCGAAGAAGCTCTCCACGGCCCAGGCCGCCAGCAGAAATGGAATGGCCAGCCCTGCGGAGTACGCCCCGAGCAGGATCATCCCGCGCTGGAAATCCGCCTCGGTGGCGGCCAGGCCGAGGATGGCGCCGAGCACCGGCCCGATGCACGGCGTCCAGCCCGCCCCGAAGGCCACCCCGACCAGGACCGTGCCCAGGTACCCCACCGGTTTGTCCTCGAGATGGACCCGCTTCTCCATCTGGAGGAAGCCGAGCTTGAAGACCCCCATCAAGTAGAGGCCGAAGAAGATGATGAGGACGCCGCCCGCCCGCGCAATCCAGTCCTGATAGAACCTGAGTGTCTTGCCGAGGGCGGTGGCCCCGGCACCGAGGAGCATGAACACCAGCGAAAAACCGAGCACGAAGAGCAGGGCGTGCACCATGGCCACCCTGCGTCGCGAGGTCATCTCGTCGACGCTGAGGCCGGTAATGAAGCCAAGATACGAGGGGACCAGCGGCAGCACGCAGGGCGACAGAAAGCTCAGGACCCCGGCGAGCAGGGCAATGAGGATCGAGAGTGAGGGGGTGTCGCTCATCGGGCGCTGGCCGGTGAGAGCGAGCCGACGTCGCGCCGGCGGCAGTCGGGGCAGAGCCCGTGCACCTCGACCCGGTGGCGCTCGTGGAGGAAGCCATGCTCATCGGCGACCAGCTGCATCATCCGCTCCAGGGGTGCGTTGCTGAACTCCGTCACTTGCTTGCAGCGGCGGCAGACGAGGTGCTCGTGCCGGGTCTGGGCCGCCATCGGCTCGAAGCGCCGCCGCCCGTCGCCGAAGTCATGGGCGGCAATGCAACCGGCATCGAGCATGAGGTCCAGGGTCCGGTAGATCGTGGCAGTGCCGACGCGTTCGCCGTGCAGCTCAAGCTCCCGCCGGATCGTGTCGGCCGAGGGGTGGTCCTGGGCACCGAAGACGAGTTCCGCCACAAGGGTGCGCTGGCGGGTGACCGGCAATCGCCGATCCCGGAGCCAGCGGTGGAACTGCTCCAGCAGGGCGGCGCGATCAGGCATCGGATCCGGCATCGGCTCCTGCCGGAGGGAACCAGCACTCGATCGGCACCGCGACGAGCGGGTCATCCTCGTCGGTTCGCCTGGGCACCAGTGCCAGCAGCTCCTCCCGGGCTTCCAGGGGGCCGCTGCCCAGCTCCTCGAGATTGGCCGCAAAGGCGCCGCGACGCTTGCCCTTGACGGTCTGCACGAAGGTGGCAGTGTAGATCCGGCGGCGGTCGCCATCGATCCGGCTGATGACGGCGGTCCCCCAGTCGCGACCGCCGCTGCGAATGACCCGGAACACCCAGATCCCATCGATGGCATCGGCGGGGAGGTTGGCGGTCACCCGGGAAACGAGCTCATCCCATCCGGGGCCGGTCCCGGGCACGGTCGGCGTCAGGAGTGGCGGCATGCTTCAACGTAGTCGCGCAGCACGTGCATGAAATCCTGGGCGTTGGTGACGACTCCATAAGCCTGGTGGGTCCCGCGATCCCGGAGCTTGTTGACGACGAACTCAGTCTGGTCGACGCAGATGGTCATCAGCGGTTCCGGCGCGCCGCGGTGGCGGTGGAACGCCGGCAGCATGTTGCCCACGGCGATCGCGTGCAGTGCCGTGGCAATGCACACCGCCCCGGTGGCCCGGGCCGTGTACTCCCGCATCGCGTCCTGCGCGGCACAACTGTCGGAGATCACCTCTGGCAACGGTCCGTCGTCCCGAATGCTGCCCGCCAGCACGAACGGCACGTTGGCCGTGACCAGGGCATGCATGATTCCCTCGGTCAGGATGCCGTTGCGCACTGCCGCTGCGATCGACCCCGCGGCACGAATCCGGTTGATGGCCCGCATGTGCATGCTGTGCCCGCCCGCGGTCGGCACCCCGGCGCCGGTCATCCCGAGTGTGGTGCCAAAGAGTGCCGCTTCGATATCGTGCACGGCGACCGCGTTGCCAGCCAGCACCGCGTGGACGTAGCCCTCGCGGATGAACCACTCCAGGTCGGACCGGGCCCGCGAATGGACCAGGGCCGGTCCCAGCACCCAGACCAGGAAGCCGCCCTGGCGGCGCTCGGATTCGAGGCGCTGGGCCAGCTCCTGGTAATCCACCGGACGTTCCCGGCTGACTTCGCTGGCCATGAAATGGAACTCGTTGGCGCTGCTGCCGCCCCGCAGGAATCCCTCGGTGCGGACCACCACTCCCTCCGTCCCATCCTCGGCGAACCCGAGCAGCACCTGCTCACCGGCCAGGACCCGGCGCGGTTCCACCACTTCCAGACCGCCGTCCCTGGGGATGACCACCCCGTCCATCCGCGGCCTGGTCGGCGCCTCCCATATCCCGTTGAGATGCACCCAGGTCGGCAGGTTCGACGTGGCGTAGAACCCCTCGGGGAGCACCCCGGCGGCCGGGGCCGGGGCAAACCTGGCCGCCGGTGCCCCGGCGAATGGGGGCTGCGTGAAATCGGGGTGTTCGGGGGCCGGAGGTGCCATCGTGGCCGGAAAGTAGGGGGCCACCTCAGGCCAGACAAGCGACCGATCGCCGCCGCCGAATCACAGCAGAGACACCGGATCCCGGTCGATGGCCACGCGGACGCCACGGTGACGGGGGAGGCGATCCGCCGCGTAGCGCACCAGCTGCCCCAGATCCCGGCAAGACCCTTTCACCAGCAGGTGCCAGCGCCATCGGGACTTGATCCGTGCCACCGGGCATGGTGCTGGCCCCAGGAGGAGGAGCGAGGGCAGCCGCCGCAGGACCAGGGCGGTGCACCAATCGCCCACGACCGCCGCGTGAGCGGCCACCTGGTCCGGGTCCTCCCCACTCACCACCAAGTTGACCAGCGCCGTGCTGGGGGGATACGCCGGCGCCTCCCGGAGCGCGCGCTCCTGCGCCACGAAGGCGAGGGTATCGTGGGCGGCGGCGTATCCCCCCAGCACGGCGCTGGTCAACTTGGTGGTGAGTGGGGAGGACCCGGACCAGGTGG
>JAWXBA010000091.1:0-11152 GCA_034439775.1 Gemmatimonadota bacterium | reverse complement strand
TCTGCGGGCTCATGACGGACTCGAGGTGGCGAGACACGCGGTGTGGCGGACTCCCCAAAGATCGCCGGTCCGTGGCTGTTTGTGCAGAGGTTCCCTAGCCACTCCAGCCATTCTCCATCATGGCCTGGCCACCCGCAGCGAGAACTGGCCTGAATCGAGCACTCGGTACCCCCCCGCCCCGTCGGCCGCGGCCTCGAGCAGCCGGACCGAGTACGAGATCCGGCGGTCCGGAACCTGGATGGTGGCGACGATTCCCTGGCCGACCCCGCCGCGGACGAGCATCCGCAGCTCGGAGCCGGAAGCGATGACCACCTTTCCAGTCAAGCCACCTGCCAGGGCGCCATGCTGGATCGGGCCGCCCGACACCACCAGGAGGACGGCGCCGGTACCCGCCGCGGCCTGAACCACCTGGATGGCAAGGAGCCCTGGGTCCGCCACCTCTTCCTGGGGTTTGTCATCAGGCTGGATCAGTCCAATTTCACATCCGGCCGTTCCGGCGAGCGCGACGAGGAAGAACAGCCGCGCGACCCATCGAGTTGCGGGGATCATGGCGTCACCTTGGTTGAGCCTGTGTCAGGCGTTGAGGATGGCGTGCGGGCAGCCTGGTCCGGCTCGGCGGGGGCCAGCACCAGTCCGGGATGTTGGTCGAGCAGGGCCAGCAGGTCGCCCAGGTCCACGCGCCCGTTGCGGTTCCCCTGGGCGTCCAGCCACTCCTGCTCCGAAATCGTCAAGGTGCGCGCCCCCATAAGCTCCTCGGTGGTGCGCAGGGCGAGCGCGCCCAGGTTGGCTGGCAGGAAGCGCGCGCTCAGGGTCCGGTTCACGGCAATCGGCTGGGCAAGGGGGTTCGCGGTGGACACCAGCACGGCGCCCTCATACCAGCCGGTAAACGACCACCCCGCCGCAGGCGTTGCGGTCACCACCACGGTGCGGCCGCAGTCGCCAGTGGCCGTTCCGCTGGAGAGCGCCACCTGGCCGCCGAGCCCGCCCGTTACCGTCATGGTGCACTGGGACAGGAAGCTCGCGGCGAGGTTTCGGCTGCTGTCCAGGACCAGCGTGCGCGGATTGACGGTCACCCCGTCAGACCAGGCCTCAAACCTGAAGCCGGCATGGGGCGTCGCCGTCACCGTAACGCTCCGGCCGCAATTGCCGGTCGCCGTGCTGCCGGACAGCGTCACCGTGCCACCAGCGCCGGCGTTCAGCGTCAGGGTGCACTGGGCCGTGAAGCTGGCCACCATGGTGCGACTGGTGTTCGCCACGAAGGTGTGGCTCGGGCTCACCGACTCCACGACGCCGTTCAACGTCCAGCCCAGGAACGTCCAGTCGGGCGCGGCAGTGGCCATGACGGTGACCTGCCGGCCACATCCACCCGCGGCACCGCCCTGCATGACGGTCACGCTGCCACCATTAGCCGGGCTCGCGACCAGCGTGATCGCGCACACCGCCCCGAAGTTCGCCGCCAGGGACTGCGAGGCGTCCAGGGTGATGGTGTAGGGGTTCGTCGTCGCCCCATCCGACCACCCGCCAAAGCTGAACCCCACACTCGGCATCGCCGTCACCGTGACACTCCGGCCGCAGGCGCCCGACGTCGTGCCGCCGGTCACCGCCGTCGTTCCGCCGGCTCCGCCCAGCAGCGTCAGGATGCAGGGGGCTGTGAAGCTCGCGGTAAGGGTCTGCGAGCTGCTCAGCGTGAGCGTGGTGGGGTTCGCGGTCGATCCATTGGACCACTGCCGGAAGGTGTAGCCAGTGCTGGGGGTCGCGGTGACGGTCACGCTCCGGCCGCACTCACCGGTCGCAGTGCCGCTCGAGAGGGTTGCGGTGCCGCCGGCCCCGGCGCCCAACGTCAGCGTGCACTGTGCCCCGAAGTTTGCCGCCAGGGACAGCGAGGTGTTCAGGGTGATGGTGTAAGGGTTCGCCGTTTGGCCATCGGACCAGCCGCCGAAGCTGAACCCCGTGCTCGGCGTCGCGGTCACCGTGACGCTCCGGCCACAGTTGCCGGTCGCGGAACCGGCAGTCTGGGCCACGGTGCCGCCGACACCCGCGGTCAGGGTCAGAGTGCACTGGGCCGTGAAGCTCGCGGTAAGGGTCTGCGAGCTGTTGACGGTGAGGGTGATGGGGTTCGCAGTCGATCCATTGGACCACTGCTTGAATAGGAAACCGGCGTTGGGGGTCGCGGTGATCGTCACGTTCCGGCCGCAGGCTCCGGTAGCAGTCCCGCTGGTCAGCGCGGCCGTGCCGCCGGCCCCGGCGCCTACCGTTACGGTGCACAAGGCGGCGAATTCCGCCGTGACGGCCCTATTCTGGGTCATGTCCACCGCACAGGAGAGGTTGGCGCAATCGTCCAACCACCTGACGAAGGATGATCCGGGATCGGCAACCTGGGTCAGGGTCACCAGAGTGTTCGGGTTGTAGTCGAATTGGCACGCTCCCTGGGGGGGGGCGCCGTTGCCGGGGTAATAGCAGTTGATGCCACTGGGATTCGAGGTGACCCGACCGCGGCCAGCCCCGGTGGCGGCCACTTGGAGCCGGAAGGTGGTGGACGTGCCAAGCGTGACCAGATAGGCGGACGACCCGAGTGCCTGGTCCACGCGAATGGAGACGTTGCCGCTGCCGGTAAAGGTCTCCCCCGGCAGCCAGATGGCGCCGGCGTCATTCACGTTGCCATTGCCGTCCCCGTCCATGACCAGGGCGGCAACGTCGGTACTGACACCAGGGAGGATCGAACCATCCACCGTCATCCGGTGGATGATGACGCCCTCACCTGCCATCCCCTTTGGAGACCCAGGTTGGTCGTATCCGGCAAACCGGCGCACCTCAACCGTGTACATCTGGTTGGTCCCGGCAATCGGAATCCGCGCCAGGCGGAAGTTGGACCCGGATACCGGCAGCGCCGAGCGCTCCAGTGCGATCTGGTTGAGGCCCGGGGGGGCATCGTAGATGCGCGCTGGGGGAAGCCAGCCAAGCAGAGCCTTGTATCCCGCGATGGTGTGGACCCCAACATTTCCGGCGTGCCCGAAGACGGAAGTACTATACTGACCATGGCTGAGCACATCCCACCAGGATGTGTATGCGTAGGTGCTGGACCCGCTACTGTGCCACAACCCGAAGGTATGAAGCAGTTCATGCGCCCAGGTGTTAGGGTGGGTGGCGGCCCAGTTTGCCAGCACCACCGTCCGAAACGTGCGCATCTGGCCATCCACGAACCACGACATCGGCGTGATCCACGCCCAGCTGAAGCCGCCCAGATCCTCGTTGAACTGCAAGATGATGCCGTCGAAACCGGGGAAGGTGACGAGCGGATCGGCCGCGGTGAGGCAATCCTGGACCAGAAGCGCCTGGTTGATGCCGCCGGACCCGTTGCCATAGAACGAGCGCGGCTGAGGCAGGGTGACCCAGGCCGGGGCCTGACTGCCGGTGATGGTCAAGGCGCCGCCCGACACTTCCTGGAAGTAGTGGCCAAGACCAGGACTCGACCCGCCCATCATGCTCGACCAGAATGCCGGGGTGGTCGGCTCCCCCGGCATGCCCAGGAACTTGCACCCCACGACGACGTACCTCAGCGACCCCGTCATCGGGGCCGCCGAAGGCGGACTGAAGCTTGGCCCGCCCAGGGGAGTGAGCTGCCCAACACTGATCTCCTCACTGACCACCGGGGATCCCGCCAGCGAGGAGTCGGTCCAGGACCTGAGCACACTCCCGGCAACCGACACGCTCCGGCCGGCGATTCCCGCTGCGCCACCCGCGCTGTTGACCTGCGCCTGGGAGAGCCGGAGGGGGTGGCGCCTCCCGCTCGCTTCCCGGAGGGTGTACACCAACTGGGCCGGCCGGGCAAAATCCTCGGCGATGGACACCTCCACTGTGCCGCTTCGCTGACGGATCTGCGCCGAGAGGCTCTGAGGCAGCAGGATCACCGCCAGGAGGGCCAGGCCGGTTCGAACCAGCCTGGACCAGGGGGTGGACTGGAATGCGATCATCGCAAGGTTCAGTGGTCCGGGTGCGCGGGTCGGGGGCATGGTGGGTCCCTGCCATTCGGGGTGGATGTCGGCGGATTCCCTTCAGTGGTATGACGGGGAGCGGCGCCGACTTGGACAGCCCGGGATGGCGGAGAGCACCTATGGACCCGATATTGACAGGGAGGGCCCTGGGTTGGCGGGGTAGCGAGTCACTGCAACTCAACCCCGGCTGGCGCGAGGCAAGCAGGACCGGGGTAGTAGGTCGGACAGCCGGAGGGGGGACGCGCGTGGACACGAGGGTGTTCGAGGAGCTCTACCGCGATTTCCAGCCGGAGCTGCTCCGGAAGCTGTCCAGCCGGTTCCCGCGCTCAGTGGACCTGGTGGAGGACGGGGTGCAGCATGCTTTCACCAAGCTTCACGTCGCCGAGCCGGTGCCCGACAACCCGCGGGGTTGGCTCCGCACCGTGGCCCGAAATTACGTCATCGACCGGCTGCGCGAGCAGGGCAAGATTGGTGGGGATGAGACGGCGCTTGAGGATCAAGGGACACCCGTGGATGCCACCTCTGGCACAGCCCAACTGCCGAGCGCCTCGGCGCTGGTCCGGGCGATCGATCTCCTGACCACCCGGGCACGGAAGCTGATTCGGGGAAAGCACCTGGAAGACAAGACCTATGGCACGCTGGCCCGGGAGACCGGCCTGGGCAAGGCGTCGATCGGCAAGAAACTCTGGCAGGCACGCCAGCGGCTGAAGGAAGCCGCGCTGCGCCTGATGCAGCGGTAGGCTCCTGTCGCCCCCAGCTCCAACCGACAGCCGTGGCTATCGAAGGATCAGTCGGGGGGCCAGCCTGACCCCGATCCCCAGATAGGGACCCGAGCCCTCCTCCCAGCGGGGAGCTGTGGATTCCAGGTCGTCAAACCGCTCGTGGTGCCAGCCCACCAGCACATACAGCGGCAGCCCTTCCGGGGCCTGGTAGAGGAGCATGGCATCGAGGTCGTGCCCGCGTCCCTTGAATTGGGCTGAGCCCTCCGTGTCGAGCCGGGAGAACAGCAGCCCCACACCCAGCTTTACGACCAGCCCGCTCCCGCCGAGGTTCCACTGTGAGCGCGCGCCACCTCGCCAGACCACGACCTTGGTCTCCTCGTTCAAGTGCGACCCAGTGCGCTCGAGCACCCCCCCCTCGACGGAGAAGATCCTCCCCCCGATCATCAGGCGAACCTCTTGGGAAATGAAGTCGCCCTCTAAGCCGTGCCCTGTCCCATCGGTCGAACCTGTGGATCGGCGTGCCATGACGCCCAGACCATCCGTCTGGGCCAGAAACTCGAACCCGGCGATCGTGCCGGATCCGGTGGCGGTGCCGGAACCTTCGAGCGCGGAGTTCCGTCGGAGCGACTGCATGAGGTAGCCAAACCGCACCTCGCCCCCGCGGGGCTGACGTGGTTCGGCGGGAGCGGACTGCGGCTCCTGTGCAAAGGCCGTGACTGCACTCGCCGCACAGAGCGCCAGAATCAATGCCGGGCGGATCACCATTCCTCCTGGGCCAGGCGGACCTCGCCGCGGTAGGCCACGCGCAGACGTTCATTCTCAGTCATCAACGCGCTGCGGCGCGCGGTGAACTCTCGGAGGAGGCGGAGGTTTGCGTCCACGTTGGGCGCGATCAGCTTGCCCCGGTCCAGGTACCAGCTCGCGGCCGTGGTCAGGACCGCCAGGCCAACGCCGATTGGAACCGACCGGGATTCCGGCTTCACCGAGGCGTCTGCCAGCGCAACCGGCCGGAGGAGGCGCGCGGAAGCGATAACCAGGCCCCCGACGAGTCCCCCGGAGATGAGGGATCCGACGCGGTTGGGCCGTGAGCGCTCCGGCAGCAGTGCGTTCGGGTCAACCTGCTCCGGCACCTCCACCAGCGGCACTGGCGGGGTCACGAACTCACCTCGAAGGACATGATTCAATTGCTCGCCGGTGGTCGGGTCGGTGGCCATGATTTGGAGCCGATAGTTGCCGCTGGCAAACCGCGGAAAGTCTGACACCACCGGCGCCATCCGCAGCACACCGAGCTCCAGTGGGCCAATCGAGTCCACCAGCTCACCGGGTCCTTCGTCTCCCTGGCGCCAGACGCGCAGCGCAAAGTGGGCCGGCCGGGTGGCTGCGACGGGAAAGCTCACCCGGCCATTCACCCCTTCGATGGCGGTCGTGCCCGGTACCGACACGGAGGCGCCGAAAGTCGTGCGCCGAGCTTCCGCCAGGAGCGAGTCCAGCCCTCGCCAAGTGAGATCCCGGGCAATCGGCGCGGTCGGTGCAATGCGGACGTAGCGCCGGAGCGCACTCATCGCGCTGTCTGCGTACTGGTCTCCTGCCGACTCCGGGTAACGTGCAGCCGCCGCCAACTGAAGCGCCTGGAGGCGGTGGCTACGGCGCAGCTCGGGGCGTTCCAATGCGACCATGGCGATGGAATCTGCCGCCCGGAAGTTCAGGTTGTTGTACGCCTGACGGCCCCCGTCAAGCAAGTCTTGGATCGGGTCCACCACCTGTGCGGCCACCGGCGTGCCGATGCCGAGGGCGGCCCCCAGAGCGAGCAGGAGTCTGAGCCAAAACGGGCTGTATGTGTGCATAAACATTCCTCAAAGGCCTTCGAGAATCCCGAACGGCTCTGCACGAGGTGTTGCAGGCTACGGGCACTTCATGGAAACAAATCCGATCGTGAGAGTGTCTTGCTCCGGCTTAAATATCACTGTTGTGTCACGGCTGGTGCAGCCTTCGCTCTTAAAACTGAGCTGCAGCCTCAGCCCGACTGCATGGACGGGAACCCACACAACGGAATTTCTCAGTCTGATCTGATCCGGCCCATTCACGTACATGTAGACATTCGTGCCGCGAGATCCGACAAGCAGACATCGGGGCCCTCCACACTTCGTCGTGGGCTCGGGATCTCGAGCCTGCTCCGTCGCGCTGTCTTGGGCAGCCTCCGCACCGAGGAGTGCCCCGGGCGCTGGCGGAATTGGCGTTGGCGGCGCTGGTGGCGGCGGTACCTGTGTCCGCTTGGTCACTGGCGACGCCGCGGGCGGAGGGGGAGCAACGGTCTGCTCCGGTCCTGGTCCGGTGTCCACCGGCAGCAGCAGCGAGTCACGGGCCGCCACGCCTCCACTTTCCTCTTGCACGCGCCCGGCTCCCTCACTCACTGCAGCCGGACCGGGGGACGGGGGATCGAACAGCGGGCCGCTCAGGCCCCACCCCGCCACCCCGGCGGCACCAATCGCCACCACTGCCCATATGACGCGCCGAGTGTGGCGTTTGGACGCGGGGGGGCTGCTGGACCGGACGGAAGGCGCCGATCCCGTGACGGCGATCTCCTCGGCCAGCCGCTGAATGGCCTCCAAGTCGGGCCACCGATCTTCAGGCCGACGCTCGATCATCCTATCCACAAGCGAGGCGAAGTCTCGCGGACAACCACGGACCAGCGACTGGAGGCTTCGGTGACGCCCCCGGTCAAGCGCCACGGCAAGCTGCGCGGGAGTGTCTCCCGTGAACGGTCTGGTCCCCGAAACCATTTCGAACGCGGTGACGCCGAGCGAGAACTGGTCGGAGGCTGAGGAGACCTCCCCGCCCTGGAGCAGTTGCTCCGGGCTCATGTACTGTGCGGTCCCCACCGAAGCCCCGGTTTCGGTCAGCGTAGATGATCCCAGGATCTTCGCGATGCCGAAGTCGGCGACAAAGGCGTTTCCCAGCTCATCGAGCAGGATGTTCGCGGGGTTGATGTCGCGATGCAGCACCCCCTGCCGGTGGGCGTGGTGCAGCGCCGCGGCAACCTGGCCCAGGAGGCGTGCCGCACGGGCGGCCGACAACCGCGTCTCGCGGCGGATCAGGTCTCGCAGGGAGCCACCGGACAGCTTGTCCATGACGAACCAGAGCAGATCGCCTTCCTCACCCCATTCGTGAATCGACACGATATGGGGGTGCCGCAGCCTGGCTGCTGCGATGGCCTCGGCGCGAAACCTGGCCTCGGCACCATCTTCGTAGGTCCGCCCCGGATCGATAGCCTTGATCGCGACTTCACGATTCAAGGCGGTGTCGAGGGCGCTGTAAACGATGGCCATGCCGCCTCGTCCCAAGCGAGGTCCGAGACGATAGCGCGGCTCCACCGCGCGTGCGAGACGTTCGGAGAGCGAATCGGGGGAAGAGGGCTTCAGCTCTGGCTCACTAGGCACCGCACTCAGCCTCCCCGATGTTCAACTGGGATGACACTAGGCACACCAGTGGAGAATATGGCGCAGGAATTCTGGTTGGGTAAGAGGCGATTGACTAGGGAGATCCCTCCCCCTCGCAGAGCTCGGGGTCGGGATGACACCGCGCCTAGCGCGGCGAGGGCGGGGGAGGTGAGCGCCCCCATTCCCTATTCCCCATTCCCCGCTTCAACCATCTCCGCCTCCCGCTCCAGCAACCGCGTCGCCGCCACGGCATCGGCCATGGTGGCACGCAGCGGCTCGGAGCCCAGCCCCAGGCACTGCTCAATGAAATGCCGGGCCTGCGCCTCGTAGGCGGTGCCCGCTGGCAATGCCACTGGAGTTGTTGCGCCGTCGCGGGTCAGCAGCACCGGCGATTCGCGGGAATGATGGAAATCGGCGACTGCATCCTCGAAGACCGCCCGGTACTTCATGTGGAACCCGAACCCCGGCTGGGCCAGGTGGCCGCCTTCGGCCACCACTTCTGCCGGTCCGTCCGGGAACTGGTAGCGGGTGGTGACATGGGATCGCGACCCAGTGCTGGCAAGACTCGCCGGATCACCGAGGCACCAGCGCACGAAATCGACATCGTGGATGTGCAGGTCAAACAGCGCCCCACCAGACCGCTCCAGGTCGCGGTAGAATGCCTGGGCCCAGCCTGGTGGTTCGCCAAGTCGACTCAACTGCAGGCTCTGGAGCGCGCCGAGGCTGCCGTTCCGAATCGTGTCCCGAAGCCACGGCCACCCGGGCCAGAATCGCATGCAGAATGCCGGCATGCAGACCAGGCCGTCCGGAACGGCGGCTGCCAGGCGCTCCACCTCCAGCGTGCTGAGCGCCACCGGCTTCTCCACCAGGACATGCTTTCCGGCCGCCAGCGCCGCCAGCGCCAGCGGCACGTGGCTTTCCGTCCAAGTGGTGATGCTCACGGCATCAATCCGCGCATCGGCCAGCATCGCCTCCGCACTCCGGAAGGCGCGGAGCCCAGCCAACTCCACCGCAATGTCGCCCGCAGCCAGCTCGGTCAGGTTGCCAACACCCCCGGCATCGACGCCGGCAACCTGCCGGCTGCAGATCGCCTCGAGCCGGACCGCCAGTCCAGCCCGCTCGGCCGCCTGATACGCCGCCGCGTGGGTCCGGCCCATGACCCCGAACCCGATCACCCCCACGCCGAGCGTCACGCCAGGCCGCCAAGGAAGTGGGACGCCAGCCCAGCGGCTTGACGGATATCCTCGATCCTGGACTCCCCCGATTCACGCTCGATCATGACACCAAGGCCTGGGAGGTGTCGCTCCATGACCGCGAAGAATGCCGTCCAGTCCACCGCCCCATCGCCAGCAGGGACCTCGGTGCCCCAGCTTCCCTCGCGGACCGCGGGGAGCGCGTCCTTGAGGTGCACTTGCAGGACTCGTGGGGCCAGGAGCTCCAGGGCGTGCACGGGATCTCCCATGCCGTACAGGACCATGTTGGCGGGATCGAAATTGACTCCGATGCGGTCCTCCTGCAAGGCATCGAGCGCTTCCAGCAGGGTCGCAGCGTTTTCCTGCCCGGTTTCGAGGGCCACCGGAATGCTCCGCGCCAGGAACGGTTCTGCGATGGTCAGGATCCGATCGAGTACCACCCGCCGCATCGGATCGCTGGCCGTATGGGGAATGAATCCCGCATGGAAGGTGACCAGACCAACCCGAAACTCCGCGGCGATTCCGGCGGCCGCCTGGGCTGCCTGGAGGTTGCGGGGCCAGGCTGCGTCGGGCACCACGCCGCCGGTGCGGCGGATCGACTCCAGGGTCGAATAGTCCTCGCCGGGAAACGCGAGCATGGCACTGGGTACCGCAATGCCGGCAGCGGCCAGGGCGGCTTGGGTCGCGGCCGGCTCCATCGCCCCGGAACGCAGCGGTTCCAGCGCCAGTTGGACTACCCCGAGCCCAGTGGCCTCCACGGCGGAGACCAGTGCCGCCGTGGTGGCGGGGCGCAGCGACCAGGAGCAGACCCCGACCCGAGCCGGAGCCGACCCTCCCGGTGAGCCGGATGCGGAGGTATTCTCAACGGTTCCCACAGGAGCCATCCATGTCCGAAGGTATCAATCGCCGGGCCTTCCTGGGTCAGGCCGTCGCCGCCGGGGCCGTCCTGGCCGCAGCGCCGGCCTTGTCCCGGCCGCTGGCCGCCCAGCGTGCCCCGTGGTTCACCATCTCCCTGGCGCAGTGGTCGCTGCACCGCTCGATCCGCAGCGGGGCGGTGAGCCATCTCGATTTTGCCCAGGTGGCGAGCCAGGACTTCGGCATCACCGCCATCGAATATGTCAACAGCTTCTTCAAGGACAAGGCGCAGGACGCCGCCTACCTGGCCGACATGAACCGTCGGGCCGCCGATCATGGCGTCTACCAGCACCTCATCATGTGCGATGGCGAGGGGAATCTGGGCGACCCCGATACCGCCAAGCGCACCACCGCAGTGGAGAATCATCACCGCTGGGTGGAGGCCGCCAAAACGCTCGGCTGCGCCACCATCCGGGTCAACGCCGCCAGCCAGGGCAGCCGCGAAGAGCAGGCCCGCCTGGCCGCCGACGGCCTCCGTCGCCTGACCGAGTTTGCCGCCACCCACGAAATCAATGTGATCGTGGAAAACCATGGTGGGCTCTCCTCAGATGGGCAGTGGCTGTCCGGGGTCATGCGGATGGTGGACCACCCCCGCTGTGGCACCCTGCCCGACTTCGGCAACTTCTACGAGTACGACCGCTACCAGGGTACCGCCGACCTGATGCCGTTTGCCAAGGCGGTCAGCGCCAAGACCCACGACTTTACCGACGACGGCGAAGAGACCACCAAGGACTACGTCCGGCTGATGCGGATCGTGCGCGACTTCGGCTACCGGTCGTGGGTGGGCATTGAATACGAGGGCAACCGACTCCCCGAGCGCGAGGGGATTGCCCGCACCAAGGCCCTGCTGGAGCGGGTGCACGATCAGTTGGCCAGTTAGCGAGGCTGGGACC
>JAWXBA010000090.1:0-8764 GCA_034439775.1 Gemmatimonadota bacterium | reverse complement strand
GTGGTGGAAACACGGGCGCCGTCGCGGGGGCCAACCTGCGCAACCCGGCCGGATTCTTCTCCTCCGCATTCCCCGGTGGCTACACCTTGTCGCTGATGGTGGCCGACGCCGCCACCGGCCTGGCCCGCGAGTTCTGGCACAACGCACCGGACGATCGCGTCTTTACCAGCGCCAACAACATGGTCTGGGCGGGGAACCAGGTCATCTTCCCCGTCACCGTCCCCACTGATGAGTGGGATCGCTGGTACGCCGTGAGCCTGGACGGCGGCGATCCGGTCCCGCTAATCACCACCGATGGCCTGATCGAGAATGCCACCTCGGTGGCGCTCTCGCGTGACGGTGGGGCGACGCTGTTCTATTGCACCAATGCCGCCGACATCGAGCGACGGCACATTTGGATGGTTGCCACAGCCGGAGGCACGCCTCGGCGGATTTCGACTGGCGACGGCATTGAGACCTACCCGCAGCCGCTGGCCTCAGGCCGGCAGGTCGCGGTGATCTACATGGACGCCCGCACCCCGGCATCGATCGCCCTGGTCCCGACCGCAGGTGGCGCACCGCGGACCATCTTCCCCACCCTGGGTCCGGAGTTTCCGACCGCGGCACATGTCGTTCCCGAAATTGTCCACACCAGGGCCGCCGATGGCCTGGATATCAGCAACACCCTCTTCCTGCCCCAGGACCTCCGCGCCGGTGAGCGCCGTCCGGCGATTGTCTTTGTGCATGGCGGGCCGGCGCGCCAGATGCTGCCGGGGTACCACTACATGCAGTTCTATCACTGGTCCTACGCGGTGAACCAGTGGCTGGCCAGCCAGGGCTATGTGGTGCTCTCGATCAACTATCGCAGCGGCATCGGCTATGGGCGCAGCTTCCGGCAGGCACCCAACACCCAGGGGCGCGGCAACTCCGAGTATCAGGATGTGGTGGCGGGAGCCAAGTACCTGCAGGGTCGAGCCGACGTCGATCCGTCGCGGGTCGGGATCTGGGGCCTCTCGTACGGGGGCCTCCTCACCGCCGAGGCGTTGGCGCGGAATTCGGACATCTTCGTGGCAGGGGTGGACCTGGCCGGAGTGCATATGTACGGCAACGTGATCGACTCCACCAACCTCGCCTTCCGCTCCTCGGCGATCGGCGCGATTGACGGCTGGAAGTCGCCGGTGTTCCTGGTGCATGGCGATGATGATCGCAACGTGGACTTTGCCCAGACCGTTGGCCTGGTGCAGCTGCTCAGGGCGCGGGGGATCTACTACGAACTCGAAGTGGTGCCCGACGACCTGCACGAGTCGATGCTGCACCGGACGTGGATCAACACCTTCGACAACATGGGGGCGTTCCTGAAGCGGTTTGTCTGGAACAAGGAGACGCCGCCGAAGATGCCGTAGGAGGGCCTGCCTGGCCCGCGAATGGACACCGAGCCGCAGGGGCCGGAGGTGTCCGGCCCCGTGGAATGGATTTGGAACCGGCGGGGGCGGATTCCAATCAGCTCTACGATAATCCCGCGGGTGAACCCGCGGCTCGGCCAACGGACTGCCGGTAAACCGGCGCGGGTTCCGATGATCGCGTTGCCGCCCGCTCCAGCGGGCCGACGACCGAGACGTGACTGCAGTCGCGGAATATCGATCGATTGCCAACCAACCAGCCGACGCCTCCCCAGCAGGACGACGCGTACCCTGCGGCTCGGAATCGAAGCCGGCGCGACGCACCTTGCGCATGAGAGGGAACGCGTACGCGACTCACCGACCTTCTGTCGCGACGCCTGCCATAGCCTATCGTGGGAGGAGTCGCAACGATATGATCCCCAGTTCTGGGCAGCCTGCCATTTCGCGACACCGTGACGACCCGGTGCCCCCCGGTGCACCGGGGCAGGGCAATGCCGGTTCCTGACATTACCCAGCGACGCACGCCCCCGCCGCCCCGCTCACAGCGTGGGGATCCCGACGCGCTCCACGCGGTGTGCGGCACGAGTCACTGCGGTTATGATTACGCCATGTTCAGCCGCCGACGGCTCCTTCCGTTCCTTGCATCGCTGGTCGTCCTGGGCGCACTCTATGCGGGCTACCGGCAGATCGCGTCACGTCCGCCGCTCGTCGAGGTGACGGAGGCGCGGACCGAGGACGTCGTGCGCGTGCTCGCCGTGACGGGGCGCATCAGGCCACGACTCACGAGCAGGGTGCAGCCGCTGGTCTCGGGAACGGTCCTCACGCTGACGCGTGCCGAAGGCGCAACGGTCCGACGCGGCGACGTGCTGGCGACACTCGATGCGCAGACGTCGCGCGCGGTGATCGAGCAGGCCACCGCGCAGTTGCGGGCGCGACGCACGGAGGCCGAGCAGCTGGCGCGGGACTGTGAGCGCACCCGCCGTCTGGCCGACGCCGGAGGCCTGGCGCAGCGCGAGGCCGAAGCGGCGGAGTCCGAACTCGAGGCGGCCCGCGAATCCGTGCGGCAGCTCGAGGCGCTGTTGCGGGAAGCGGTTTCACGTGCCCGCGACTTCGTGCTCGTCTCGCCGATCGACGGCTACGTCCTCTCGCGCCCGATCGACCCCGGGCAGAACGTCACCCCGCAGACCGTCGTCTACGAGTTGGCCTCGGCCGTCGGCGCGGAGGTCGAGGTGGAGATCGACGAGCAGTTCCTCTCCGAACTGCGCCTTGGACTCGAGGCGACCGTTTCCCCCCTCACCGGGGAACGTCGCCAGTACGCAGCGAGCCTGGTCACCATTGGGCGTCGGGTGAGCGAGTCGAGTGGCGCGGTCCCGGTGCGGCTGGCTTTCGTCGCTGAGGCGCCGCCCCTTCCCGCGGGACTGTCCGTCGATGTGAACCTGATGATCGCGCGGCATCCGGCGGCGACGACGGTGTCGCGAGCCGCGGTCGCCGGACTCGGCGCCGATCCCTATGTCCTGCTGGTGCGGAACGACACGCTGGTGCGCCAGCCGTTGCAGGTGATCGACTGGCCGTCGCCGCGCATCGTGGTGATCCGTGGGGTCGCTGCGGGTGATCGCGTGGTGCTCACGCCCCGCCTCGTCCGCGCGGGCATGACGGTCCGGACCAAGCCCGCTGCCGATGCCTTTTGAATTCACGGTCGCGCTGCGATACCTCCGCAGCGGCCGGTTGCAGTCGGTCCTGATCTTCTCCAGCGTCGCGGTCGGCATCGTCGTGTTTACGTTCATGGCCGCCCTCATCAACGGGCTGGCCGTGACGCTCACCAACGATGTCATCGGCAACCTGGCGCATGTGCGCCTGGAGCCGGCCCCGCGGGTACCGCGCCAGCTGGTCGAGCGCGCCGGGGTGCGCACCCTGCTCGCGATCCAGCGCGGCAACGAGCCGCGTGCCGCGATCGATGGGTGGCGGAGCTTCGTCGAGCTGGCAGAGGGCCTCCCTGGCGTGACCCGGGTCGCCGCATCGGTCTCCGGGGCGGGCTTCACCCAGCGGGGTGAGAAGATCGTGCCGGTCAGCGTCACGGGGTACGAGCCGGGCAAGGAGAGCGAGATGATCGACCTCGCGGCGGGCATCGTGCGTGGCTCATCGGCGCTGGCATCCGGGGAAGTGTTGATCGGGACCACGTTGGCCGAGGAGCTCGGGGTCACCACCGGCCAGCGCCTGCGCATCCGGAGCGACCGTGGTCGGGAGCGCGTGCTGCTGATCCGCGGCGTGTTCGACGTCGGCAACGCCGCCGTCAACGAACGCGCGGCCTTTACCGACCTGGCGACAGCGCAGGGCTTGTTCGAACTCGGCGGCGCGGTCTCGCGCATCGAGGTCAAGCTCACCGATGTCTACTCGGCGCCGACCGTGGCCGCCCGACTACAGGCGCTGACCGGACTCGAGGCGGTGGACTGGATCTCGGAAAACTCCCGGCTCCAGGGCGCCCTGCAGGCGCAGGGCAGCACGGGCGACGTGGTGAAATTCTTTGCGGTCCTCCTCATCATCATTGCGGTCGCCAGCCAGTTGCTGCTCTCCGCGCTCCGCCGCCGCGCCGAGATCGGGATCATGCGCAGCATGGGGGTGTCGCGTGCCTCGGTGACGTCCATCTTCGTCACCCAGGGGTTCCTGATCGGGCTGCTGGGTTCGGCGCTCGGGGCCGGGCTGGGCTACAGCTTCGCCAAGGTCATCGAGGCCGTCACGCTGCGTGCCGACGGCTCGCGGGGACTCCCCGTGGATCCCGCCCTGGGGGAGTATTGGCTGGCCATCGGCATCGCGACGGTGGCGGCCACGCTCGCGGCCGTGCTCCCGGCCCGCATCGCCAGCGGCGTGGATCCCGTCGAGGTCATCCAGCAGTGAGCGACATCGTGCTGCGTGTCTCGGGTCTGACCAAGACCTATCGGGATGGTGACGTCGAGACCCGGGTGCTGAAGGGGATCGATCTCGAATTCCGACGCGGAGAGTTCGTGTCCCTGATGGGCCCCTCGGGGAGCGGCAAGAGCACCTTGCTCACCATCCTCGGGACGTTGCTCAAGCCCACAGCCGGCGAGGTGGAGCTCGTCGGCAACCGGCTCAGTGCGCTCGACGATCACGAGGTCACGCGCTTCCGGAACCAGCACATCGGCTTCGTCTTCCAATTCCATCACCTGCTGCCGGACTTCACGGCGCTGGAGAACGTGATCTTCCCGTCGCTGCCGCGGCGCAGCGCTGAACCCGCCCGTGACCGCGCCCGCGCCATCGAGCTGCTGGATCGCGTCGGGCTCGCCGACCGCGTCGACTTCCGGGTCACCAAACTGTCCGGCGGGCAGAAACAGCGTGTCGCCGTCGCCCGCGCCCTGATGAACGCCCCTGATATCATCCTCGCCGACGAGCCCACGGGAAACCTCGATCGCGCTACAGGCGAACTGGTGCTGGGACTGATGCGCGAGCTCTGTGTCGAGTTGGGGACCTTCTTCCTGATCAGCACGCACGATGAAGCGATCGCCGCGCACAGTGATCGTGTGATCCGGATCCTCGACGGGCGTGTGGAGCCGGACACCCAGGCCGCATAGGCGCCCTGGCGCAGGGCGTGTCACGACGGATCAACGCCCCCCGATCCGGTGATCGCGTTGCAGCCCGCTTCAGCGGGCAGATCGCAGACCCGCGACCCACCAGAGGTCACCGTTCTCGGATGGCCTCTCGGTAATATCGGAACGGCGGGACTCGACCCGTCCGGCCCAAAGCGCCGGCGCCGGCCACAGCCCGGTGAGGGGAGCGAGCAGGGCCAGGGAGGGAAGCACTCGGAAGACGCGTCGCATGGTTGCCTCAACAAAAAAGAGGTGGTGGAAAGTTGGGCGGTCGCCTGAGGACTCCAAGGAAGGGGCGCGGGACTGTTACCAAGACAGGATCAAGTGCGTATCTTTCTCACTCGTCACACCCACCCGGGAAACAGATGCCCTTGTCGCCGAGCGACGCCCACCACGCCCAGCGCCGGTGAGCAGCCTGCCACAATCCGATGCCTCCGGAATCCACGACGCCCCGCTCGTCGTGGTGCTGGCGCCCCGCACCGAGACGGCGGACCCCGAGCTCGACTACTACCACGACTACAGCCAGAGTTACCAGGAGTTTGCCCGGGCCTTCGATGCGCTGGGAATGCTGTGGCGCTGGCAGCCGGTCACCACCACAACCTTTCGCCCCATTCTCGACGCCCTGGCACGGGAGCCCATCGCCAGGCCCCCGGTGGTCTTCAACCTCTGCGACGGCGACGATTGCAACGATGTGCCCGGCATCGACGTGATCCACCACCTCGACACGCTTGGCCTGGCCTACACCGGGTCGGATGCCACCTTCTACCGCGGTACCACCTCAAAGATCGGGATGAAGCAGGCGTTTGAGGCGGCCGGCGTGGCGACGGCGCCCTGGGCCGTGATCGGCCACGACCCGATCGACGCCCCCGGCCTTCTGGACCGGCTGGGCGCCCCGCTGATCGTCAAACCCGCGGTGTCGGCCGGCAGCATGGGGATCACGATCAAGTCGGTGGTGAGCACCCCGGAGGATCTCCGGCAGCAGGTCCGCCTCCTCGATGAGGGCTACCGGGGGTGGGACCTGGTCAGCGGGGGCATCCTGGTGGAGCAGTTCATCACCGGCCGGGAGTTCACCACCTTCATCACCGGGTCCGCGGACGATTCCGCCCGGGCCCGGATTTACGCCCCGGTGGAGCGGGACTTCCACCCCAACCTGCCACCCACCGAGCGGTTTCTCTCCTACGACCGGCTCTGGCAGGTGCACGAGCGCGAGACGCCGATCGAGGCGGGCGCGGACTTCTGGAAGTATGCGCCAGTCCCCACCGAGCTGGGTGCCCGGATCCAGGCATTGAGCTGGCAGGCGTATGGGGCGGTGGGTGGTTGCGGCTACGGCCGGGTGGACCTCCGGATGGACGAGCGCTCCGAGGAGCTGTTCGTGCTCGAGGTGAACGCCCAGTGCGGGCTGTCGGAGGACGAGAACCACACCTCGATCGGCGCCATCCTCCAGGTGGCGGGATGCACCTTTGCCGAGCTGGTGGGTCACCTCGTGGCAGACGCCGCCACCCGCCGACTGGCCCGGGTCCGGAGCAGCGCGGCATGAAGGTCTGCGTTCTCCAGCCGGACTACTCAACCTCGAGGGTGGACTACCAGAACTACGATCCGCGGCGCGACCTCGCACCGCTGCTGCCCGGGCACCAGGTGGATCATGTCTTCCTCAACAAGCTGACCACTCACCGGCAGCTGCGGCAGCTCTCCGCGCAGGGCTACGACATCTTCGTCAACCTCTGCGAGGGATACCCGGACTGGGAAGTCCCCGGGGTGGACGTCATCGAGGCGCTGGAGCGGCTCTCCCTGCCCTACACCGGGCCAATGCCGGCGCTGTACGACGTCGCCAAGCCGGTGATGAAGTACGTCGCCTGCACGGCCGGAGTGGCCACCCCGGCCCACGCCGTGGTCTCCAGGCTGGATGGCCTGGACCGGGCGGTGGCTGGGCTGCGCTTCCCGCTCTTCGTCAAGCCGTCCCACGCCGGGGACAGCCTGGGAATCCATGCATCGGCCCTGGTGCGCGACGCCGACGCCCTGTCGGGGGCGGTGGGCACCATCATCGAGGAGTTCGGCGAGGCGCTGGTCGAGGAATACGTGGACGGGCCGGAGTTTACCGTCCTGGTACTCGGCGCCGTGGAGCCGGGCAATCGCCCCACCGCGTTGGCCCCCGTGCAGTACATCTTTCCTCCCGGGCCCGCCTTCAAGACCTACGCGCACAAGACTTCCGCGCTGCACCCCGACGCGAACGTGCCGGTCACGGACGCCGCCCTGGCGGACCGGATCCGGGAGGCCGCCGTGCGGATCTTCCACGCCTTTGGCGGGGTGGGCTACGGCCGGCTCGATTTGCGGCAGGGTGCTGACGGCGAGCTCTACTTCCTGGAGATCAACTTCACCTGCTCGGTGTTCTACCAGGACGGCTACGAGGGCTCGGCCGACTTTATCCTGGCCCAGGACGGCCTGGGGCAGGCGGGGTTCCTGCGCCACATCATCGCGGAGGGCATGGCCCGGCATCGCCGCCGAGTGCCGCCCTATGCCATGCGTGGCAATGGCATTGCGGGATATGGGATCTTCGCCACCCGGGCGCTGGCGGCCAGCGAGATCGTGTTCCGGGGAGAGGGGCGGGCGCAGCGGATCGTGACGGCGCGCCATGCCGCCACCTGGGGATCGAAGGAACGATCCGATTTCCGGCGTTACGCCTGGCCGCTCAGCGACCAGGTCTTTGCCATGTGGGATGCCGACCCTACCAGCTGGGCGCCGCAGAACCACTCCTGCGCTGCCAACACCCGCTTTGACGGACTGGACGTGGTGGCCTCGCGGGCAATTGCGGCGGAGGAAGAGCTCACCCTGGACTACGCCACCTTCATGGACGGGGCCGCAGAGCCGTTCGAGTGCCGGTGCGGCGCGGCCACCTGCCGGGGCCGGATCGAGGGGGCGGCGGGGAACAGCGTGACGATGCGAGAGCGGCGGGTGGTGTCGTAGGGGCGCGCCTTTGGCGCGCCCTTTCCGCAGGCAGGCGTCGGCCCGTGCGGCGGGGCGGACCACGGTCCGCCCCTACTCCGCGCGTTTTCCCCGCCCCGTTGAACACGATTCCGGTTGCGGGCGGGCGGACCACGGTCCGCCCCTACTCCGCGCGTTTTCCCCGCCCCGTGGAACACGATTCCGGTTGCCACGCCCCGCGCCCCGGCCCCGATATTGGGCCGTGCCTTGCCAACCCCTTCCCGCCGAGCCGATACTATGGGCATGCCTGCACGGCACTATTACACCGCGGCGGATGTTCTCGCCCTGCCGGAGGACGGCAACCGCTACGAGGTGGTGCACGGGGAGCTCCTCGTGACACCGTCACCTCGGCCTGCCCACCAGCGGGTGCTGAGTCGCCTGATTGACCGCCTTGGCCCCTACCTGGCCCGCCACCCGGTGGGCGAGTGGTTGCCCGGAGGCGACCTGAGCTGGTCGCCGGACTCCCTGGTCGTGCCCGACCTCTTCGTCGTCGACCGCGCCGAGGCCGGTGCCACGCGCTGGGAGGAGGTGAAGACGCTCCTCCTGGTGGTCGAGATCCTGAGCCCCTCCACCGCTGAGCGTGACCGGTTCACCAAGCGTCGGCTGTACCAGGAAGTCGGGATCCCCGTCTACTGGCTGGTGGATGCGGACGCGAAGGTGGTTGAGGTGTGGACCCCTGACTGCCACTTCCCCGTCATGGAGCGGGAGGAAATCCGCTGGCATCCCGAAGGAGCAGCGGAGCCGCTGGTGGTCCAGCTCGCGGAGTTGTTCCGGGCGGTGTAGGGGGGCGGGTCAGCGGGGCGGCGG
>JAWXBA010000089.1:0-5137 GCA_034439775.1 Gemmatimonadota bacterium | reverse complement strand
GGCTCCCCGGTGTCCGGTTGGGGGCAGCCAACGACCAGGGCCAGAGCGGCGATGAGGAGGGCGAGTGGCAGGGGGCGGAGGGGATGCATTGGGAGGGCTCCGAGAGGTTGCCTGAGGATACCCTCTTCGTCGGAAACTGCCATGGTGGGGTGGTGAGGGGCCGCATCGATTCGGCCCACGAACAACGCGACTGGCCTCAGATCGGAGTCATCCCGAGCAGAGCGAGGGATCCTTTGTACCCTGGCGCAGGGTCCTGCAGTCGGGCGGAGTCTTGCTTGCCAAGGGCAAGATCCCTTGCCGCCTTGCGGGCGCCTCGGGATGACACTCTGTTGCGGACGCGTCGCCGTGTCCGCGGGGCCGGCCCGGCCCCTGCCCATTGCTGTACGCGCGCTGCCCGCATCAGCTCGTGCATCCTCGGCTCCTCAGCGTCCCGTCCGCGCCCAACAGCCCCGCCGAAACTCCCAGCGGTAGGCACCGTACTGTTCCCCGGATCATCACCGCCACACGAGGAGGAGCGCACATGCTGCAAATCCGCGGGCTCGTAAAGGTGTACCCCGGGCCGATCGCGGCGCTGCAGGGAATTGACCTCGATATTCCGACCGGACTGTTCGGGCTGTTGGGCCCCAACGGCTCCGGCAAGACCACCCTCATGCGAATCCTCGCCGGGCTGCTCGAACCCACCGCCGGCAGCGTCCTGCTGGACGGTGTCGACATCGTGGCGCACCCTGAGCGGGTCCGGGCTCGGCTGGGCTACCTGCCGCAAGCCTTCGGATTCTACCCCCACCTGTCCGGCCACGCGATGCTGCTGCACCTGCTGCGCCTCAAGGGCGTCGACGCGCCTGGAGGGCTCCCGGCGCTGGCGTCCGCGCTGCTCGAGCAGGTCAACCTGGCCGACGCCGCGCGTCGCCCGGTCTCGGGATACTCCGGCGGCATGCGGCAGCGACTGGGCATTGCCCAGGCCATTGCCGGCGACCCCGCCTTGCTGATCGTCGATGAGCCCACCGCCGGGCTCGATCCCGAGGAGCGGGTGCGCTTCTATCGGCTGCTGGCGGAAGTCGCTGAGTCGCGGCTTGTCCTGCTCTCCACGCATATCGTCGAGGACGTGGCCACGCTCTGTCCGCGATTCGCCGTCATCCGGTACGGGCGACTGCTCACCACCACTAGTCCGGCCGCCGCGCGCCAGCGTCTGGAGGGCACGGTGTTCGAGGGTGCGGTGTCGCGCGACCACTATGCGGCGCTGGCCGGTGCCGTCCGGGTGATCCACTCGCATCTGGTGGCCGGTGAGCTGCGGGTGCGGATTCACGTCCCTTCCGGCCCACCGCCGCAGGGATTTGTGGCCGCGCTGCCCCTGCTCGAGGATGCCTACCTGCTGCTCAGTGACGACGACGCGCGGGCCGCCGCGTGAGCGGCGGGAGCTGGCGCACGATCGCCGGCCTGGAACTACGGACCCAGCTGCAGGGCGCCCCGTTCTGGATCCTGCTCATCGTCCTCGCGTTGCTGGTGGGCAGCGTGAACCCGACCGCCATGTTGCCCACCGGGAGCGCCACGATCGGTGGGCTGCAGGTAGCCGCCACCTCGGCCCACGCGCTGGCCTCGTCGTTCGCCCTCTCGGCGTTCTTTGCCTACCCGTTCTTTGCCTGCATGATGGCAGCTCTCTGCGTGGTGCGAGACGAGGAACTCGGCATGCGCGAGCTGCTCCACAGCACTCCGCTGCGACCGTCGGCATACCTGCTCGGCAAGCTCGCAGGAATCGCTGCGACCCTCGGCCTGGCGATGCTCTGGCATCTCGCGGGGATGGTCCTGCTTCGCGAGCTGCCGGCGGTGCTCGGTTCGGCGCCGCTGGGATCGCCCTTTGCGGTGTGGAACTATGTGCTGCCCCTGGCGCTGGTGGTGGCGCCTGGCGTGCTGTTTGTGGCTACCGTGGCGTTCGTGGTCGGTGCTTTCACCCGTCGCACGATGGCGGCCTACGCCGTGCCGGTGCTCTACTCGCTGGCGGTGCTCATGCTCCTGTGGACCTGGTCCCCGCCCGGGTTGCCGCACTGGTTCGACCAGCTGCTGATGGTCATTGATCCCTCGGGGCTGCGGTGGATGCGGCGTTCACTGTTTCTCGTGGACCATGGCGTCGCGTATTACAACGCCGCACCGTTGGCCCTGAATGCATTGTTCTGGGGCAGCCGGGTGGTCGCGCTCGCGTTGCCGGCCATCCTCGTCGCGATACTGGTGCGGAGCCAGGCGGCCCGTCGACCCCTCGAGGGAGGACGCTCGACGCGGTCCCTCCGCACCATGTTCCGGCGCCTGGCATCGGGCCGCACCGAACCTGGGGCAGGGTCGCCATCGCGCGGGGCGCAGGGCCCGCCATTGGTCCGGTTCGGTGCGTTGGCCGACCTCGATATGCGGCAGTCGTCGCCCAGCACAGTGCGGGGCGCATGGGTGGTGGCCTGGGCCGAGCTGCGGGCCATGTGGCGACAGCCCGCCTGCTGGCTGTTTACGGCGCTGCTGATGTTTGTGGTGGTGGAGGCGGGGGTGTCTGGAGACGACATCTCCGGTGCCCCTGTCCTGCTCACGGCCGGAACGCTGGCGGTGCGCACCATCCCGGTGGTCACGGTGCTGGTGTGCCTGTTCCTGCTCTTCATCGTGGTGGAGCTCATGCACCGCGATACCGCGACCGGGTTTGCGCCGCTCGCCAACGCGGCGCCGGTGGGGACGGCCGCGATCCTCCTGGGGCGATTGGCGAGTGTGATGGTGCTCAGCTTCGTGCTGATGGCTGCCTGTGCGGCCGCCACGCTGCCGGTCCTGCTCGGGCAACCCGGTGGCGGGGGGGCACTGTGGCCCCTCGGCCTCGTCTACGGCGCGGTGCTGCTGCCCTCGTTCCTGCTCTGGAGCAGCTTTGTGGTGGCGCTGATGACGGCGGTGCGCAGCCGCACGGCGGGACTCGGTGTCGGTATGCTGGCGCTGCTTGGCACTGGTGCGCTGTTCCTCCGGGGCGAGATGACGTGGGTCACCAACTGGCTACTGTGGGGCGCACTGCGCTGGACCGACTTCGGCGTATTTCCCCTGAATGGCTCGCCACTGCTCCTCAATCGAATGCTTGCGCTCGCCCTGGCCGTGCTGCTCTGGGCGGTGTCGATGGCACTCTTCCCGCGGATTGAGCGCGACGCCGTGGGCTCGGCGCGTCGGCGGCAGGGTCCGCAGCGGCTGCGGGCGAGCCTGAAGCTGGCGCCATTCGCCTTAGCGCCTGTTCTGATCGGTGGCTTCCTGGCCGTCGACATCGAACAGGGATGGCAGGGTACGGCCGAGCAGGATCGCGCCGAGCGCTACTTCAGGGAGAATGCCGTCGCTTGGTCGGGGGCCGTGCCTCTCGTGATTCGTACGATCGACGTGTCGCTGGAGCTTGACCCGGCGGCGCGGACTCTTGCCGTCGAAGGCTGGTACACCATGGTGAACGAGAGCGACGCGGCGCTGGATCGGTTCGCGCTCACGGTGGGCCGCACGCACGAGCCGGTGCGGTGGACGATGGACGGTAGGGTGGCCCTGGCGGACGATCGCAGTGGCCTCCTGGTGCTGACTCCTGGGCAGCCGCTTGCCCCGGGAGCGGAACTGACGGTGGGCTTTTCGTATGCCGCGACCCATCCTTTCGGCCCGACCCGCAACGGCGGTGGCGCGGGCACGTTCATCGTGCCCTCGGGGGCGCTGCTCAGCACTCGCGGCGGACTGTTTCTTCCCGTGCCGGGGTTTGTGGACGACCAGAGCGAGACGCGCTACGGCGATCCGGTGCTGCCGGGGGCCGGGTTCAACGGGGGGCATACCTTCCAGTCGCGGCTGCGGGTGCGCGCCCCCGACGCGTTCATCGTGAACTCTGTGGGCACGCGGACGCTGCTGGAACGCGCCGACGGCTATACCACCGTGTATTGGCAGAGCGACGAGCCCGTGGGTGCCATCAACCTGATTGCCGGGCGGTGGCAGGTGGCAGAGCGGGAGGGTGTGTCGGTGCACTTCCTCCCGGCGCACACGCGCAACGTAAACGAGATGCTCGCCACGATGCAGGCCGCGCGGACAAGGTTTTCCCAGTGGTTCATGCCCTACCCGTGGCCGGAGCTTCGACTGAGTGAGTACCCCGATCTCGAAACGAACGCCACCGCCTTTCCCTCCAATATCAGCTTCTCCGAGGGGATCGGCTTCCTGACGGGGGGGCCTCCGGAGGACGCACTGGCGTTCAGCGTGGTGGCGCACGAGGTGGCGCACCAGTGGTGGGGACACCTCGTAGCGGCAGGCGAAGGGCCGGGCACCGGCTGGCTGGTGGAGGGGATGGCCAACTACGCCACGCTGCTGCTGCACGACGCTGAGCACGGATCCGAGGCGCGGGCACGCTTCGCGCGACAGCTGGAGCAGAACTATCTCGATCAGCGGGCGGTGCGCGAGGAACGTCCCCTGCTCGCGACGCTCGAGGGGGCGCCGGGAGATGAGGCCGTGCTGGCCCACCGCGGCGCGCTGGTGCTGTGGATGCTGCGGCAATCGCTCGGCGCGCCCGCAATGGAAGACGCCCTGCGGCGCTACGTCACCGAGCACCGCGACCCGCAACGCCAGGGAACCCCGGCCGAGCTCCTGGCCACACTGCGCCAGGCCGCGACGGCTCCGCTGGCGTTTGATGACTTGGTGCGGGAGTGGCTCGCGGGCACCGCGCTGCCCGAATACCAGCTGAGCGCGCCGCCTGTGGTGGGCAGCGGCGGATCGTGGCGCACCGTGATCGAGGTGCGCAATGTGGGGACCGGGTCGCCGGCCGTGGATGTGGTCATGGTCGCGGCTGCGCCGGCGGGTGGCGGGTTGCCCGCCTCGGCAACGCGTCGGGTGGTTGTGGGGCCAGGCCAAAAGGTGCGCCTCGTGCTGGACACGCCGTTCGCGCCGGAACGCGTGACGGTGGATCCGGACGTTCACGTGTTGCAGCTCAATCGAGACCGCGCGCGGCTGGAGCTGACTGGCATACCCCGGCTTGGCGCGGGCCTTGACCAGGGTCTTGATGCGCGTAGGGGCGCGCCGGGCAGGCCCGGCCCCTACTGAGCTATCAGGGCAACGGTGGCGCAAGCCACCTCCCTGGCCGAGCCCGAGGCGAGAGCCTCGGGATACACCGACCCACCCGGGC
>JAWXBA010000088.1:0-3384 GCA_034439775.1 Gemmatimonadota bacterium | reverse complement strand
CGGAGGGCATTGCCGATGCCCTTGCCCCAGAGGATGCCGGAGAGCTGGGTGTTGTTGGCGGCGCTCGGGTCGTCTTGCCCGATGGCCAAAATAATGTCCTGCTGCCGAAACGCCTCCAGCCGGGTGGGGTCCTGCTCGTTGGGCATGAACTCGAACGGGTTGCAGGCGTAGACGTTGGGATCGGAATAGCCGCCGGTCATCTGCTTGATGTCGTACAGCCCGCTCAGCCCGATGATCCGCTGCACCGACTCTGGATGACGGAAGCCGAAGCAGACCGCGTGATACGCGCCAAAGCTGGCGCCGGTGGCAATGACGAACGGGTTCGGGTTGATCGAGGCGGTGAACGGCAGCACTTCCTGGTGGACATACCGGTCGTACTGGAGGTGCCGCCAGGCCATGGCGCCGGGGTGCATCCCCTTGGCGTACCAGCTCTCATTGTGCACCTGGTCCACGCAGATCATCTGCAGCCACCCCGCCTCGAGGTGGTCCCGCAGGACTTCGTGCATCCGGCGGTCAGGCCATTCGGAATGGGTGCCGAGTGTGGTCGGGAACACCAGCAACCGGGCACCGGCATGGCCCAAGACCTGCAGCGTCATCTCCCGGCCCAGCGCGTGACTGTGCCAGGTACGGATCTCGTGCTTCACGGGGTACCCCGACCGTCGAGCAGGAATGGCAGCGCCGTCTCGAACCGGCGCGCCCAGGTCACTTCGTGGTGATCACCACCCGCTTCCTCCTGGTACGAGAGGTCGCGGCCGAGCTCCGCACCCTGATCCAGCAGCAGGTCGCGCAGGCGGCGGGCATCGCGCAGGGCTTCCGCTCCCTCCGCAGTGCCAATGTCCAAGTGAATCCGGGCCGGCCGGGGCCGGTCCGTCAACCAGGGAAAGATAGCCGCGCCGGCAAACCAGAGCGCCGGGCTCTGGATCAGGGCGGCCCCGAAAAGCTCCGGATACCGAAACGCTCCATACAGGCTGATCAGGCCCCCCAGGGAGGCCCCGCCCAGCACCGTGCTGACTGGACTGGGATCGGTGGGGAAGTCCCTGTCAATCAATGGCTTGACGGTTTCCACCAGGAACGCCAGGTAGCGGTCGCCACCTCCGCCGCCATGCAGGATGTCCCGGAACGGGCTGTATTCGTACCGACGCAGCCGGCCGAGGTTGGGAATACCGACCACCAGCGCTTCGGTGCCCGCCTCTGCCAGCCGGTCCATCACCTCCAGCAGGCCCCAGGGTTCCACGTAGGAAGAGGAGGCGTCAAAGAGATTCTGGCCATCCTGCAGGTACACCACCGGATAGCGGCGCCCCGACTCCAGCCCGCCGGGCGGGACCGCTACCAGGAGATCGCGATAGTTGCGGAGCTGGGGGCTCAGGATACCCTGGCGGACCAGCAGGCGCGTGGTCGAGGGCGTGTGTGTCGCCGCCCAGGGATATTCGTCCCATCCTTCCAGTTGCATCGCCCCGAAGCTAGCCGCCTCAGGCAGATCCGTCACCCCGCACCCCAAGGATCCCGTGTCCAGATTCGTGCTTCGCCATCTTGCACTGGCCACCGCACTGGTTGGGGTGCCCGCCACGCTCCTCGAGGCGCAGGGGGAGCCGGAACGGGGTGGCCCCACGGTGATCATGATCGTGCCCTACGCCGGGGTCAGCATCCCGACCCACACCCTGCTGGTGGCCACCGACGGCGAAGGAGGATGGGAGGCCCGGACGGGCTATGTGCTGGGGGCGCGGTTGCAGATACCAATCCGGCCTCGACTGGAGGCCCACGCCGACATCGGCTACGCCCGGAGCAGGGTGCAGGGAATCGGATCGAGCAACGGGAGCCAGTCCGGCTACGCTAATTTCCTTGGCGTTTCGGCGCGACTGGCCTATCAGATCACCCCGGTGCGGCGTCGCGGGGTCTCGGTGGCGCTCAACGCCGGTGGGGGCTGGATCCGCCACTGGATCGCCTCGCCGCAGCCGGCTATTTCCAACTGGCCGGCCGCGGTGGCGGGGGTGCAGGTCGGGGTGCCGTTCATCCGCGGGGTCCGGCTGACGCTGGGAGCGGAGAGCTGGCTCTACAACGCCAAGTTCGACGGCCCCGATCCAGTGAAGACCGGCCAGCAGGATTTCCGGATTACCGTGGGGGTGAGCGGAGGAAGGTAGGTAGAGCTGGGGAATGGGGAATAGGGAATGGGATCGAATGTCGGGTGATCAGTGGGCCAGCAGGGTCAGATGCCGAGTCGCCCACGCCCCACTTCTCTCCCATTCCCGATTCCCTACTCCCTGCCTTTCGCCACTCGAACCACCCGTACTCCCCCGGTATCCCCCACCGCCGTCACCGACACCAGCAGGTCATCCCCGGCGCGGAGCATCCGGGCAAAGCCGGCGTCGCGCGCCTTGCTGGTGCGATGCAGCACCTGGACTGGGCCGAGCTCGTTGTCGGAGCTGACGCGTACCATACGCCACTCGGCGCTGGTGTCACCGGTGCCTTCCAGCCAGGCCACCAGGGCGGAGCGGTCGTCCTCGATGATCAGCTCGGCGCGGCCCACCGGGCTGCCGGCGTCGATCCTTACCGGTTCGCCGAACGAGGCACCCCCGTCGGTGGACCACGCAAAGAAGACCTTGGGCGTGCTGTCGGACTGGGTGTACCACGCCAGTCCCACGAGATCACCGAGGGCGTCGAGTCCGGGTCCGTTGACCGGACAGGCGCGGTGGACCCAACCGTCGTTGGCCACCAGCGTCGGAGCCTGCCACTGGCCATCGGCAAAGCGCACCACTCCAATGTCCCGCACCTCCCCCTCGCTGCGGTCGCGCCAGGAAGCGACCAGGCCGCTGGTGGTGCGCACCAAGCGAGTCTGGCAGCACTCACAGCTTCGCTCATCGAGGATTGCCTCGGACCCCATGGTGCCGTCGGGCAGGAGCGAGCCGAACCGAACCTGCATCGTGCCGGCATGGTCGCCCACCATCTGCTGGCCATCGAGCCAGGTCAGGTCCACCCCGCCGTCGGGGCGGGGCACCATGCCGACAAAGCCGTGCTCGGTGGAGGAGGTGTCGGCGTGGGCCCGGATCGGGGTGCTCCAGGTGGCGCCGTCGTCCGCCGAGGTGGTGAGCATAACGTGGTAGGCGTAGGGGCGGGCGGCGGTCTTCTCCAGCCAGTGGACCACGATCTTGCCGTCGGTGGTTACCACCGACGAGGGAAAGTCGGCCCAGTTGACGAAGAAGCGATCGTGCTCGGCGATGGTGCGGGGCGCCGACCAGGTGCCGCCTTCCCGAACCGCCAGGCGCAGCGCGGAGTTAGCGCTGTCGCTGCGCTCAAACCAGGTCAGCACCGCGCGGCCGTCGGGGCCGGCCGACAGGAACGTCTTGCCGCTCCGGGGCGGGCCGGAGAATTCCACGACCGGATCGGGGG
>JAWXBA010000087.1:0-3013 GCA_034439775.1 Gemmatimonadota bacterium | reverse complement strand
GTGGACGAGCTTTGCGGGTTTCTGGTGGCCTGCGCCCTGGTGCGGCCGTCCCGCAGCCTGGCCGACCTGGAAGTCGCCAGCGTCCGCAAGAAGCTCAAGGACAAGGCCTTTGCGCGCGGCGTCAGCCGGGAGGACGTGGCCCAGGGCGCCGCCGAACTGGGCATCGAGATTCCGGAGCTCATTGAGATCCTGTTGGCGGCGCTGCGCTCGCACGAGCAGGTCCTGGGCCTCGGGAGCCCGTGACCGGCGACCGGGTTCCGCGCTCCCTGCCCGAGCGCTCCAAACCGGGGCGGATGTTTGACCGGGTGGGACGGGGCCGCCCGGTTCCCGGCAACAGCGTCACCCTGCTGCACGATTCCCCGAAGGCCCTCGAGGCGATGCTTGCCCTGATCGACTCGGCCCAGCGCTGGATCCATTTCGACAACTACATCTTTCGTGACGATGCGACCGGCCGGCGCTTCGCCGACGCGCTGATCGCCCGGGCCGAGGCCGGGGTCGCTGTGCGGGTCCTGTCGGATTGGCTCGGCTCCTTCGGCACGGGACGACGATTCTGGAATCGGATGCGGGCTGCGGGGGTCGAGGTTCGTCTGTTCGGCCCGCCGCGGCTGCGATCGCCGCTCACCTTCCTGTCGCGCAATCATCGCAAGATGGTGATCGCGGATGGGGCCCATGCCATTACCGGTGGTATCTGCATTGGCGACGAGTGGGCCGGCGGTGCCGACGGGGAGAGCCTGGCATGGCGCGACTGTGCAGTCCGCATCGATGGCCCCGCTGCGACCGTCCTGGATCAGGCCTTTGCCAGGGTCTGGTCGGTAGCCGGCGCCGGGCTGCCGCCCGAGGAGCAGTTGACCGACGTCGCCCCGGCCGGCGATGCCAAGGTGCGGGTGCTGGCTGGGGAGCCGGGGCTGTCGCGGATGGCACGGATGACGGCGCTGGTCCTGGCGGGAGCCGTGAGCCGGGTCTGGATCACCGATGCCTACATGGTGGCGCCACTGAGCATCGCGGAAGCGATGGCAGACGCGGCGCGAGATGGTGTGGATGTCCGCCTGCTGGTGCCGGGCTCGAGCGACCTGCCGTTCATTCGCAACCTGACCCGGACCGGTTACCGGGCGCTGCTGGCTGCCGGGGTCCGGATCTTCGAGTGGAACGGACCGATGCTTCACGCCAAGACGACGGTGACCGATGGCACCTGGGCGAGGATCGGTTCGACCAACCTGAATTGGTCCGGCCTGCTGGGCAACTGGGAACTCGATGTGGTGGTCGAGGATCCCGAGGTCGCAGCGGAAATGGAGATGGTGTTTCGCCGGGACCTGGAGTTGAGTGCCGAGGTGCTCAGCCGGCCGGTTCGGGCGCCGGAAGCGCTGAAACGTCTCCTGCCCCCGGCCCTGACCATCGGCCGTCCCGAGGCCGGCGGGGTCGCCCACGCCCCGAGGCGCCGCGAGCGCAATCAGCGCCGGCTGGTTACCCTCCGGGCCGTCCTCACCAGCGCCCGAAGGGCACTGTTCGGCACCGCCGCCCTGATCCTGATGGCCATGGGGGTCGTGGCGTTTCTGGCGCCCCGGATCACCGGATTGGTCCTCGGCGTGGCCAGCCTGGTGCTGGCGCTGCTGGCTCTCCGGGGGGCTCTCCGGGGCGATCCGGAGCTTCCCGGGCTGGAGTAGTAGCGCCTCCCCATTCTGCCGTGGCCACCTCCGCAGGTCCAAATCCAGTAGATTTGAGGGTTCCACTGACGCCTCCCGGGAACGGGTCCTGGGGAGGCTGCCACTCAACACCCTGGGGACGGCCTGCGTACTTCTGGCGTGGATGATGCCGAGCTGGCTCGGCGGGCGCGAGCGGGGGACAGCGATGCGTTCGGCCAGCTGGTCGAGCGCTATGCGCTGGCCGCCCGGCGCGTGGCCCGCGCGGTCCTCCGGGACGACGACGAGGCCGATGACGCGGTGCAGGACGGGGTGCTGGCCGCGTGGCGGGCCATCGAGCGGTATGACCCCGCGCGGCCGTTCCGGCCCTGGATGATGCGGATCGTGGTGAATGCTGCCCTCGACCTGCGGCGGCGGGACAAGGTCCGGCGCACCGAGATGATTCCCGAGACAGTGGAGTCGCGGACCATGGGTCCGGACCGGGCCACCGATTCGGTCATCCTCGGTGCCCAGTTGCGAGCCGCCCTGGCGGAGTTGCCGGAGCGCCAGCGGGTGGCGGTGGTGTTGTTCGATGCCGAGGGATACAGCCACGCCGACATTGCGGCATTGCTGGAAGTTCCCGAGGGGACCGTGCGATCCTACGTCTTTCACGGGCGGAGGGCGCTGCGGCGGGTCCTCGGGCCGATCAAGGAGGAGTTGCAATGAGCGAAGCACCGATGCTGTTTGACGCCCAGCCCGACGAGGAGCTCGGCGCCCTGTTGCGCCAGCATCTTGGCGGGGCCGACGAGGCGGCCTTTGTGGCGCGGTTGCGCCACGCGGTGGAGCAGGCCGACCGGGCCGAAAGCTGGGAGGTCCTGGCGGGCTGGGCGCGTCCCGGGCTGGTTGCCGCCGGGCTGGCGGCTGCCGCCATCATGTGGGTGGTGCTCACCCGGGACATCGGTCCGCCCAGCGGACCGGATGTCGTGCCGGGGCGCGAACTCATCGCCGGGCAGCCCGCCAGCGGCGAGATCCTGATCTCCGCCGTGCTCGAGGGCCGGTAAGTGGCGCTCTCCTCCACCGCCAGGGCCACCTACCTGCTGGTGGCCGCCTTCCTCGGCGGCGGCCTGGTGGGTGGTGCCACGATGATGGTCGTGGACCAGAACAACCACGACCGGCGCGGGGAGACCGGCCAGCGCCTCAACTACGTGGACTACTTAACAACCGAACTCGACTTGACGTCTGAGCAGCGCGCTGCCGTGGAGGGAATACTGCTGCAGCACGAGCCCCGGATGGACTCCCTGTGGGGCGCGGTGCGCAACGACCCAGAGGTCGCCGCGATTCGCCAGGCCATTCGCGATGGCATTCGATCTCAACTGACTGCAACGCAGCAAGAAAGG
>JAWXBA010000086.1:0-4256 GCA_034439775.1 Gemmatimonadota bacterium | reverse complement strand
GTTCAACCCCCTTCCAAGGCTTTACCACTGGTACCGGAGGCTCCACCCGCGACACCGCCGGGCGGCGGTTCTGGCCGCAGCCTCAGAACAATTTCGCCACTCGGCCTGGGAATGGCCAATCGATCGCCGGAATGATTGGATACTGTCTCACCTCCGGCAGACTCTGGTCAACGCCGCCTCGGGCTCAACATTCTACCGTCGGCGGCTCGCCGATGCCGGCGTGGACCCGGCCGCCATAGGATTCGAGGAGTTCGGCCAGCTTCCGGCCCTGACCCGCGAGGAGGTGGCGGAGCACAGCGCGGAGATCCTTCTTGCTGACCCTGATGACCCGCAGGTGCGCCGTGATTCGACCGGGGGAAGTTCGGGCCGACCTACCACGATCTGGAAGGGCATTGAGGAGCGGGCCTGGGGCGAGGGTGGCATTGATTTCTTCATGCGACGTCACCGGATGCCACCTGGAGCCCGCCAGGCGCTCCTGTGGGGACACCACCTGGACACGAGGGAGTCGGACAGCTGGCGCGCACGCCTCCACGCCCTGGCATCGAATGCGACCTGGCTGGAGGCCTTCAGGCTTTCTCCGGAGCTCCTGATGGCGCACCACGATTGCCTGAACCGGTTGCGTCCAGACTACATCGTGGCCTACGCCGGCGCCCTGGCGGAGCTGGCGGCCGTCGTCGAGCGTTCCGGGATCCCCCCGGTGTACCCGCAGGTGGCACTGGTAACCGGAGCCGAAAAGGTGCACCGGCACGAGCGCGAGCTGATTGAGCGGGTGTTCGGTGTCCCGCTCCTCGAGCGGTACGGCAGCCGGGATGTCGGACTGATGGCTTTTCAGACCGACCCCGACGCCAGTCTGGGGTTTGAAGTTGACTGGCCGAATCTGCTGATCGAACCGGAAACTTCGGATCCGGAGAGTCCAATCCTGGTAACCAAGCTCCATGCCGATGCCTTCCCGATGATCCGATACCGGGTGGGCGATCTGGCTCGATTTGCAGCCGATGCCAAGCCCGGACACCCCAGCTTCCGGCTGCTCGAAATTCTGGGACGGGAATTGGAAATGATCCAGATCGGGCCAGACAGCTGGCTTTCTGGAACCAATTTTCCTCACATGTTCAAGGATTTTCCGGTGGCCGACTTTCAGGTCTACCAGGGCGCCGATGCGGCGGTGGAGGTGCGGGTCGTCCCCACCGACCGGTCGGCGTGGACCGAGGAGGTAACCTCCAGATTTGATGGGGGAATGCGGGCGGTGCTCGGTGGAACCCCCCATACCCTCTTGTTTGTCGGTGAGATTCCGCGCACCGCTGCCAACAAGCGACGGCCTGTCATCAGTGAACTGGCGCGTCGGCGTCAATGAGCCAGACTGATTCCCCCGCACACGGTGGGCCGATGGTGACGCTGAGCCAAGGCCTGCCCACTGGCTACGACCCCGATGAGTACCCGACCATCCGAGCCGCCGTTCGGCAACTTTGCCTGGCCCAGGGCTGGGGACACGAGGGTGCCCCACTGGCCAATCTCGTGAACGGTGGAGCGCGGGTGCTGCTCAAGCCCAACTGGGTGCTCCATGCCAACCAGGGGGAGTGGGGGCTGGATCCGCTGATTAGCCACCGTTTCCTTATCCAGGCGGTGGTTGAGGCCGCCCTGGACTCGGGTGCAGGCCGGGTGGTGGTGGCCGATGCCCCGGTGCAGGGTTGTGACTTCGCCACCCTGATGCATGCCTCGGGAGTCGGGGCCTGGGCGGCGGAGCTGCAGCAACGAGAGCCCAGGTTTGCCGGGGTGATCGACCTTCGTCGTACCATTCGTCAGGGGGCTGGCTCCAGCGAGCGGACGGTCGAGGGGGTCCGGGACACTGCCCAGTTCACCCTGTTTGACCTGGGTGCGGACAGCATGCTCGAGCCGATCACCACCTCTGCCGCCGCCTTCCGTGTCACCCAGTATCATCCAGCCTATCTGGCTCGGACCCACGCCCCCGGGCGGCACCAGTTCCTGGTGTCGCGCGAGGTACTGGAAGCCGACCTGGTCATCAACATGCCGAAGCTCAAGACCCACAAGAAGGCCGGCATTACCTGTGCGCTCAAGAACCTGGTGGGGATCAACGGCAACAAGGAGTATCTCCCCCATCACCGGATTGGCGGATCGGGCAGCGGGGGGGACTGTTATCCCGGATCGGACCCCGTGAAGCGCGCCTTGGAAGGGGTGTTCGACCGGTTCAACGCCAGCCGCCGGGAAGTGCCCCGGCGGGCGTGGCGATTCGCGGCGCGCGTACTCCAGGCCATCCAGCATCGCCGTGGCGATCGGATCGGTGTTGAGGGCTCCTGGAGCGGCAACGACACGGTCTGGAGAATGTGCCTGGACCTGAACCGCATTCTCAGCTTTGGCAGCGCGGACGGCACCATGATGGACCAGCCCCAGCGGAGGGTCATCCATATCGTGGACGCCGTCATCGCGGGCCAGGGCGATGGACCGCTGCGCCCTGAGCCGCTCCCGATGGGAATGATACTCGCCGGCGATTCGGCGGCTGCGGTGGATTGGGCCGGTTCGTTGATACTGGGGTACGAGCCCGACGCGATCCCGATTGTGGCCCACGCCTTTGACCGGTTCCGATGGCCGATCACTGACTTCAGGGCCGCGGATATTGCCGTCGCGGACGCCGGGACCGGCCTCCCACTCAGTCGTGCCGAGCTCGAGTCGATGACGCCCGCGCCGATCAATCACCCCGAGGGCTGGCTCAGCGCGGTGCGCCTCCCTGCATGAGTGTCTGGCACTGGTTGGCCCTATTCGGGTTGGTCCTGGTGCTGATCCCCTGGGTGCTCTATCCGATCGCAATGGCATCGCTTGGTCGCCGAGTCGGGGATCAGGCCGACTCCCACACCGAGAGCCCCCGGGCCGCGACGATAACCGTGGTGATTGCCACCCGTGCGCCGCCGGATGCCGTGCGGCTGCGCCTGGAGAACCTGGTCCAGGGCAACTGGCCTGCTGAACGCCTGGAGTTGGTCGTCGCCGTGGACGGCGACCCCGCACCCTACAAATTCCTCGGACTCCATCCCCCTCCCCGCCGGCTGATGGTCGTGGCCAGAGCAGGCAACCCAGGCAAGGCGGCAGCGCTCAACGCCGGCGTTGCGGCAGCGACCAGTGAATTGGTCGTCTTTACCGACACCGCGCAGCAGTTTGCCCCGGACACCCTGGCCCGACTGGTCGAGGCAATGGCCAATCCCTGGTTCGGGGCGGTCTCGGGTGCCCTGGAGCTAGGCAACGAAACAGCCGCCCACTCCCCGATCGCAACGTATTGGCGCATGGAACGGCGGCTCCGGGGCGCCGAGGCGCGGGTCCACTCCGCCATCGGGGTATCCGGCTCGGTCTACATCATGCGGCGCGCGCTCTGGAGCCCGCTCCCCGCCGGCCTCATCCTCGACGATTTGTGGATCCCGATGCGACTGATCCTGGCCGGGCACCGGGTCGGGTTTGCCGAAGCCGCCGTGGCCCGAGATTTCAGGACCACGACCACGGGCCAGGAGTTTCGCCGCAAGGTTCGCACCCTGACCGGCAACCTCCAGCTGGTCGCCTGGCTACCCTCGGTTCTGGCTCCCTGGCGCAATCCTGTGTGGGTGCAGTTCCTCTGTCACAAGCTGCTGCGCCTCCTTACCCCGCAGGCGCTGCTGCTCCTGGGGGTTGGAATGATCGGCAGTGCGTTCACCTTCTCGCCCGCGGTCGGCTGGTGGCTGGTCGGCGCTGGCATCGGCGGAACGATCCTGGGCTCCCTCCTCCCGGGAGGGATTGGCCGTCGGATACGGGGCGGCCTGGCATGGGGCCTGTCGATGCAGGGCGCAATCCTGATGGCTACCTGGAACGGGGTGCGGGGGCGGTGGGATGTCTGGCAAGCTTAGCGCCCGACGGATACCAGCGATTCGTGGCCGAGGGCCCACCCCGAACCAGAGGGAAGTGAGTCGGGCTGTAGCCCGCCGCGTGCGTGGCATGCTGCTGGATTGTGACGCTCCGCGGTTTCACGAGACGGATACCATGGCCGAACGCGTCGCCTCGCACGCTGCGGAGACCGCGGTTGTTCGCTGCGATTGGGGCACCATTGAGCGGTGGGTGGTACTCTACCACCCGCCCCAAACGACCATGGAACGGTCCTCTTGAGTCGCCTTTGCGGCAGGAGCGCCCAGGAGCTCCTTGACCGCGGCCGTCAGGTCCTCCGCATCCAATTGGAGCGTTTGGGCGCAGTTCCCTCCCCGCGCGCACCGGCCGGCATCCGCCTCCAG
>JAWXBA010000085.1:0-3618 GCA_034439775.1 Gemmatimonadota bacterium | reverse complement strand
TCTTCATCGTGCCCGGCCCGGCCCACGAGACGGTAGCATCACTCGAGGCGGCGATGGACGCCAACGACCCGACGATCGCGCCGTCAATGCTGTACGCCTACGCCGCGCTCATGGAAGGCGTCCCGTTTGCCAATGGCGCGCCCAACCTGAGCTGCGATGTGCCCGCGATGGAGAAGCTGGCCTCCGAGAAGGGGGTCGCCATTGGCGGCAAGGACTTCAAGACCGGCCAGACGATGCTCAAGACGGTGCTCGGGCCGATGTTCAAGGCCCGGATGCTCGGCATCGCCGGCTGGTACAGCACCAACATCCTTGGCAACCGCGACGGCGAGGTCCTCGACGACCCCGAGTCGTTCAAGACCAAGGAAGAGTCCAAGCTCGGCGTGCTCGAGTACATCCTCCAGCCGGACGTCTATCCTGAGCTGTACAAGCAGATGTACCACAAGGTCCGGATCAACTACTACCCTCCCCGCGGCGACAACAAGGAAGGGTGGGACAACATCGACATCTTCGGGTGGCTCGGCTACCCGATGCAGATCAAGGTCGACTTTCTCTGCCGCGACTCGATCCTGGCGGCGCCGCTGGTGCTCGATCTCGCCCTCTTTTTTGACCTGGCCCAGCGCGCCAGGATGGCCGGGATCCAGGAATGGCTCTCGTTCTACTTCAAGAGCCCGCAGGCGGCGCCGGGTTTGTACCCCGAGCACGACCTGTTCATCCAGCTGACCAAGATGAAGAACACCCTGCGCTTCATCATGGGTGAGGACCAGATCACCCATCTGGGGGTGGAGTATTACGAGTACGGGAAGGACCAGTAGGAGCGGGTACCAGGTATCAGGTATCAGGTATCAGGATGTGGCCGCCGGAAGATCCAGCGCCGTGGACGGCTCGAAGTCGATGGGACCCTGACGAAGCGCTCACCAAGGGTGCAACGACCCCTGATACCCGATACCCGAGACCCGACCCCCGGCACCCGCATGAATCGGAGTCCGACATGAAGTACTTCCACCGCACCTCGGTCACCCCCGACGACGTCATGGCCCGGGCGGCGACTTGGTTTGTCTCCCACCTGACCCCGGTGGAGGAGGGCAGCCGTCGTCGTCGCTTTTCCGGGCCGATTGGCAACCTGACGGTGTCAGTCCAGGCGGAAGGCGGCCACTACACCCGGGTGACGCTGGAAACCAATCAGCCCGGTGAGAGCGAGATCGACCGGCTCGCCAAGCGGTTCCTGAGCGTGGTGCACACCATGGCCGAACCCGCGCACGCGCTGCGCAGCGCCTACTGATCCACTGCCCGGCATGTCTCCTGACGCGGCGGCCCCGCCGCCGCCCATTCCTGCCGGACTGACCCGGCCCCAGCTCCACGAGCTCTACTACTACATGCGGCTCACCCGCTCACTCGAGGAGCGGCTGGTCAACTTGTACAGGCAGACCAAGGTGATCGGGGGGCTGTTTCGTTCGCTGGGCCAGGAGGCCGACTCGGTCGGCAGCGCCTACGCCCTCGACCGCTCGAAGGGTGACATCCTCTCCCCGTTGATTCGCAATCTCGGCTCCATGCTGGTGCAGGGTGCCACGCCGATCGAGGTGCTGCGCCAGTACATGGCCAAGGCCACCAGCCCGACGCGGGGTCGGGAGCTGAACATCCATTTCAACGACCTGGAGCGCGGGTTCCTGGGCCAGATCTCCCACCTGGGCGACATGGTGCCGGTCATGGCCGGGGTGGCGCTGTCGTTCAAGATGCGCGGCGAGCCTCGGGTCGGGATGGTGTATGTTGGCGACGGGGCAATGAGCACCGGGGCGTTTCACGAGGGGATCAACCTGGCCGCCGTCCAGAAACTGCCGCTGGTCATCATCGCGGAGAACAACGGCTACGCCTACTCGACCCCGATGCACAAGCAGACCGCCGTAAAGCAGCTGGTGGAGAAGGCGGCGGGCTACGGTGTGGCCGGAGCCCAGGCCGATGGCAACGATGTCCTGGCCACCTATGAGGTGACGCGCGCCGCGGTGGACCGGGCCCGCGCCGGGGAAGGGGTCACCCTGGTGGAACTCCTGACCTATCGCCGTCGCGGCCACGCGGAGCACGACAACCAGAGCTACGTCACCCAGGACGAGATGGCGGCGTGGGAGGCCAAGGATCCCATCGATCGCTACCACCGCCGCCTGACCGAGGCCGGCTGGGCGTCCGAGGATGAGCTGGCGGCAATCGACGCCCGGATCGCGGTCGAGCTCGATGCTGCGGTGGATCAGGTGGAGCCCGAGCCGATGCCGGAAGCGCTCTCTGCCCTGGACGGGGTGATGGACACGCCAGCACGCGCGCCGATGGAGTGGTACCGGAGGCTCCATGGCTGAGGTTACCTACCTTGAGGCAATCCACCAGGGGATCCTGGAGGAGATGGCGCGCGACGAACGGGTCTTCGTGCTCGGCCAGGACGTCGGCGCGTTCGGCGGGGCGTTCAAGGTGACCCAGGGGCTCCAGGCCCGATTCGGCGAGCCGCGGGTCATCGATACGCCGATCGCGGAAACCGCCATCGTCGGGGTCGCTGCCGGTGCGGCCCATATGGGCCTGCGGCCAGTCGCCGAGATGCAGTTTATCGATTTCATCTCCTGTGCCTACAGTATCCTGACCAACTACGTCGCTACCGCCCGCTACCGTGCCGACCTGCTGACCCCGATGGTGGTGCGGGGCCCCTCGGGTGGCTACGTCCGCGGCGGCCCGTTCCATTCGCAGAATCCGGAGGCGGCATTCCTCCACACCCCCGGGCTCAAGATTGTCTGTCCAGCCACCGCCCGCGACGCCAAGGGGCTGATCAAGAGCGCCATCCGCGACGATGATCCGGTGCTGTATTTTGAACACAAGTACCTCTACCGCCGGATCAAGGAGGACCTGCCGGAAGACGAGGAGATCCTGACCCAGATTGGTCAGGCGCGGGTGGCCCGGGAGGGGAAGGACGTCACCGTCATCACCTGGTCGGCACTGGTCTGGAAGGCGTTGGAGGCGGCCGACCAGCTGGAGCGGGAGGATGGCTTGTCGGTCGAGGTGCTCGACCTGCGCACCCTGCTGCCAATGGACCTCCCCGCCATCGTCCGGTCGGTCAAGAAGACCAACCGAGTCCTTGTCGTGCACGAGGACACCGCCACGGGCGGAGTTGGCGGGGAAATCATTGCCCGGATCAACGAGGAATGCTTTGAATGGCTCGACGCTCCGGCTCGTCGCGTTGCCGCCCATGATGTGCCCTTGCCTTTTGCGCCGCCGCTGGAGGATTTCGTTCTGCCGCAGACCGGTGATATAGTCCGGGCTGTCCGGTGGCTCGCGGCGTACTGAGGCGGCCCCGAAACTCGCAGCAACGCAGGGAGATAGCGGGATGGCTCGGATTGATGTCATCATGCCCCAGATGGGCGAATCGATCGCGGAGGGGACCCTCTCCCGGTGGATGAAGAAGGTCGGCGATTCCGTCAAGCGGGATGAGCCGATGTTCGAGATTTCCACCGACAAGGTGGACGCGGAGATTCCCGCGCCCAATGCTGGCGTCCTGGCCGAGATTCTGGTCCAGGAAGGCCAGACGGTGGCGGTCCAGACGGTGGTGGCGCGGATCGAGACCGACGCCTCCGCCCCGATGCCTGCCCC
>JAWXBA010000084.1:0-18138 GCA_034439775.1 Gemmatimonadota bacterium | reverse complement strand
CAACTGTAGTGAGCGGGTCGGCGTCGAGCAGGATCAGGTCGGCCCGGCTTCCCACGGCGACCGTCCCGACATCGGCCTCCTTCAGGTAGCGCCCCACATTCCGGGTTCCGGTGGCGAGCGCCTCGAACGGCGAGAGTCCGGCCCGCTCCATCAATTCGAGCTCGGCGAGCGCGGAGAAACCCGGCACGTTGCCGATCTGGGGTGCATCGGAGCCCAGGATGAACCCGACCCCCGCCTGATGGAGGGAGCGGATCAGCCAGGTACGCAGCTCGAGGTAGTCGGCACGGCGTGCCGAGGAGTTGGCCGGATCATTCTGGAGATTGCGAACCGAATTGGCCCAGCCGTTGATGGTGGCCTCGGGCAGGTAGCGCATGGCCGGGTCGGCCAGCATCGCCGCCGGCTGACCATCGGCGGCCACGGTCTGCATCAGGGTCTCCGTGGCGTTGACCCAGACCCCGGCATCGCGGGTGGCGCGGGCCAGCGGCGCCAGCCTGGCACGGTCCACGTAGTCTACCAACCCCAGGCCAAACCACCCCGTCTGGGCCGAGGTGACCGGCGACCCATCCCGGATCAACGCCTCGATGTAGCCGTCCAGGTGGTCGATGCTGGCGTAGCCAACCTCGATGGCGCGATGCACGCCGACATCAAGCGGCACATGACCGGCGAAGGGGATGCCGACCTCCTTCGCGGTGGCCGCCATGGCATCGAACGCCGCCCGGGTCACCCCGGGATGGATCTTGAGCAGGTCATAGCCGGCAGCCTGCTGCTCGCGGACCATCCGCACCGCCACTTCCGGCGAGGTGGCAGTGTTGCCGTTGAAGGATGGGCCGGCCACGATCAGGCGTGGGGAGAGGCGCTGCCAGGCGGCGGCCTCCGATCGCCAGGTGAGCTGAGCGGGGTGACCGAGCATGCCGCGCACGGTGGTCACGCCGTTGAGCAGATAGAGCTGCAGGGTACGATCCACCGCCTCCGGGGACGCGTTGCCGGCCGGGAGGTGGCCATGGGTCTCGGTGAGGCCGGGGACAAGGAACTTGCCGCGCCCGTCAACCCGGGTGATCCCAGCGGGGAGGCGTACCTGGCCGGCCGCACCGATGGCGGTAATGCGGCCGTTCTCAACAATCACAGTCTGCCCTGTCATCCGCCGTTCGGTGTCCATCGGGATGACGGTGACGTTCTCGAACGCCACTGGTGCCGGCGCCTGGGCGGCCAGCGGGGGAGCGAGCAGGCCGGCGGTGACAAGGATCCGAACAATGCGAAGGCTCATTGGGGCGCTCCCGGCTGGGTGTCAAACGAGGACGAGGCATCGCGGCTCACGCGGAGTCGCGGAGGCATCCGACAAGGCGCGGAGTGTTCGACCGCTCCGCTCGGATCCCGGACCTTCAGGGGGAGGTGTGCCGCAGGACTTTTCCTGATCGCAGATCACGAAACTGCCCGATATCCACCGCCAGCTTCCCATTCACCATGACGTACGGGATCCCGGTGGGGTACTGATGCGGTTCGGCAAAGGTCGCCTCGTCCTGGACGGTGACGGGGTCGAAAACCACGAGATCCGCCTTCAGCCCGACGGTGACGACGCCGCGATCGGTCAGGCCCATCCGCCGGGCCGGCGCAGAGGTCATCTTCCGTACGGCTTCCTCGAGCGTCAGGATTCGGCGTTCCCGGACATAGTGCGCCAGCACCCGGGGGAAGGTGCCATACGATCGCGGGTGCGGGACTCCATCGCCAGGCCGGGTCAACCGGCCATCCGAAGCCACCATGGTCTGGGGATGGGCCAGGATCCGCTCCACGTCCCGCTCGTCGAGCACGTGGTACACCATCCCGGCCCCGCCGCGCAGCATCCCCTCGATGACCAGGTCGGCGCCACTGGAGAGCGTCAGCGGCAGCCCGCGTTGGACCACCCAGTCGTGCAGGGTCTTGCCCTCGAGCCATGGTTCCGGGCGAAATCGCCCGAACTGGACCCGGCGCATATCGCCGCCGCCCCGATCGTTCTCCAGGTTGAACACGATGCCACGGTGCAGACTGTCACGGAGCACCGGATCGCGGGTCCGTCGCGCAAAGGCCGTGTCGCCGTCGGCCTGGGCCCACTGGGGGACGAGGGCCGCGAGCCCGGTTTGGGTAGCCGTATAGGGATACAGGTCGGCCATGACATCGACGCCGGCCGCGCGGGCCGAATCGATCATCCGCAGAGTGGTGACACTCTGCCCCCACATCGCAGGACCCACGGCCTTGTGGTGGGTCAGGACAACCGGGATCTGGGCCTGCCGGCCGATTTCGATCGCCTCGGCCACCCCATCGAGGAGCCCGAGCCCCTCCTTGCGGAGGTGTGAGGTGTAGATCCCGCCGGCCGCAGAGGCCCGTTTGGAAAGCGCCACCACCTCCGGAAGCTCCGAGTAGGCACCGGGGACATAGAAGAGTCCCGTCGAGATTCCGAAGGCACCTTCTCGCATGGCATCCGAGACCATGTCTTCCATCCGCCCAAGTTCATCCGGGGTGGGAGCACGATCTGCGGTACCCATGACCCGACGGCGGATGGTATTGTGCCCGGTCAGAAAGCCGACGTTCATGGTGACGCCGCCGCTGTCCAGATTGGCCAGGTACGCCCCGAACGGACTCGGACCGCCGCCATCAGGCCCGCCGAGCGCCGTGGTGACGCCCTGCCGGACATGGCTTTCCGCATCCCGCATGTCGGGAATCGGTTCAAGGTGGGCATGAAGGTCAATGAAGCCAGGCGCGAGGACGCGGCCGTTGATATCGATGATCCGCGCCCGGCCCCGCGGCAGCGGCGTGCGGGAAACCGCCACGATCATGTCACCCCGGACCGCCACCTCGGCCAGGAAGGCAGGTGTCCCGGTGCCGTCGACGACCCGCCCCCGCACGAAGATCACGTCGTAATCGAGGTCGGGAAGCGGGGTGGCATACGGCGCCCTGGGGCCGCAGGCGGACAGCGTGACCAAGGCTGCAAGAGCCGACATTGTGCAACGCATTTGGGTGCCCCAGGCAATCAGGGAATGGGATGGGTGGAAGCTAGCGCCTCGCCACCGGGTGGCGGCTACCGGTCTCGGACCCCGGAGCCGAGCCACCGCTGCCGGAACGCCAGCTGGGCCGCCGTGGGCGTCTGGCCGGCCTCTTCCAGCGTCCGCACCTCCACCCGAGGGCTCACGGCCAGCCGCAATGTGGCGCTGACCGACTTCCCCCGGCTCTCGAAGGTCACCGGAATGGCATCACCCGCTCGGTGCGCTGTCAACACTTCCGTCACCACCTCAGGGGCGGTGGCAGGCCGACCATCGATGGTTACCAGCCGGTCGCCCCGGTCCATGCCTGCCGCATAGATCGGTGTCGCAACGAGCGGACCGGCCTGCAGCACCAGACCGTTCCCCTCGGCCCGCCATGCCACGTCACCCAGCCAGGCCACTCCAGCCGTCGCAGGCCGGACGACAAATCCGGCCTGCGCCAGCAGGCTGGTGTACTCCGGGGCGTCATGCCCCTCGACGAAGCGTCCGAAGAAGTCGGCGGCGAAGGCGGGGTCGCGCGTCACCCGGCCGAGCGCAGCCCTCGCATCGGCGATGGTGTATGACTTTTCGGGCTTCCCGAACTCGGTCCAGAGCCCGCGCATGTAGTCATCGAGGCCAAGATTGAACCGCTGGCGGAGGGTCAGGTCGAGCGCCAGTCCGATGCCGGAACCCCAGGTGTAATAGGAGATGAAGGTGTTCTGGCGGTTCTGCGGGTCGATGGAGCTGGCGGCATCCACGAAGGGCGCCTGCATGCTCATCTCGGCAGCGGAGAAGTACTTCCGTCCCGGCGCGTTGAGCACTGCGTTGACCGTCCCCGACAGACTGCGGGCATAGCTCTGGTCATCGGTGATCCCCGCTCGGCGGATGGCCAGCGGTCCGATGTGGCTGGTAAAACCCTCCGCCAGCCAGAGCTCTCCTGACATGTTCTCGCGCTCAAAGTCGAACGGCTCCAGGCTCCGCGGCCGGATTCGCTCCACGTTCCAGGTGTGCACAAACTCATGCGAGACCGTGCCCAGGAGCCCCTGGGCAGCCTGGGCCAGGGATCCGCTGCTGGAGAGCACGGTGGAGTTGCGGTGCTCCATCCCATCGCCCGAGGTGTGCGGGAGGTAGCAGGCCAGAAAGGTGTAGACGCCACCGTCGAACCGGGGCAGTTCGCCGAAGAGGGCGGCCTGTTCCAGCACCACCTTCTTGACCATCTCGACATAGCGGTCCACTTCGGCCCGGGTCCCGGCGTGGTGAATTGCCAGTCGCACCGTCTGGGTCCGCCCCCCGGAGGTCACTTCCCAGCTGCGGATGTCCTGGTCGGCCGCCATGACCGGCGAGTCCATGAGGTACTGGAAGCTCGGCGCCGAGAAGCTATTGGCCTGGTCGGTCGGGAAGAGTTGGGTGGCCACCTGCCATCCGGTGGGGAGGTCGTGAAAGGTGATGCGGGCAGGGCGCGCATCCATGCCCCGGGCCCACATCCAGGTGGCGGGGGCGTTCAGGTGGGCGTGGGTACGGTCCACCTGGGAGTAGGTCCCGTCGGCGCGATCGGCAAAGAGGGTATAGGTCACCTTGACGGTGCCATCGTGCCCGGCCACATCCCACTGGTGGGGATTGGGACGTGAGATGGCCAGGGCGCGCCCGTGGGAGTCCTCGGCGCGCACCGAATAGACGTTCTTGGCAAACTCGTGCAGGGCATACCGACCCGGCGAGCTCCGGCTCATCCGCGCCTCCAGAGGCCGCCCGGCGGGGACGTTGGTCCAGGTGACGGTGATCTCCGCCTCGTGATGGGCGGCGTTGGGCATCCGGAAGTCGTAGCGGACCTCCTGGGCCCAGGACGCGGTTGCGGCGGCGAGCGACAGGAGGAGAATCAGGGGGGAATGGCGGCGCAACATCGAAGTCCCGGGGTGGAGGGTGGCAGGATCGGTGCACTGGGGGCGGCGGTCCCCGCGGAGATCTTCGCGGGGATGCGGGATGTCGTTCACGAAGCAGGTCCAGTGGCCGCGGGGGTGGGACGAATCCCGATCCCCGCATACCGGGCCACCGAATCCCGGGCAATGAATCGACGCCCGTCCACCAGCAGCGGGGTGTCGGCGCGGCCGGCCAGGAGGCCCGGCAGCGCATCGTATCCGGGCCAGCTGGTGATCAGGAGCACCGCCTGGGCATCGGCCACGGCCGCGGCAAGATCGGTGGCGAACCCAATCCCCGCGGGGTCGTGGCCGGCGCGACGGAACTCCGTCACGAAGTTGTCGACCGCGATCGGGTCGTGGCAGGTCACCACTGCGCCCTCACTGAGCAAGGCTGCCACCACCGGCAGCGCCGGCGACTCGCGGACATCGTCGGTGCCCGGCTTGAAGGCCAGCCCCAGCACCGCGACCCGCAACCCAGTCAGGTTCGGAACATGGGCCCGCAGGTGGCGGAGCAGCCGCTCGGGCCGGGCGGCGTTGGTGGCGACCACGGCCTCCAGCAGCTGCTGGGGCTGGCCATGCTCCTCGCCGAACGCCACCAGGGCGCGCACATCCTTGGGGAAGCAGCTGCCGCCAAACCCACACCCCGCCCACAGGAAACTGGCGGCGGAGACGGTGCGCCTCTGTCCTCCCTCCTCCTGATAGGTCAGGTGTTTCATGGCATGGACCCCGCGCAGCACCTCCGCCACATCCACGTCATCGGTGACCTCGCAGAGGTTGCCGATCTCGTTGGAGAAGGAGATCAGGGTGGCGAGCAGGGCGTTGGAAGCGTACTTGATCATCTCCGCGGTGGTCGGCGAGGTCCGGATGATCGGCACACCTCCCAGCGGCTGATACAGCGCGGCAAGGGTGTCGAGACTCCGGCTGTCGATCCCCCCCACCACGATCCGGTCCGGATGCCGGAAGTCGTGGACCGCCACCCCTTCCGCCAGAAACTCAGGGTTCATGCCGAGTCCGAAGTCGACACCCGCGCGCTTGCCGGAAGTGCGTTCCAACGCGACGCGGAACGCCCCCATGGTGGTGCCCGGAATGACGGTGCTCTTGACCGCAATGACGCAGTAGTCCGACCGCTCCCGCAGGCAGGCGCCGAGCGCCTCGGCGGCGGCCAGGACCGCCCGGAGGTCGATCCGCCGGCCATCAAAGGGCGTCCCGACGCACACCAGGACCAGGTCGGCCCCGGCAAATCCGGCCGCCAGGTCGGTGGTGGCAGTCAGACGCCGTCCCACCTGGCGCTCGAGGATCTCGGCAAGGCCCTCCTCGTGGATCGGGGGGACACCGCGATTGACCTGTTCCACCCTCTCCGGGTCGAGGTCAACACAGCGGACCTCGTGGCCCAGGTCGGCCAGACAGGCACCGGAGACCAGTCCCACGTACCCCGTGCCAATGACACAGACGCGCATCACGCCTCCTGCCCATCGCGATGATACCAGTACCAGACCAGGGTCTGCCGAAGCCCCTCCTCAACCCCGACCTCAGGCCGAAATTCCAGGTGCGCCCTCGCCTTGGCGATGTCGGGGCAGCGCCGGTTGGGGTTGTCGGTCAGGTAGGCAGCCTCGGCGCTCTGGCCCTGGATGACCCGGCCAGGATAGCCCCACAACTCCCGGGCCTGCCTGGCCACCAGGTGGGCCAGATCTGCCATGGAAATCTCCCCGGTATCGAGGCCGATGTTGTACGGCTCACAGCGTTCGCCACGGACCAGCACCTTGAGGTAGCCTGCCAGCGCGTCAGTGATGTAGCAGAAGGTCCGGGTGGGTGAGCCGTCGGATAGCAGCACTATATCCTCGCCGGCCAGGGCATTCCGGGCAAAGTCCGGCAACACCCGTCCATCCTGCAGCTTCAGGCCGGGGCCGTAATTATTGAATGGCCTTGCGATGCTGACCGGAACGCCATGCTGCTCGGCGAACACCACGCAGAGGGTTTCCCCCAATCGCTTCGATTCATCATAGCAGGCCCGGGGACCGGTGCTCGAGACCAGGCCCCGGAATGTCTCCCGGGTCGGGATCTGGTCGGCTGGCGGATCGCCGTAGATCTCGCTGGTTGAGAAGAACAGCATCCCGCGGAGGGCCGCCCCGAGGGAGACCGCATGGTCCAGCATATGCCGAAGCCCCTGGACGTTGGCGTCGATGGTCTGGATCGGGTAACGGCGATAATAGATCGGCGAGGCGATCGAGGCCCCGTGAATAATGTAGGCCGGAGCCGGCCATGCCGCCGGGACGGGCTCGACCACATCATGCCGGACCACCTCAATTCCCGGGGACCGCAACTCGCCCAACCAGGCGGGAACGCCGCGCTGGAAGTTGTCGATGGCCAGGAGCCGAATCTGGCGGTCTGCGGGCTGGAGCAGGTTCCACCGGTCGATGGCCTTGCAGAGGTAGTAGCCCAGGAAACCTGCGGCACCGGTGAACCAGACCACCTGCCCCGCCAGGGCCGAGAACTCGGGTTCCGCCCGGTCGATCAGGGTGTCGAGATCGGCGGTGATGAGGCTCTGGATGTCGATGGCCTCGACCGCACCCCCCGGTGCGCTGCCGCCGGGGACAATCGGGGGAGTGATCATGGCTTCATCCCCTGCCCGTTGCGCAGGATGTGCAGGGATGCGCCCCTGATGGTGCCCGCCGTGCGATCCACCTCGGCTCCGCGCGGATCGAGGATCATCACGGTGCTCATCCCCCGGACGGTCCAGCTGCCATCCGGCGACACCTCCAGCGCGGTCCCCTCGTCGATACCGACGCCCAGCAAGTTCGGGTGGTCCAGCGCCAGGGAGAGCAGTCGCGCGTAGCGCCTGCGGCGCATGAAATGCTGGTCCACCACGGCGTTGGTCAGGAAACCGAACCCGGCGGTGGTGACCACGTTGTCAGCCTCGATGGTGAGCCAGTTGTCGTCGGTGACAGGCCGGGCCCCTCCCGGGCGCCTTTCATCTCCTGTGATCATGACCGCGGACATGACCGCCGCACCGGCACTGGTGCCGCCGATGACCGCACCACCACGGTAGGCGTCGAGCATCCCCTGCTCAAACCGGGTCCCGCCGAGCGCATTCGTGAGCCGCGTCTGCACACCGCCATTGAACCAGATACCGGTGACCCCCTGCAGGTGGCGGAGGGTGGCCGGACTGTCGGCCTCGCTGCGGCCGATCACGGCGAACCGGGCGGTGGCACCCAACGCCGCGAGCTCGCGGACCAGGGACGGACCCGCCGTGCTGTCGGCACTGGCCATTGGCAGCACCAGGACCACCGCCTTGCCGGGCCCACCGGCCAGCTCCACAAATCTTCCCATCAGCTCGGCGGGCCTGGGTCCCCCACCGACGATGAACAGCGACCCCTTGGTCGTCTGCTGCGCACCGGCTGACCCGACGACCAGGAGCAGGATGGCGAGGAGCGCCTTGAGCTGCCGCATCACACCTCCGAATTCCGACGCACCAGCGTCAGGATGGTATAGATGGCCACTGCTTCGTCGAGTTGGTTGGTAATCTCCACATCCCACGCCACCACTCCCTGCGGCACCCCCTCAGGCGGGGTCGCCTTGGCGATTTTCTGCTTGACGGTGATCCGCGCCTGGATGGTATCGCCGATGCCAACCGGCTTGACGAACCGCAGGCTCTCGAGGCCGTAATTGGCCAGCACAGGGCCGACGCCAGGATCGACAAAGAGGCCGGCTGCCGCACTGACCACGAAATAGCCGTGCGCCACTCGCATCCCGAAGAGCGAATCCTTGGCCGCGAGTTCGTCGGTGTGGGCATAGAAATGGTCGCCGCTGATCCCCGCAAAGTTGACGATATCGGCCTCGGTGATGGTACGGCGATGGGTGATCAAGGTGTCGCCAATCTGAAGCTCCTCGAAGTACTTCCGGAACGGATGGACCCGATCGACGTGCTGGGCTGCACCCTTGCTCCACTGCCCGCTGATCGCGGCAAGCATGGTGGGATGGCCCTGCACCGCAGTGCGCTGCATGAAGTGGAGCACCCCCCGGACGCCGCCCAGTTCCTCGCCGCCGCCGGCCCGGCCAGGACCGCCATGCACCAGGTGCGGCAGGGGAGAGCCGTGTCCGGTGGACTCCTTGGCGCTGGAACGATCGAGCACCATGATCCGCCCGTGGAAGGGTGCAGTCCCCAGCACCACCGTGCGAGCCACGGCGGGGTCAGCGGTAAACAACGACCCGCACAGCGACCCCTTGCCCCGGCGTGCCAACTCGATCGCCTCATCCAGATTGGCGTACGGCATCACGGTGTTGACCGGACCAAACGCTTCGATGTCGTGTGGTTCATTCCGGCCCAGCGGGTCGGCGCAGTGCAGCAGCATCGGGGTGAAGAAGGCACCCTTCGTGGCATCAGCCCCCGGCACGGCGAGTCCCTCCAGCGACCCGTACACGACCTCTCCGGCCTGCATCAGCTGCTCGGCGGCCTTGCGCACCTCGGTGACCTGACCGCGGCCGGCCAGCGGGCCCATCTTGACCCCCTCGACCGAAGGATCGCCCACGGTGACGCCGCCGAGGCGCTTCTGCAGCGCCTTGATGACGTCCTCCTGCATCCCTTCGGGCACGATGGTGCGGCGGATTGCGGTGCACTTCTGCCCCGCCTTCACCGTCATTTCGCGGGCCACTTCCTTGATGAACAGGTCGAACTCTTCCGTCCCAGGCGCCGCGTCGGGCCCCAGGATGGAACAGTTGAGCGAGTCGGCCTCCATGTTGAACCGCACCGACTCGGCAATGATGCGCGGGTGGGCCTTGAGCGTGCGCCCGGTCCACGCCGACCCGGTGAAGGTGACCACATCCTGGCAGGTGACGTGGTCGAGCAGGTCGCCCACCCCGCCGCAGATCAGCTGCAACGACCCCTCCGGCAGGATCTTCGACTCGATCATCGCCGTCACCATCTTCTGGGTCAGGTAACTGGTGACGGTGGCCGGCTTGACGATGGCCGGCATCCCGGCCAGGAACGTGGGCGCCAGCTTTTCGAGCATCCCCCAGCAGGGAAAGTTGAAGGCGTTGATATGGACTGCGGTGCCCTCCATCGGCACGCAGATGTGCCGCCCCATGAAGGTGCCACCTTTGGAGAGCGGTTCCACCTCGCCCTCGACATGGAACGGCTCGTTCGGGAAGTCCCGGCGGCCGCGGCTGGAGTAGGCAAAGAAGGTGGCAATGCCGCCCTCAATGTCGATCCACGAATCGATCCGGGTGGCCCCGGTGGCGGCGGAGAGTTCGTAGAACTCCTCCTTCCGCCCCATCAGGTACTTGGCCATCTCCTTGAGCAGCAGGGCCCGCTCGTGGAAGGTCATCGCCCGGAGGGTGCGGCCCCCGGTGCGTGGGCCATGCTCCAGCATCGCCTTGAAGTCGAGGCCATCGCTGGTGGCTCGGCCGATTTCGCTGCCGCTCACCGCGTGGATCAGCGGCACACCTTCCGCGGCGCCCTCCACCCACTGGCCCAGGGCATAGCTCTTCAGTTTGGTCACGATTCCGCTCCATCTGGTTTCTCACCGGCGACTTCGCGCCAGGTGCGGTAGGTATTGGGCTGGCTGGGGCGGTCCGGCTGCACCTCGCGCAGCGGCTCGACCTCGCGGAGTCCCTCGCGCAGTTCCCCTGGGAGAGCCTGATAGAGGCGGGTGCCCTCGGTCTTCCACGCCAGCCTCTCGTCACTCACGTCCTTCACGACCCTGGCGGGATTGCCGACCACCACCTTGCGGTCGGGCACCTGCATCTCGGCCGGCACGAAGCAGAGGGCGCCGACGATGCATCCCTCGCCAATCGTGGCATGGTCCATGACGACAGCATTCATCCCGACCAAGGCATTCCGGCCAATCCGCGCGCCATGGATCACGGCCCCGTGACCGATATGCGCCCCGGCCTCGAGCGTCACCGTGACACCCGGGAACATGTGGATGGTGCAATTTTCCTGCACGTTGCAGCCGTCCTCGATCACGATACCGCCCCAATCCCCGCGAATTGCCGCCCCGGGCCCGACGTACACATCCCGCCCGATGATCACGTTGCCGGTGACGGTCGCGTTCGGATGCACGAAGGCCGATTCGTGGATGACGGGGATGTGGGGGCCGTACGCGTAAATGGTCATGGGCCTGCGGGTTAGGGGGTATCGGGTATCAGGTATCAGGTATCAGGAGCAGACAGGAACGGTGTACCGTGCTGCCGCTTGAGGAGAGAGGTGCCCCAAGGCCCCACGCCGATCCCCGGCGTGGTACGGAGGCACGGCACCCGATACCTGAGACCTGATACCCGGTCCCTCATGCCCGCTCCAACACAACAGCCATCCCCTGCCCCACCCCGACGCACATGGTGCAGAGGGCGTAGCTCTTGCCGGTGGCCTCCAGCTCGCGTGCGGCGGTCAGCAGCAGGCGAGCCCCGCTCATGCCGAGCGGGTGGCCCAGGGCAATGGCGCCACCATTCGGGTTTACCCGCGGGTCGTCGTCGGCCAGGCCAAGCTGCCGGAGGCAGGCCACCACCTGCACGGCGAACGCCTCATTCAGCTCGATCAGGTCGATCTGGTCCATGGTCAGGTCGGCGCGGGCCAGCGCCCGGCGTGAAGCCTCGACCGGCCCGACTCCCATGATGCGCGGCTCCACCCCGACCACCCCGGAGGAGACGATCCGCGCCAGCGGCGTCAGGCCGTGCGCCTTGGCACCCGCTGCGGAGGCGATCAGCAGCGCCGCTGCCCCATCGTTGAGCCCGCTGGAGTTCCCGGCGGTGACGCTCCCTTTCCCATCTGGCCGGAACGCGGGGCGCAGCTGGGCGAGTTTCTCGATGGTCGTGTCGGGCCGGAGAAACTCATCGTCGGCCACGAGCGTGGCGGGCTCCCGCTTGCGACCAGGGATCTCCACTGGGACAATCTCACTGGCAAATCGGCCACGCCCTTGAGCAGCAGCGGCCTTCTGCTGTGAGGCGGCGGCAAACCGGTCCTGGTCCATACGGTCGATGCTGAACATCTCGGCCACATTTTCGGCCGTCTGCCCCATGGCATCGATGCCGTACAACTCTTCCATCCGCGGGTTGACGAATCGCCATCCCAGGCTGGTATCCACCAGTTCCTGGTTGCGGGCAAACGGGGTCTCGGCCTTGGACAGGACCAGCGGTGCGCGGGTCATCGACTCCACCCCGCCCGCCAGATAGACGTCCCCATCCCCGGCACCAATGGCGCGCGCGGTGTGCACCGCCGCCGCCATACCGGAAGCACACAGGCGATTGACCGTCTCCCCGGGAACGCTCGTTGGCAGGCCGGCCAGGAGGAGCGCCATTCGGGCCACATTGCGGTTGTCCTCGCCGGCCTGGTTGGCGCATCCCATCACCACATCCCCGATCGCCGCCGGATCCAGGCTCGGATGACGTGCGACCAGCGCCCGGAGGACGTGGGCTGCCAGATCATCCGCCCGGACCGGCGCCAGGGCACCCCCCAGGCTGCCAATCGGAGTCCGGACGCCATCGATCAGGAATGCTTCGGGCATGGAGTCTCTGGTTCGGGGAACAAGGCGGCGTACCGGGGCCAACCCTGCGATCAGGTGCAATTTACTGTATTCTTGTAAGGCGTGGAACGCCTTGCCAGACAAGAACCTGCACGATTCGGGAGCAGCGTGACCTACCAGCACCTTCAGTGGACCGTCGAGCACGGCGTCGCCGAGATTACCCTGAACCGACCCGAGGTGCTCAACAGCTTCAATGCCCGGATGGGACAGGAGCTGCAGGACGCCCTTGAGTCGGCCCAGGATCCCGCCATCCGGGCAGTCCTGCTCACCGGGGCCGGGCGCGCGTTCTGCGCTGGCCAGGACCTTGCCGAGGCCCTGGGGACCCCCGAATCGGGGCCAGCGGAATTCGCCGACATCGTTCGCAACACATACTCACCCATCGTGCTCGGCATCCGCCAGCTGGAAAAGCCGGTGATTTGCGCGGTGAACGGGGTGGCCGCCGGTGCCGGAGCCAACCTGGCGTTCTGCTGTGATTTCGTCCTGGCAGCCGAGAGCAGTTCGTTCATCCAGGCCTTTGCCAAGATCGGGCTGGTGCCCGACACCGGCGGCACCTTCTTCCTGCCCCGACTGATCGGGCTGGCGCGGAGCACTGCCCTGATGATGCTGGCCGACAAGCTCCCCGCCGCGAAGGCCCTGGAAATTGGCCTGATCTACAAGGTGGTGGCGAACGACGAAGTCGTTGCCGAGGCCCGGGCGCTGGCCCGCCAGTTGGCCGCCCAACCGACCCGTGCATTTGCCATGATCAAGCAGGCGCTCAACGCCTCGCTGACCAGCGATCTGGCATCGCAGCTGGAGCTCGAGGCAGAATTGCAGAGCGCTGCCGGACGCACCGCCGACTACGCCGAGGGTGTGGCGGCGTTCCTGGGCAAGCGGGCCCCCATGTTCCGGGGGGAGTGATGATGGCCGAGCGAGCCGCGATGCGGATCGGCGTCCTCGGCGCCGGCGCCATGGGCACCGGCATTGCCCAGGTGGCCGCCACCCACGGCCATCCGGTGGTCCTGGCAGACGCGAACGGGGCCGCCGTTGCCGCCGCACGCGAATCGATCCGGCGGGTCTTTGCCCGCCTGGTCGAGAAGGACCGGATGACGGTCGAGGACGCGGCGGCAGCCCTCGACCGGATCGCGCCAACCACGCTTGAGGACGGTGCCGGCCTCCATGCATTGGCGGACAGCGACCTCGTGATCGAGGCGATCGTCGAGGACCTGGCGGTCAAGCGGGACGCCTTTGCCCGCCTGGAGCAGGCCACACGGCCGGGGACGATTCTCGCGACCAACACCTCTTCGCTCAGTGTGACGGCGATTGCCGGCCAGCTGACCCACCCGGAACGGGTGGTGGGGATGCACTTCTTCAATCCCGTCCCGCTGATGCCGCTGGTGGAGGTGGTTCCGGGTTTGGTGACCGATCCGGAGATCACCTCGGCGGTGCACGACCTGGCCGCCGGATGGAAGAAGGTGCCGGTGGTGGCCAAGGACACCCCCGGCTTCATCGTGAACCGGGTGGCCCGGCCGTTTTACGGCGAGGCGCTCCGGATGTACGAGGAAGGTGTGGCCGACATGGCCACCATCGACTGGGCAATGCGGGAAGTGGGCGGATTCCGGATGGGCCCGTTCGAGTTGATGGACCTGATCGGCAATGACGTCAACTTCGCGGTGACCCAGGGCGTCTTTGCGGCGTTCTTCTACGACCCGCGCTACCGGCCGTCGTTGACCCAGCAGCGCCAGGTCGAGGCCGGCATGCTGGGACGCAAATCGGGCCGCGGGTACTACGAGCACGGCGGGGGTGCCGTGGCGCCGGCACCCCAAGAGGACCGCGTCCTGGCGGAGCGGATCGTCAACCGGATCGTGGCGATGCTCATCAACGAGGCGGTGGATGCCCTCTTCCTCGGCGTTGCCAGCGCCGAGGACCTGGACCTGGCGATGACCAAGGGGGTCAACTACCCCAAGGGGTTGCTGGCCTGGGCCGACGAGCTCGGTGCCGACCTGGTCCTGGCCCGACTGGAGGACCTGCAGGCGGAGTTCGGGGAGGATCGCTACCGGCCATCACCGCTGCTCCGCCGGGTGGCCCGCGCCGGGCATGGATTCCTCGATGGCTGAGACTCCCCAGGCGCTGGCCGAACGCTGCGTCCAGGCGATGCTGGCCGGGGACCGATTCACCGACTGGATGGGGATGGAGGTAGTGGAGGTCGCGCCGCAGCGGTCGGCGGTGGCGATGACGGTGCGCCCGGAAATGACCAATGGCTTCGGGGTCTGCCATGGCGGGGTGACGTTCTCGCTGGCCGACAGCGCCCTGGCGTTCGCCTCCAACACCCACGGCCGGGTGACAATGAGCATCGAAAATGGCATCCGTTACACCAGGCCGGCCCGGGTGAGTGACCGGCTCACCGCCACCGCGGTGGCAGAGCACGTCGGCGGCCGGATCGGCTATTATCGGGTGACGGTGACCAACCAGGACGCGGAGGTCGTCGCGTTGTTCACCGGGACGGTATACGCGACCGAACGGCGGTTGGTGGAGTAGTTCCTCTGACGACCCTGCATGGGCAGTTCACGCGGAGGCGCGGAGGTGGACAGAGAGCCGCGGAGGGGCTTGAAAAAGGGCGGTACTGATCGGACGGAACGGCTATCCGCGTTGTTTAATAACAAACTCTTATGATATTGGCACGGTCGACACCTGACCGCTTGTGCAGGGCACCCTCAGCGCCTCCGGCAGTTCTCCGCGTCTCCGCGTGACCTGAAGGAACCAGAACGCGGCCACTAGCCTCAGGCGCACAAATGGATTCGATGTTGACCGAAGGGATGCAATGAACGCGATCGACTGGAAACGGGTGGCCTATCTCTCGCTGGTGTCGCGACGGATCGACGACATCGAGGAGAACCGGCTCGTCCCCGAGAAGAAGGTGCTCTACCAGTTCAGCGCCCGGGGCCACGACGTGCCCCAGATCATCCTGGGCCAGCTGTTGACCCACCCGCACGATGCGGCAGGCGCGTACTACCGCTCCCGGCCGCTGCTCCTGGCCCTGGGGCTGCCGCTCGACGACGCCTTTGCCGGGCCGATGGGCAAATCGGGTGGCTTCAGCAATGGCCGCGACATCGGGGTGGTCTGCAATCTTCCGAATCCGGGCGGGGCCACGGTCCTGCCCATGTCCGGCGACGTCGGCAGCCAGTACACCCCAACGGCGGGGTGGGCCCAGGCGATCAGCTACCATCGCGACGTGCTCAAGGACGATTCCTGGCGCGATGCGATGGCCGTGGTGCTGGGCGGCGAGGCGTCGGTGGCGACCAACGGGTTCTGGTCGGCGCTCACGATGGCCACCACCCTCCAGCTGCCACTCCTCTTCTACATCGAGGACAACGGCTACGGCATCTCGGTCCCGTCGCAGTTCCAGACCCCGGGCGGCAACATCGCAGAGAACCTCGCCTCGTTCAAGAACCTCTCCATCAAGGACGGCGACGGGACCGACCCGGAAGAGTCCTCTCGCCTGATCGCCAAGTCGGTGGCGCACGTCCGGTCGGGCAAGGGTCCGGCCCTGCTCCGGCTCCAGGTGCCGCGGCTCTGCGGCCACTCCGGCCAGGACACCCAGGCCTACAAGCCCTCCGGACTCCTGGCGGTAGAGGCGGCCAACGACCCACTCCCCAAGCTCAAGAAGTACCTCCTGAATGGGCTGCTGACCCAGACGGAGTGGGACGAAGTGGACCGCCAGGCTGCCGCCGACGTGGATACCGCCTTGGAAGCCGCGCTGGCCAGGCCGGAGCCCGACACCAGGACCGTCACCCGTCACCGCTTTGCCGAACAGCGGCCCGATGGCACCGCGGAGCTGCAGCAGTGCGGCGGGCTTCACGCCGTGGGACACCGGTTTCCGGCGCACACCGACACGCCGGCCCCCGAGGGGCCCCGGATCAACATGCTCACCGCCATCCGGCGGACGCTGGAGCATGAACTCCGCACCAATCCGAAGGTTCTGGTCTTTGGCGAGGATGTCGGTCCCAAGGGAGGGGTGCATGCCGCCACCATGGGGCTGCAGGACCAGTTCGGGGAGCACCGGGTTTTCGACACTTCGCTGTCGGAGGAGGGGATCATCGGTCGCTCGGTGGGCATGGCCATCTCGGGGCTGATGCCGGTTCCCGAGATCCAGTTCCGCAAGTATGCCGACCCTGCCACCGAGCAGCTCAACAACTGCGGCACGATGCGCTGGCGCACCGCCAACCGCTTTGCCGCCCCGATCGTGGTCCGGATGCCCGGGGGCTACGCCCCCAAGTGCGGCGACCCCTGGCACAGCGTCTGTGGCGAGGTGCTCTGGGCCCACCAGCCGGGGTGGCAGGTGTGTGTTCCGAGCAATGCGGAGGACGCCGTGGGCCTGCTGCGAGCCGCACTGCGCGGCAACAACCCCACGATCTTCTTCGAGCACCGGGCGCTGCTGGATGGGATGTGGGCGCGCCGCCCCTATCCCGGCGACGACTACCTGCTGTCTCTGGGTCAGGCCCGGGTCATCACCGAGGGTGACGCCCTGACCGTGGTGAGCTGGGGCGCCATGGTGGAACGGTGCGAGGCGGCCGGCCGGGAGAGCGGCTATGCCGTGGAAGTCCTGGACCTCCGGACGATCTCACCGTGGGACCGCGACGCGGTCCTGGCATCGGTCCGGAAGACTCGACGCTGCCTGGTGGTGCACGAGGACACCATGACCGCCGGATTCGGGGCGGAGGTCGCGGCAACCGTGGCCGACGCGGCGTTCTTTGACTTGGACGCCCCGGTGCAGCGGGTGGCGGTGCCGGATATTCCGACGCCGTACAATGTCGCGATGATGGAGGCGGTCCTGCCGTCAGTAAGCGCCATTACCGACCGGATGATTGCGCTGATCGAGACCTGACCGAGCGGCCGAATGCCGAGCGTCGTTACGGAGGATCGAGGAAGGTCCGGATCCGCACCGGCACGACGGTTTCCCCCCAATGCATCCGGAGCACGGCGGTGTCGCGGGCCACGACGGGGAAGTACCAGGCCAGTACCTCCATGTGGTCACCGCGGGCCGGCTCGACCGATACCCGGAAGAGGTCGTCTTCGGCCCCCGGGTACGGGGTGTGATAGATGTGGGACTGCCGGTTCAGGATCAGCGTCCAGGGACCCTGCATCGCCGGCACCAGCCAGAGGGTGTATTCTCCCCGGGGCACCGGCCGGCCCTCAATCTCAACGTCTCGGCTGATGGCGATCCGGGTGGCGGAGTCGGCGCCGGGATTCCAGGTCTGCCCCCACTTGACCAGTCCCTCGTCGCCAAAGAGGATTCGGCCCCGTGCCACCGGCCGGTTCCAGGTAATCAGGAGATCGGTGATCCCCACGCGCTGGGAAACGGTGGCGTGCTGGCTGAAGGGGATGGCCTGCGCCCAGAGCCCGATGGGTACTGAGGTGGCCAGCAGCAGGGTGAGAACAGCAGGACGCATTGGCAGTTCCTGGGAATGGGTCGCAGCATGCCCGACACTGGGCCTGTCCACAACATACGCCATACCGGCGCCGGGAGTTCCCCGGCACCCCCAGATACCTGTGGAGTTTGCACGTGAGCCAGCTGACCGACATCGTCCTGCCCGTTGACAACGCCGAGGGCACCACCTCGGTGGTAGCGGCCTGGTTCAAGCAGGTGGGAGACCGCGTGGCGGTCAACGAGCCGCTGCTTGAACTCAGCACCGACAAGGTCACGGTAGAGATTGCGTCGCCGACCGACGGGGTGCTGCACGAGAT
>JAWXBA010000083.1:0-16162 GCA_034439775.1 Gemmatimonadota bacterium | reverse complement strand
GGTGCCCCCCGTGTGCGTTTCCCCCCGCCGATCGCCATTCCGTTCCTCGCTACATCATCATGCCCGGCCGCACTCGCCAGATCCGTCCCAGCAGGTCTTCGAGGTAGCCGTGCTCAATGAAAGCCGTCACCGACTCGCCGGTGGCCGCACTATTGATCCCCCACAACGCCACCCGCCGCGGCTCGACCTCCAGGCTCGCCTGGACCCAGAACCGATCATCCTGCGCCAGCAAGGTGTCGAGCCGGTCCACAAAGTGCGCGGCGGCGGCATTGCTGCCCGGCCCCCCGATCGCGATCACCGTGCTCCGCTGCAAGCCCTCGGCGCCAAAATACTGCTGGTCATTGACGATCACGGCCCGTCGCCAGGCATGGCCGTCGCCGCGCCGGTCGATCTCGACCTTGATCCGCTCGGCCAGCGGGCGGTCCCGCTCCTCGGCGGTGGCGGTCCCCCCCACCACCAGCACCACCGTCTCCTCGGCGTCCAGCAGCTTCATTCCTGCCTCCCCGTGTCCGGCACCGCTGGCGGGCGCTGGCGCTGATTGCGCTCAAATTCCCGCTCCTTCTCACGCCGGTCGCGGATTTCCTTGATGGCCTTCTTGAAGTCGTCCATGTTCTCCGCCCGCCGCACCGCGTACATCAGGTCGGCCCGAATCGCCGCCAGTCGCCGCCCTTCGACCAGGTCGGCGTTGCCGCCCCCCGGAATCGGCAGCAGCGCCAGGATCGCCGAAGGAATCTTGAGCGGTCCAAGATAGATGTACTTGCTGTCGATCCCAAACGTCTGCCCCTCGATGTCAGTGGTCCAGCTTGGCAATGCCCCGTTCCGGCTTGGCATGGCCACCACGGAGTCGATGTAGGCCTGGACGATGGCGCTGACGGCGCTGTCCACCAGCTCGATGTGCGACCGGGTCAGTCGCTGGGCCAGCTCCCGCGGGGGCAGCGGCAGCGGTTGGACCCAGAGGGTTCCCTCGCCGCGGGCAGGACCGAGGCGACCAGGCCCGGTGCCTGGGCCGGGCAGGCCCGGGGCCTGGGTGACCCGAACCGGTGCAATCCGGCCCGTGTCTACCGCCAACTGGGGCGGAGTCACCTCCGGCTGCGGCGGCCGCGACACCACCTGCGGCACCACCCCGAAATCCGGCGGCCGGGTCAGGGTAACCCCCTGCTGGTCGCCCTGTCCCTGCCCTTCCGCGGGAGTCAGGTAGATCATCTCCACCGCCTGTGGCCCTTCGCTGGGCAGGGCGGCAAGGAACACGTCGGCATCCACCAGCCGCCGAGCCGGGGGCAGCCACGGCCGGACGGTAAAGAGCAGCAGCAGGCTGTGGATGGCGATGTTGACCGCCACCAGCAGCCACGACCGGCTCCGGTCCCGCGGCATCCGGAACTCAGGCGGATGCGGCAACACTGATCCCCTCCGCGCCTGCCTCGACCAGCGTGCGCCCCACCCGGGCGATCGCCTCCCGCAGCCGGTCGGGCCCCACGGTCAGGGCAATCCGGAAGTACCCCTCGCCCGCCGGACCAAACGCCCTCCCTGGCAGCACCACCACACCCTCGGTCTCCAGTACCCGCAGGGCAAATGGACCGGAGGGCACGCCAGCCGGCAGCCGGACCCAGAGGTACATGGCGGCCAGCGGGGAGTCGACCACGAATCCGGCCGCACGCAGTGCCGCCACACCTGCCTGCCGGCGCAGGTCCAGCTCTGCCCGCACCGGCTCCACCAGGCTTTCCGCATGGTCCAGCGCCGCAACGGCCGCCCGCTGGACGGCCAGGAATGGACCGGTATCGGTATAGGTCTTGATTCGCGTCAGGCCACCGATCAGTTCCGGGTTCCCCGCCGCAAACCCGATTCGCCAGCCGGTCATCGAGAAGCTTTTCGAGAGGGAATGGAATTCGATCGCAATCTCGCGCGCGCCGGGAACTTCGAAGATGCTCGGCGCCACATACCCGTCAAAGGTCAGGTCACAATAGGCGTTGTCGTAGGCCAGCAGGATGTCGTGCCGCCGGCAGGTGGCCACCAGGCGTTCCAGGTATTCCCTGCTGGCGACGGCCGTGGTCGGGTTGTTGGGATAGTTGGCAAAGACCAGCCGGGTCCGCGCCAGGACCGCCTTCGGCACCCGCTCCAGCTCAAGCAGGAACCCCTCTTCGGCGCGGAGCGGGTAGACGTGCGGCTCGCCGCATGCCAGCAGCGTGCCACCCAGGTATGCCTGGTACCCCGGCTCCGGCACGACCGCCACGTCGCCGGGATCCAGGACCAGGAGCGGCAGGTGCGCCAGCCCTTCCTTGGAGCCGATCAGCGGCAGGATTTCGCCAGCCGGCTCGAACACCGCCCCGAACCGTCGCTCCAGATAGTCGGCAGCGGCCCGGCGAAAATCGGCCAGGCCCTGCTGAAAGCCATACTTGCTCATGGCGGGATCGTCGATCGCCTGATGCATCGCCTCGAGCACCGGCCCCGGCGGCGGGGTGTCATTGTCGCCGGCACCCAGGTCAATGACATCCACACCGGCGGCCAGGAGCCGGCGTTTGATGCCGGGAATCTCCGCGAGGGGATACCCGGGCAGGGCCATCGCCCGGCGACTCGGCGTGATCATGCCGCGAGCCGCACTGGATTCTGCAGGATCCCCACCCCCGGAATTTCCACTTCGACGCTATCTCCCTCGGCAAGCGGTGAGACCCCGGCCGGCGTGCCCGTCAGTACCAGATCGCCCGGCATCAGGGTCATCACCGTACTGATATAGGCCAGCAGGGTCGGGATGGAGAAGGCCATCTCGCTGCTCCTGCCGTGCTGGCGCACCGTTCCATTGACCCGACAGATGATCTCGAGCTCCCGCCAGTCGCACTCGCGCTGGATCGGGCCGACGGGACAGAAGGTGTCGAACCCCTTGGCCCGGGTCCACTGGCCGTCGGTCCCCTGAAGGTCCCGCGCTGTGACGTCGTTGGCACAGACGATTCCCCCGATGCCCAGCTCGGCTTCCTCTACGGAGACGTTCCGGAGCTGCCGGCCCAGCACCACCCCGATCTCGGCTTCGTGCTCCACCCGGGAGGACTGGGGCGGCAGGAGAATTGGCTGACCCGGACCAATCAGGGCGCTAGGGGGCTTGAGGAAGATCAGGGGCCGCTCAGGAACCTCATTGCCGAGTTCCTTGGCATGCTCCAGGTAGTTGCGTCCCACACAGACAATCTTCGACGGCTGGATCATGGCTATACCTCTGCGCCAATGCTGTGGCGCGCAAAGAAATCCTCGCAACGGGTCCGCACGGCGGCCCACGGTCCCTCGACCCGATCGGCCCGGGGCAGCCCGGACAGCAACAGCCGACCATATCGCTTGGTAAGCACCCGGCTGTCCAGCAGGAGCACCACCCCGACATCGGCACGGCTGCGGATCAGGCGGCCAAACCCCTGTTTCAGCTTGAGCGCAGCATGGGGCAGCAGGTACCCCATGAAGCCATCCTCACCCCGTTCCACCAACCGCTCCAGCCGGGCGGCGGTGATCGGCTCCGAGGGAACCTTGAAAGGTAGCTTGCAGATCAGCAGGGCACGCAGCGCACGCCCCGGCACATCCACCCCTTCCCAGAAGGAATCGGTGCCGAGCAGGATGGCGTTGCCGGTATCCCTGAATCGCTGCAGCAACTGGTCCCGGGGGCGCTCCCCCTGGATCAGGAGTGGCCAGCGCGGATCAAGGCTCCGCCGCAGTTCCGCCGCCGCCCTCCGCAAAGCGGCATGACTGGTGAAAAGGACGAACATCCCCCCGTCGGATGCCCAGGCGACCTCTTGAACGGCCTTGGCGATCGCCGCATCGTGACCCGCCTCGTCTTCGCGCGGGTCGGGAAAATCCTGGGGCACCCCGAAAAGGCATTGGGCCCCGTAGTCGAACGGCGAGGGAAGGATTTCGCGGGTGGTGACGGGACTGTCCTCGCCCTGCAATCCGATCCGCGACTCCAGGAACCCGAAGTCCCCCGACGCCGCCAGGGTGGCACTGGTCAGGACCACTGTCTTGAGGCGGTCAAAGAGCAGGTCTTTCAGCACGGGGGCCAGGTCCAGCGGCACGGCATTCATGGCCACCTGGGAGCCGCGCGGACCGGTCCGCTCCAGCCACCGCACCGTCGGAGGGCCACCGGCGGGCGGGCGCAGGGTGGCATTGAGCCCATCGGAGGCCGACTCCAACCGGCGCACCACCCCCCGCATCTCGCCGAGCATCTGGGTGCGCCGATCGGTCGACTCGATCTGGCTCATCCGGTCAGCGATCGTTTCCACCAGCCCCTGCAGCTCCCGGAAGGCTCCCAGCGTGGCCTCAAGCTCCCGCCCCAGGCCATCGTCCCAGATCGGGTCGCGGGCAAATTCCTCATCGAGCCGCATGGTCCCCATTCCCGGCTCCTCGAGCCGGGTCATGATCCGGGTCAGCAGCAGTTCGCTGGCGCGGCGGGCATCGACAACCGCCGGCATCAGTCGCTGGCGCAGGAGGTCCAGGCTGGCCTGGCTGAGGAGGTCCTTGCTCGAGGAAAGTTCCGCCGCCAGCGCCGGGAGCAAGCCGCGGCCGCTCCGTTCGAACCGGCCCAGCAGGCGTCGAATGCCGCGACTCCCCACCTGGACCCCAAGGTGATTGGCGGCCACATCCTCCAGATGATGCGCCTCGTCGAGGATCAGGCGTTGATACGGCGGCAGCACCGCCGCGTCCTGCCAGTTCTCCGAAGCCCGCCTGACCGACAGGTCGGCCGCCAGGAGATGGTGGTTCACCACCACCACATCAGCCTCGGCCGCCTGGCGCCTCGCCTTGAACAGGAAGCAGGCCTCGAAGTGGGGGCACTTGAGCCGGGTGCAGAGGTCCGGTTCAGCCGCCACCTCATCCCAGACCTCATGGCTCGGGGTGAAGGGGAGATCGCCGAGCGTGCCGTCCCGGGTACGAGTGGCCCACTCCGCAATCGACACCACCTCCTCCTGGCGCTCGGGCTCAAGCAGCGATTGCTGCCCCGCGCCCGCCAGCTGGAGTCGGGACAGGCAGAGATAGTTGCGCCACCCCTTGAGCAGCGCAAAGGTGGGGGTGTAGTCCGCGGTGGACAGCGCCCGGCGCAGCAGCGGCAGGTCCTTCCCCACCAACTGTTCCTGGAGATTGATCGTGTTGGTGCTGACGATCGTCCGCTCGCGATTGGCCTGCGCCCACCGCAGCAGCGGCACGAGGTAGGCGAACGACTTGCCCACCCCGGTGCCCGCCTCCATCAGGACGATGCCACCATCATTGTACGCATCGGTGATGTAGGCGGCCATGTCCCGCTGGCTGGGGCGGTCCTCGTACACCCCGAGTTCGCGCGCCACCGGGCCATCCTCGCCCAGCGTGGCGATCACCTCAAACGGATCCAGCCGCACCTCGGGGGTGGCCTTGGGGATCTCGACCACGACGTACAGCTCGGTGGCGGCGTTGTTGATGATGGCAAAGCCCACTCCGCCATCGTGCAGGCGTGCCGCCACGGAAAGATCGGCCGCCGAGGGCTCCAGGTTGCCGGTGGGATGGTTATGGACCAGCATCTCGCCGCGCGCGGCGAACCCGGGCAGCGCCAGCACCATGTCCGGGGTGCCGCGGGCCGCGACGCGCACCGCCACCAACCGGCCGCCGGCATCCACCGTGGCCACGAAGCACACTTCCCGGCCCCGCGCCGCGGCGATCTCTCGCGCCAGGGCGTCGCGCGCCGCCGGCATCAGCCGACTCACGTCTTGAGCTCTTTCTTCTTGGCGGCCGGGAAGAGGACGTTGTTGAGGATCAAGCGGTATCCCGGCGAGTGGGGATGGGCGGAGAGGTCGGTGGGCGCGTCGCCGATGGCGTGCTGCGGATCCTCGGGGTCATGGCCCCCATAAAAGGTCCACGTCCCCTGGCCACGATCGCCCCGGATGTACTTGGCCCAGGGGGAGCCAGGCTCATCCGCCAGGATCGTCACCCCGGGCTTCAGGGTGTGCCGGTTGAACGACGTGGTGAGTCCGTAGAAGTCCGGAATCACCTGGCGGTGATTCTGGACCAGCATGCTGGGAACCGGGTCGATCTTGGCGCTGAAGTTGAACAGCGTGAAACTCCCCAGCTGCTGCCGCCGGTCCGGCGCGTTGACCTGGTGCCCATCGATGTCGCTGAACACCGGAATGGCGGGGCTCATCTCCAACCGGGCGTCCTGGAACGCCAAGGCCTGCTCCCAGCGCATCCGGTTGCCGGCGTCCCGGTCCATCGGAGAGCCATCGGCATAGTTGGCGGCGATGTCGGTGTCCACGCTGGCCAACGCCAGATCCAGGGTCTCGGTGGCGGTGCACATGGCAAAGAGGAACCCGCCCCGCTCCACGAATGCCAGAATCTTTGCCGCCACCGCCTGCTTCAGCGCGGGCACGTGGGCAAAGCCGAGCTGTCGCGCCAGGCGCTGGTTGCGGTCCACCATTTCCACCAGCCACGGGGCCCCGCTGTAGTTCAGGAAGAACTTCGAGTACTGGCCGGTAAAGTCCTCGTGGTGGAGGTGGAGCCAGTCGTACTCGGCAAGGCCGTCACCCGCTACTTCAAGGTCGTAGACCCGGTCGAACTTGATCCCGGCATACTGCATCGCCATGGTCACCGCATCGTCCCATGGGGCAGCATTGGGAGGGGCGTACACCGCCACACGCGGCGCCTTCTCGAGCGGCACCGCATCCATGTTCTGCGCCGCGATCGTGCCCCGGATCTCCGCCTCGCTCCCCGCGTCCAGCACCTCGGTACGCACACCGACAATCAGCGCATCGCGGATGGTGGCCGGATCGGAGGGGAGCAGGAACGATCCGCCCCGGTAATTCAGCAGCCACTCGGCACGCTGGGCCCGCTCCAGCACCCGGAAGGTTACACCGTACGCCTTCAGGTGGTCGGATTGGGCGTGGTCCATCGGCACCAGCAGCCCTCCGGCCACCGGGGCCGACGCCCACCCGGGTGTGGCCCGAAGGGCAACCGCGGCACCGGCCGCCAGCAACTCCCGCCGCTTCACCGGTTCACCGGCGTGGCACCGCGCAGCGTATTCATCAGGCGGCGGGCATCGGGCGCCACGGCGCTTCCCGGCCACGCTACGATCAATGCTTCGAGGCGGGCGACGGCACTTTCGCGGCGGCCGGAATTGCCCTCCAGCCGTGCCAGCTCCAGGCTCGCAGCGGCGGCAGCGGCCGGTGCCTCCGAAGCGGCGGCGATGGTCCAGACCCGTTCGGCATCGGCGATTTGCGCCACCCCGGCATACAGCCGACCGGCCAGCAGCGCCAACTCGGCGCCGCCTTCCAGTGCCGGCAACTGGCCTCCGACCTCCTCCAGCACGCCGGCGGCGCGGAGGGTGTCGCCCTGTTCCAGCAGCAGCAGCCCGCGTCCCAGTTCCACCGAGCTGTCAACCCCAATAACCTGGAGCAGGGCCAGGTAGCCGACCCGGGAGCTGGCGGCTTCTCGCGAACCGGTGAACGGTCCGGCGGCCTTGAGGCGGTCGGAGCCTCCGGTCAGGTCACCCCGGTACATCTGGATCCTGCCGGCCAGGTCGAGCCCTTCGACGGAGCTGTCCGCGACCACCGCCGCCGCCGCCCGGTCAAGATCGCCCTCGTGGATCCAGCCCTGCGCCAGGCGCCGGGAGAGGTGCTCCAGATCCTCGACCCCGAGCCCGCCACGGAGGGCAGCGAATTGGCGATCCGCCTCGATCATCCGGCCCTCGTCCACCAGAACCCCTACCAGAGTCACGGTCGCGCGACTCGCCACCTCGACCGGCACCCCCGAGCCCCCCGCCAGCCGCGCCAGCGATCGCCGTGCGGCATCGGCGTCGCCGGCATCACTGAACGCCTGCGCGGCATCGAGCCAGTACCGGGTGGCATCCTCCCCATCGTGCAGGACCCCGAGCGCTTCGAGCACCCGGCCGGAAGCGAGGCGTCCAGCCGGCGTCAGCAGGCCGCTGATCTCATCCCGGAAGTGGATCAGCTCATCGACCTGGGCATCCCCGGCCGTGGAGAGCGACCGTTTCAATTGTTCAAATCCAGCCAGCGGATCCCCCCACCGGGCGGCCAGCACCGCGCCGACCCGCAGCGCAGCCGCGTCGCGAGTGGCAACGAGCAGGGTCAGCACCTCCGGTCGGCGGGCGGGTGGGGCCTGCCCCAGCAGCGCCTCGGCCGAGTTGCGCTGCTCACGCAGGCCGCGGAGCGCCAGGACCCATTCGGTCACGGCAGTGGGGTAGTCCTCCTGAAGCGAGGCCAGCTGGGCCAGCTCTCCGGCCAGCGCCTGAGGATTTCCGAGGCTGGCCCTGCCCGCCAGCAGGACCTGCCGGGCCAACTTGAAGTCTCGCCGTCCCGAGGCGGCGTACCCCCACTCCTGCCACGGCTCCTCGCTACCGGGATCGGAGGCGGCCCACCGCTCCACCACTGCCCGGGCACTGTCCGGGAGCTCGGCCGCGGTCCACACCCGCACCGCCACCGCGAACGCTGCCGTGGGTGGCTCCACCCGGGCCATGAGGATGCCAATTTCCCGGGTCATCTCCGGCAAGCGGGAGAGCGCCGCCAGCGAACGCTCCAGTCCGAGCAAAGCTGAAAGCAGTGCCGGCTCGTCCGCCAGCAGCGCCCGATAGGCGTTCACCGCGCCGGCATAGTTTCCGCTGCGCTCCAGGTCAAACGCCCGGGAGGCGAGGGTGCGTTGCGGGGTTGCCTGCGCTGCCGCGAAAGGGGCGGGGCCGGCAGCCACCGTCAGGAGCAGCACCAGGAGGGTGTCCCTCACGGCTGGCCACCCGTCAGGCGGCGGAAATAATCCGCCACCAGCCGGCGCTCCTCGGGTGAGTACCGCTGCAGTTCCTCCCAGGTCGGCAGCCGGATCCGGCCGCTGGCCTCAAGGAGCCGGCTCCGGAGCGCGGGAGGCAACTGGATGTTTTCCCCGGTGGCACTCTCGCTTTCGCGCTCCTTGCGTTCGTCCTCCTCTTCGCCCTGGAGGGTGCGGCCGGCATCGAGCATCCGCCGGAACAGCCGTTCCTGCCTGGCGATGGTGGCCGGATCGAGCCGACCGGCTTCCATCTCTCGCGCCAGTTCCCGTGCCTCTTCCGCGAATCGCTCCGCCGCGCCGGCATTGGTTTCCGCGCGCAACCGGTCCAGGTCGCGGGACAGCTGGCGCTGCCGGGCGGCCAGTTCCTGCAGTTGCTGGTCGACTCCCGGTGAGCCCATCATCGGCAGCAGTGACGCCGACGCCTGACCCAGCCCCCCTTGCTGCTGCGCCATCTGGGCCATCTGCTCCATCGCCTCAGCCATGCCGGAACCCGACGATGAGTTGGACACGTTGCCGCGGGCACGCAGCAGCATGAACGCCGCCGCGTTGAGGGCATCCACTGCCTCCCCGGCGCGATCGCCGCCTTCCCGCAGGTTCAGGTTGGCTGTCGCAATCGCCTCCCGGGCCAGTCCCATCTGCTGTCGGGCGGCGGCCAAGGCACCAGCAATCTGGGGGGGCACCAGCGCGTTCTTCCCCCCGGCGGTCATGACCTGTTCAATCAGCTGCCGGGCACCTTCCTCCACCGCAGCCTGCTCAGCGCGGAGCACCGCGGCGGTCTGCCCACCACGGAACCCCTGCGCCAGCAAGAGCTGCCGGGAAGTAAGCCGAGTGGTCTCGAGCAGCGCCTGATCAAGAGCCTGCAACACCTCGGATTTCCATTCTTCCTGCTGCTGGCCGCGGGAGTCATCGACCTGTTCCTTGACCTCTCCCATTTGACTGGCCGCCTGTTGTCCCTGCTGGCTCGCCTGTTGCCGCTGGCCCTGCGAGGCAGACTTGGCGGCCTGCCGCATCTGCGCCGCAGCCGTCTGGGCGGCTTCGGCGGCCTGGCTCATCTGCTGCTGCGAAGCGCCGCTCGGCATCTCCGCAGCCGCCCGCGCAATATCGGCCGCCAACGAATCGGCCCGCTCCGCCAGCGCCCGCTCCTCCGCTGCCGCACGAGCGGTATCTGCTGCCTGCATCCGTTCGGCCCAGGCCTTCTGGGCCTCCGCCATTTCCTGCGCTTCCTGGGAGATCGCCCCCAGTTCGCCCTCCAGGGCGGCCCGTTCAAAGAGTTCCTGGCTCCGCTCCAGCGCCTCCCGCAGCTGCCGCTGGGCCTCGGACAGGTCCTGCAGCGCCTCGCGGGTGGCGGGCGCATCGAGTTTGCTGAGCGCTTCCTGCAGCGCGGCCAACTTCTTGGTCAGTTCCGGGGACATCGCCCGCGCCAATTCCTCGCGGATCTCCTCCATCCGCTGCGCAAACGCAGAGTCGGCAATCCCGGCCGCTTCTGCGGCCTGCTGCAACTGCTCCAGGGACGCTTCGAGCTTGCGCACCTCATCGAGCAGCGATTCCTGGGAACGGGCCACCTCCTCGGCGCGCCGGGCCTCGTCCAGGCTCAGCGGGTTCTCGCCGGGTCGCTGTCCCTCACCGGGGCGCGGCCGGGTTCGTGCCAGGTCTTCCGTGGCGCGCTCCAACGCCCGGCCCTGCTCGGCCAGGGCGTCGAGCTGCTGGCCGGCCTCCTGGGTGGCCTCCAGCTGGGCATCGCGCAATGCAGCGCGCGTCGGCACTACAAGGAGCATCTCGCGCGACATGCCGCGCTGCGGCGTGGGAGCGTTGTCGATCGCCACCACCCGGTACCATAGGGTGTCCCCCGGGCCGAGGCCGTAGGCGGCCAGCTCGAGGCTCACTCCCAGCAGGGCGCGATCGGAGACGCCCTCGGGAAGCTCAAGGGGAGATCCCTGGATCGAGGCGCCATTTCGCCTGGTTTCCAGGGTCAATCGCCGCAACCCGTGGTCGTCCCGCGCATCGACCAGGAGCGCCAAGGCGGGGCCGCTCGTCTCGACGGTGTCCTGCCCTGGCACCGGCACCTCCACCACCGGGCCAAGATCGGGCACCAGGCGGAGGGCCAGCTCGGCGCCGGAGGTGCCAATCACCGTTCCCATCGCTGTGCGCAGCGCCAACTGCCAGGCGCCATCCGACCGGGGGATGAACGCCCCGGTAAAGCGCTCCCCCTCCACCTGCAAAGGCGCGGCCCCGGCCGGACCTTCCCACGCCGCCCCGACCAGGGACGCGGTGGCCCGGCCATCGGTCTCCAGGCGCGTCCCCTCGGGGAGCAGCAGGGTGTCGCCTCCGAGCGCAACCGGTTCCGGATCGATCCCGAGGTACCCGGGGTAGTGCGCGGTGACGACCAGCGATCCGAGGAAGGCAGGGAGTCGGACGGAAACTGTGACGGTGTCGGAGGAACGGCCGCCGGCCGTCAGCCGGGCGTGGAGGTCGCCCGTGAGCGGCCCGATGACTTGCCGCCCGCCTCCAGCCGAGTCGAGAAGGACGGGGTTTCCCGACCAGCTTTCGCCTGGTGCCCGGGTCCACAGCACCGCTTCCCGCCGGCCGGGTGCCGTGTAGCTGACGGCCACCGAGTCCCCCCGCTCTACCGTCGCCGCGGACGCGGAAATCTCTATCGGGGCCATCAGCGCACCGAAGGCCAGATCGGGCCGCCACAGCAGCGCGGCTGTCCCGCTGACCGAGCCGGCACTCGCCAGCAGCAACACACCAGCTGCCGCGATGACCGCTGTCCGCCGGGTCCGGGTTCCGAGCCGCTCCCGGTCGCCTGCGAGTGCCAGGTGCCCCGCGGTGTCGAGCGCCTCGGCCTGGAGTCGATCGGCGGCACCCATCAGGCTGGCACTGACCCCGTCGGCGGGGTGATCCAGCAGGAGTCGAATCGACCCGGCCCGGAACCCTCCCGTAGTTTCGAGCCCCCGAGCCAGCGATCCCGGAGCAACCCGGTGCAGCTCGCGACGTGCGGCGGCCAGCGCCAGCCCTGCCCCGATCGCGGCGACGGCCCAGGCGGCCAGCACCCACCACGGTGCCCGCACGGCACCAAAGCGGGCCAGCCAGGCCGCCGTGCCCAGCACCACGAGGGCAGTCCCGCCGGCGCCCAGCGCTCCGGCCAGCAGGGTGGAGCGTCGCAGCGGCGCGGCGAGCCGATCCAGCGCCTTCCCGGTCGAGGTCACCGGCCGGTCCCCACCGCATAGGCAAAGAGGTTTACACCCATCCGCAACGCGCCTTCCCGCAATTCCGGTGCGTCACCGTGGACGGCAGCATCCTCCCAGCCGTCGCCGAGGTCAGTTTCATAGCTGTAGAACACGGCGAGACGCCCGTCGACAAATATGCCGAATCCCTGGGCTGGCTTGCCATCATGCTCGTGGATCTTCGGGATCCCGGAAGGAAACGGGTACACCAGGTGGTAGACCGGGTGGTCGAGCGCCACCTCCTCGAGCGCTGCCGCTGGAAAAATCCGCGACAACTCGCGCCGGATCGATTCGTCCATGCCGTAGTTGTCGTCGATGTGCAGGAACCCCCCCTGCAGGAGGTAGCGCCGGAGGGTGGACACCTCCGTCTCGCTGAACAGGACGTTGCCGTGGCCGGTCATGTAGAGATAGGGGAGGTCCCACAGGGCGGCATCTGCCAGCCGGACCACCAACTCCTTGGGCGCGGTGCGGAGCGTGGTCCGCTCCCGGATGGCAGCCAGCAGGTTGGGCAGGCTCGACGGGTTTGCATACCAGTCCCCGCCGCCATCGTAATGCAGGCGACCTATGGTGAGCGGCAGCGTCGGCGCCTCAGCGGCGACCGGCACCGCCATGAGGCACGACAGCGCCAGCCAACCGGCTGCCCGGAAGCTCACGGCATGGCCATGACAAGCCGGTAGGCATCGTTGCGCGGTATTCCCAGGCTCTCCACCACCATCCGGACGGTCTCCTTGCGGGTATGCCCTGCGGCCAGGAGGTTGGCCGCCATCGCCCCTGCCTCCTCCGTACGATCGGGAGGCTCCGGTGGTTGCCCGGTCCCTCGCAGCACGACCGTAATCTCACCCTTGACCTCGCCATCCCCAAAGTGCGCCAGCAGCTCCTCAAGGCTTCCTGCCCGGAACTCCTCGTGCAGCTTCGTCACTTCGCGCGCCACGACAGCCTCCCGGTCGCGTCCGGCCTCCCCCGCCAGGTCCGACAGGAGCGCCAGCAAGCGGCTGGGTGCCTCGAAGAAGACGGTGGTCCACTCCTCCGCAGCCGCCCGGGCCAGCAGCCTCCGTCGCTCCGTCCCCTTGCGGGGCACAAAGCCGATGAACAGGTAGCGATCGGCGGGGAGCCCCGCCGCCGAAAGGACGGCGGCCACAGCCGAGGGGCCGGGTATGGGAACCACCCGGATGCCGGCGGTTCGCACCGCAGCAACCAGCTCGGCGCCGGGGTCGCTGATCAGCGGCGTGCCCGCATCGGACACCAGCACAACGTCGCGGCCCCCCTGGAGAATCTCCAGGAGGGCCTCGAGGCGTCGCGCGTCCGAGTGCTCGTGGTAGCTGATCAGTCTGGGGGAGGCTCCCAGGTGGGACAACAGATTCCGGGTCCGCCGGGTGTCTTCCGCCGCAACCACTGGAACTGTCCGCAGCAACTCTGCGGCCCGCGGCGAAAGATCGCCGAGATTGCCCAGCGGCGTCGCCACCACATGGAGCGTCCCCGGCGTCACCCCAGGTGCTTCTGGATCCGGTCGCTCAGCGTGGTCTTGGGCACCAGGCCCACGACCGTATCCACATGCTTGCCATCCTTGAAGAACAGCAGCGAGGGGATCGACCGCACGTTGAACTTCATCGAGGTCCGCTGGTTGGCGTCGACATCGAGCTTCGCGATCGTCACCTTGCCGGCGTAATCGGTGGCCAACTGGTCCAGGGTCGGCGCGATCATCTTGCAGGGCCCGCACCATTCGGCCCAGAAGTCGACCAGGATCAGTCCCTCTCCCTGCTCAACCTCCGCCGCGAAGGTGTCGTCGGTTACTGCGATGGTGCTCCCGGTGATGCTCATTTCGCAATCCTTTCCATTAACTTGATCTGTTGGCAGCCGCCCGCCTGGCGGTGCCGCTGGTTGACACTTTCTGGCCCACGAACCGGAACCGCCCGTGACCCTGGACGCCCGGATTGCCCACATCGGTATTGCGGTGCCCAGCATCGCCGCGGCCTTGCCGTTCTATCGCGACGTGCTCGGGCTGGTTCCGGTGGAACCAGAGCAGGCCGATGGCGCCACGATCGTGGCACTCCATCTGGGCGAGACCGCCGTCGAACTCCTCGAGCCGGCCCAAGAGGAGAGCCCCATCGGCAGATTCCTGGCCCGGCGCGGTCCGGGAATCCATCATCTCTGCTTTCGGGTGCCCGACCTCGACACCGCCCTGGCCCGTTGCCGCGAGGCGGGCTATCAATTGATCGATGACGCCCCTCGCGTCGGCGCCCACGGCCGCCGGATCGCCTTTGTCCACCCCAGGTCCACCGCCGGTGTGCTCTATGAGCTCACCCAGTACTAGGATACGCCGCAGGGGCGCGCCGGGTTCCCGGCCCGGCTGATATCGACATTGGTGACCAGCCACCCGCCGCCCGCCAACCGCAGCACGGTAAACGGGATCTGCTTGGTGCACCCACCGCGCACCAGTTCGAGGGTGATGTCGCGGCGGTCGGCCGCACCCATACCGGCGACATTGCCGGTGACGCGGGAGGTGCCGCCGCGCAGGTAGAGTTGCATGACGACCACCTGCTCCCGCCACCGGGCCGGCTCACCGGTGACCGCCGCCGATCCGCGGGCGGTACCCCAGAGCTGTCCCATCCGGGTCAGGTTGCTGTCTGCCACCGATTGCATGAACTCCGTCACCACTTCGGTGGGCGACGCCACGGGGGTACCGGCGTCACCGGCCGGCATCGGTCGGCTCCCGCCACAGGCGGCGGCGAGTAACAGGGCACTGAACAGCACGCAGCGCTTCATGAGGGCACCTCTCAGGCATTGGGAGCGAGCAGCCGGAAGCTAACGAGGGGGGAATCCGCAGAGCAATGACAACCATGCGCCTGTACATCAACGTCGATCACGTGGCCACCCTGCGCCAGGCACGCCGCACCGATGAGCCCGACCCGGTGGAGGCGGCCCGGCTTGCCGAGGCGGCCGGCGCCGACGGGATTACCATCCACCTGCGGGAGGACCGCCGGCACATCCAGGATGCCGACCTCGACCGCCTGGCGGCATCGGTCACCACCGTCCTCAACGTCGAGCTTGCCCTCGATTCCGGCGTCCTCCATCGGGTCCTGGCGATCCGGCCCTTTCAAGCCACGGTGGTGCCGGAGCGACGGGAGGAGGTCACCACCGAGGGCGGCCTCGACCTGTCGCGCCGGGATCCGCGGCTGCGCGCCACCATCCGGGCCCTCGACGAGATCGGATCGCGCGTCAGTCTCTTCATCGACCCCGACCTCGCAGCGATCGACGCCGCGAAGGACTTGGGGGTCGCCGCCATCGAGCTGCATACCGGCCGATACGCCCACACCTGGCAGGAGGACGACCGCGCGCTGGGGCAGCTGCGGCTGGCCGTCGATCACGCGGCCGGGCTCGGGCTGGCGGTCCACGCTGGGCATGGCTTGACCTACCGCAACGTCCAGCCAGTGGCCGCCATTCCATCGCTCGAGGAACTCAACATCGGTCACAGCGTCATGAGCCGGGCCATCATGACCGGAATGACCGAGGCGGTGGGCCGGATGCGCCACCTCGTCAACGCCGCACGACGGTAGATTACGTCCATGCCACCTGAGCCGACCGGCCGCCCGGACCTCTTTACACTCGAAGCAGGCGAGGCGCTCCAGCGACTGGGGCGGCTGCTGGGAACCGACCAGACGCCCGCCGACGACGCCATCCGCGCGGCCCGCGTCCTCCGCGGTGCCTCCCTCCTCGGGGGGCCACCAGATTTTACCCGGGCCGCCGCCGCCCTCGAAGCGGCCATCAAGGGCGTGGTGGAGGGAAGCACTCCCTGGGAGCCCCGGCTGGCCGAAGTGCTCCGTGGTGCGGTCGAGGGTCTCGAGGTGCTGATGCGCCGCGCCCGGCCCTGGGTGCAGGCCGACTCGGAGTCCGCCCTCCGGATGGCAGGAGAGGTCGATCGGGCGGCCAACCGGCCGGGCACGGCGCCAGCGCGACCATTCGGGCGTCGCACCTCGGATCGCCAGGAACCGGGCGTCCGGGTCTTCCTGGCGCACGAGGCGACGGTGGTGGCCGGGGCCGTCGATCGGCTGGCCCGCGACCCCGGCGGCTTGGCCAACCCGGTGGCGATCCAGCACGTCCTCCGGACCACCCAGCCTTTGCGTGGGGTGGCGTTCCTCGGCGAGGTGCCCCCGCTCGGCGAGATCCTCGAGGTGATGGAGCAGCTC
>JAWXBA010000082.1:0-3747 GCA_034439775.1 Gemmatimonadota bacterium | reverse complement strand
GGCCCAGGTGGGTCCCAACGCTCGCGCGGTACAGGACGACAGCTGGAACGAACGCGACCCGCAGTTTCCCAAGAGTCGCTGGTGGCTTTCCGATGGACCCTTTGTCGGTTTCCGTCTGGTGCGGGAGCCGTGACCCTGGCGCAGTGAGGCAACGATGACCGAATTCTCCCGCCGCAACTTTGTCCGGACCTCCGCCGCCGTGGCTGCGGCAGGGCTGGCGATGCCCCGCAATCTCCGGGCTGGCACCGCCAACGTCGACACGATTCGGGTCGGGGTGATCGGCTGCGGCGGTCGCGGCACCGGCGCGGTAACCGACTGCCTCCGGCCGGGAAACAACGTCCAGCTGGTGGCGATGGGCGACCTCTTTCCCGACCGACTGGCCAAGGCCCGCGAGAACCTGGCCAAGCGCGGCGGCGAGAACCCGGACTTTGCCGCGATGTACAAGGTGACCGACGACAAGGCCTTCACCGGCTTCGACGCCTATCAGAAGGTGCTGGCCACCGACATCGACCTCGTGATCCTGGCCACGCCGCCAGGGTTCCGGCCGGCGCACCTGGCCGCCGCGGTGGCAGCAGGCAAGCACATCTTTACCGAGAAGCCGGTGGCGGTGGACCCGATGGGGATCCGCTCGGTGATCGCCACGGCGGAGCTGGCCAAGTCGAAGGGGTTGGCACTGGTGGCCGGCACCCAGCGTCGGCACGATCCGGCGTACCTGGCCACCATCAAGCGGATTCATGACGGGCAGATCGGCACTCCGGTGAGCGGGCAGGTGTTCTGGAACCAGGGCGGCCTGTGGAACGCCGCCCGGCAGCCGGAGTGGACCGACGCCGAGTGGCAGATCCGCAACTGGCTCTACTTCAGCTGGCTTTCCGGCGACCATATCGTGGAGCAGCACATCCACAACCTGGACGTGGCCAATTGGGTCATGGGCGGCCATCCGGTGCGCGCCGTGGGCGTGGGCGGCCGGCAGTCGCGAACCGGCGGCGAATACGGCCACATCTTCGATCACTTTGCGATCGACTTCGAGTACGCCAATGGCGCCCGGGTCATGAGCATGTGTCGCCAGATCGATGGCAACACCAACCATGTCGGGGAGCGGTTTGCGGGAACCCGCGGCACCACCGACGCGCGGCTGACGATTGCCGGGGCCAACCCGTTCAAGTACGAAGGTCCCACACCCAACCCCTACGTCCAGGAGCATGTCGACCTGCTGGCCAGCATCCGTGCCGGCTCGCCGCTCAATGAGGGGCGTCAGGTGGCGGAGAGCACCCTGACCGCCATCATGGGACGCGAGGCGGCGTATACCGGCCAGGCGATAGCCTGGGACGAACTGATGAACTGCGACCAGAATCTGACCCCGCCGGGCATGAAGTTCGGTGCAATGCCGGTGCCGCCGGTGCCAATGCCCGGCAGGACCAAGCTGGTCCGCACCTGGCTGGAGGGTTGAGCATGGACCGGCGAGACTTCGTGCGGGCCACGGTGGCGGGCGCGGCGGCGGTGACGGCCACGTCGGGGTCGGCGTCCGCAGAACCAGCGGGTCGCGCGCGCGCGGGAGAGATGGGCGGCGTGCACGCCGCCCCGACACCGGCGGCGTTCCGGTTGGCGTATGCGCCGCATTTCGGGATGTTCCGCCAGCATGGCGGCGAGGACCTGGTGGCCCAGCTGGAGTTCATGGCCGCCGAGGGGTTCACGGCGCTTGAGGACAACGACATGCGGACCCGGCCGGTGGCCGAGCAGGAGCGGATTGCCGCCGCGATGCAGCGGCTCAAGATCCGGATGGGGGTGTTCGTGGCCCACGCCATTGCCTGGAACGACGCCAACCTGACCGGTGGCGACCAGGCCAAGCGCGAGGCGTTCCTGGCCGATATCCGCAACTCGGTGGAGGTGGCCAAGCGGGTCAACGCCAGGTGGATGACGGTGGTGCCGGGGCTGACCGACCGTCGGCTGGACCTGAATTATCAGACCGCGCACCTGGTAGAGTCGCTCAAGCAGGCCTCGGCAATCCTGGAGCCGCACGGGTTGGTCATGGTGCTGGAGCCGCTCAACAACCGCCGCGACCATCCCGGGCTTTTCCTCCAGGAGATCCCCCAGGCCTACCTGATCTGCAAGGCGGTGGACAGCCCGGCCTGCAAGATCCTCGACGACCTGTACCATCAACAGATCACCGAGGGGAACCTGATCCCCAATATCAACTTGGCATGGGACGAGATTGCCTATTTCCAGGTCGGCGACAACCCGGGCCGCAAGGAGCCGGGCAGCGGCGAGATCAACTACCGCAACGTCTTCAAGCACATCCACGACAAGGGCTTCACCGGGATCGTGGGCATGGAACACGGCAATTCGAGGCCGGGCCGCGATGGCGAGCGGGCGGTGATCGATGCGTATGTGGCGGCGGATGGGTGGTGAAACGGGGGTGGCGCCCACAGGGCGCCGGTAGGGGCGCCCTAGAGGGCGCCCCTACAACGGGCGCGTAGATCGAAACACGGTTCACAACCAACATCACGGGGTTTCCGCAATGTCCAATCGTGTCAACCGCCGCGACTTCCTTTCCACCACCGGCTCCGCCGCGCTGGGCGCGATGGTGTTGCCCCGCCACCTGGTGCGCGGCCCTGGCGCGCCGAGCGCCACGCTGAACGTGGCCTGCGTCGGCATTGGTGGGATGGGAATGAACAATATGGCCGAGCTGATGGGAGAGAACATCGTCGCGGTGTGCGACGTGGACTTCCCGCTGGTGGAGCGCAGTCTGGCTGGTCGGCTGCGGCCGCGCGACGGGGTGGTGGCCCCGATTGCCACCAAGCTTCAGGAGGTTTACACCAAGGCCACCAAGTACGACGACTTCCGCCGGATGCTGGAACGTCAGCGCGACATCGACGCCGTGGTGATCGCCACGCCGGACCACAGCCATGCGGTGATCGCCCAGGCCGCGATGGAAATGGGCAAGCATGTCTATGTCCAGAAGCCGCTGACCTGGTCGGTGTACGAGGCGCGCCTGCTGGCCCGCACCGCCGCCTCCACCGGGGTAGTGACCCAGATGGGCAACCAGGGTCACTCGATGGAGGGAACCCGTCGGATCAATGAAATCGTGGCATCGGGAATCCTCGGCCCGATCCGCGAGGCCCATGTCTGGACCGACCGGCCGGTGCGCTACTGGGCCCAGGGGATTCCGCGTCCTCCGCGCGAGGCGCCGGCGGCGCCTGTCCAGGATCCGGCCAATCCGCCCCGCTGGAACATGGGAACGGTGGAGCGGGCCGTGATCCAGGCCATGGCCGCCAACCCGCAGTCGCCGCCTCCCGGCCTCAACTGGGACCTCTTCCTCGGCCCGGCGCAGGAGATTCCGTATCACCCGTCGTATCACCCGTTCAGCTGGCGTGGCTGGGTGGACTTTGGCAGTGGTGCCCTCGGCGATATGGGCGCCCATCTGGTGGATCAGACCTACTGGTCGCTCGGCCTGACCCAGCCGACCGCCATCACCACCAGCTCCTCGCCGTGGGGCGGCGCTGCCGACAACCCGGCCACCTTCCCGCTGGCGGTAATGGTGGAGTACGAGTTCCCGGCCCGCGGCGCGGCGCCTCCGGTCAGGCTGTTCTGGTACGACGGCGGCCTGATGCCGCCGCGCCCGCCGTTCCTTCCCGATGACGTGGCGCTGCCGCGCGGCGATGGCGGTGGCGGCGTCATGGTCGGCAGCCGGGGAATCCTGACCTACGAGACCTACGGCAACCGGCCCAAGGTCTACCCGGAGAGCGTGGC
>JAWXBA010000081.1:0-5533 GCA_034439775.1 Gemmatimonadota bacterium | reverse complement strand
TCCTTAGCGAACATGCAGTTACTTCCAAGACACAAGGCGCTCCATGGGGGCGGATACCTGCCATTGTGCCGGAGCCCTCCGCGCCTCGGCTTTTGCCTCCGCGTCTCCGCGTGAGCCCGACCTGAGTACCACCATGGCGCCTCACGACAGCGCTACTCGTTGCAGTTAAACAACTTACAAGATATCCGATAAACTATATCGGTATTGACAAGAGGACCTGAATCCCCTACTGTTCAGGTTGACCTTTTCGGAGTGAGCTCAATGAGCAATGCGAGTGAGCAGGCGGCGGCACCCGGACTTGAGCTGATCCTTTCGGACGCGGCCAGGACGGAAGTGCAGAAGTTCATTGCCGCGGAAAATGTGGAGCCGACCGAGGGCGGGCTGCGGGTCAGCGTGCTGCCCGGTGGCTGCTCCGGCTTCAAGTACAGCCTGAACATCGAGGAGCGCCCGATCGAGGACGACATGGTCATCGAGGTCAACGGCGTCCGGGTGTTTGTCGATGGCTTCAGCGCCCCGTACCTTCAGGGCATCACGATCGATTATGTCACCAGCATGCAGGGGAGCGGGTTCACCTTCAGCAACCCGAATTCCACCGGCGGCTGCGGCTGCGGTTCCAGCTTTAACGCGTGAGCCGACCGGCATAGCAGGGTGAACACGGGCGGGCGAGCGAGCGGCTCCCCGCCCTTCGCATATCCAGAATCGGGTGGATGAGACGGTGGTTCGTCAGGGTACCCATCTCACCCGATACCCGATACCGGCTTACCTCTTGCCTCTCACCTTTCACCCCCACCGACCCTGACCCCACTCGATCTCGCTGTCCTCATCGCGTATTTCGCAGTCACCCTGGGCATTGGTCTCTGGGTGACGCGTCGCCAGACGTCGGCGGGGGACTACTTCCTGGGCGCCCGCGACCTCCCCGCCTGGGGGATCATGCTCTCGATCGTGGCCACCGAGACTTCGGCATTGACCGTCATTTCGGTGCCCGGCGTCGGCGCCCGCGGCAACCTGACCTTTCTCCAGATCGCGTTCGGATACCTGCTCGGTCGCATCCTGGTGGCGCGGTGGCTGCTGCCGGGATATTTCACCGGCGAGCAGGAGACCGCCTACGCCCGGCTCGAGACGCGGTTCGGCGTCCACACCCGGCGGCTCCTGTCGGTGTCGTTCCTGGCCACCCGGTTCCTGGCCGACGGCGTCCGGATCTTTGCCGGCGCCATCCCGTTGGCGCTGGTCACCGGCTGGGATGTCGGCACCGCCATTGTCGTAATGGGCGTCATCACCCTCGGCTACACCTGGTTCGGCGGGCTCAAGGCAGTGGTCTGGGCCGACGTGATTCAGCTGGCGGTGTATGTAGGTGGCGGGATCGCAGCGCTGTTCGTAGCGTGGAAGCTGGCCGGCGGCGCGGGCCCTGCCCTGGCGATGGCCTCGGAGGCGGGCAAGCTAAAGCTGTTTGAGTGGGACTTCTCGTTCAGCGTGCCCTACACCTTCCTGGGCGGACTGATCGGTGGCGCCATGCTCTCGGCGGCCAGCCACGGCACCGATCACCTGATTGTGCAGCGGCTGCTGGCCACCCGTTCACTCAAGGATGCCCAGCGTGCGCTGGTCGGGTCGGGGGTGCTGGTGATCCTCCAGTTCCTGCTCTTCCTGATGGTCGGTTCCGCCATCTGGGCGGCCGGGCTGGCGCCAGACGAAATGGCGAGCGACCAGATATTTCCGCGGTTCATCATCGACCAGCTCCCATCGGGTATCTCCGGTCTGGTGATTGCCGGGATCCTGGCCGCGGCGATGAGCACCATCAGCTCCTCGATCAACGCCTTGGCCTCATCGATGACCAACGACCTGTATGCCGGCTGGACCGGCAAGCGCGACCCGGTGCACCTGTTCCGGGTGGGGCGGATCTTCTCACTGGTTTGGGGGCTGCTCCTGATCGGCGCGGCATTGGGGTTCCAGCTTTCGGCCTCCCGGACCGACACCCCGGTCGTGGTTCTTGCGTTGTCGATTGCCTCGATCACGTACGGCGCCCTGCTGGGGACCTATATCCTGGCCGGTCGCTGGGCCCGTGCCAGGGGTCCGGATGTCATACTGGGGGTCTTGGTGACCTTGGCACTCATGGCGGTGGTCGTGTTCGCTGCCCGCCTGGCGGCACTCCCCGGCCTTGGTTGGCTGGCACCGATCGGGACGATCAGCTTCCCCTGGTACGTGCCGATCGGAACCATCATCACCATCACGGTTGGTGTGATCTCGAGCCTGGTGCGCGGACAGAGACTGGAGGCCGCATGACGATCGTCATCGGGGTGGATGCTGGAGGCACCTCCAGCACCGCGGCGGTGTGGCAGGATGGTGTGGAGGCGGGACGTGCCACCGGAGGAGCTGGCGCGGTGCGACCGACCCGCGCCATGGCCGCGGCTTCAAACATTGCCGACACCGTTCGGCTGGCGCTCACCAAGGCGGGAGCGCTCCAGGGAGACATCCTCGTCGTGGGCGCCGCCGGTGCGGGGCGCGAGGAGGAGCGGAACGAATTGCGGACTGCACTCCGGATGCACCACCTGGCCGAGCGATTGATTGTGACGACTGATGTGGAACTGGCACTGGCGGCGGCGTTCGGATCGGGGCCCGGGATCATCCTCATTGCCGGCACCGGGAGCATTGCGGTGGCACGCACGGCCGATGGCTCCGTTTCTCGGGCCGGTGGGTTCGGCTGGCAGATGGGAGACGAGGGCGGCGGCTACTGGATCGGGCGGATGGGATTGCAGGCGCTGAGCCGGTCGTCAGATGGCCGTGGTGGTGCCACGGTCCTGCTGGAGACGATGGGCCCAATCGTGCGGTGCGGCACCTTCCAGGAGCTGGTCCGCTGGAGCGTCACCGCCACGCCGAGCGAGGTGGCAGCACTGGCGCCGGGAGTGGTGGCGGCGGCAGCGCGAGGGGATCAGATGGCGGCCGCGATCCTGGATCGGGCCGCCGACGAGCTGGTGGGCCTGGTCCGGGCGGTGATGCCCGAGGGCGGAGGGGCGACAGTGGCACTGTCCGGCGGCCTGATCGGCGCCGAGGGGCCGCTCAGGGAGCGGGTGGCGGGCCGCCTGACGGAACTGGATTGGCTGCAGATACACAGCGGCCCCCTCGATCCGGTCGAGGGGGCGCTGGGGTTGGTAAAGGGCGGGACTTCCTCGTGATCGGCGACCTGATCGCGGGCTACTCACAAGGACTACTTCCTCGGCGTGAGCCGGATTAGAGCAACCCCCGATGTGCCGTCACGATCGGTAGTATTTACGACGTACAGCCCAGGACCGACTTCCACGTCCAGGATCGGCATCCCCTCCTGGATCCACGACTTCACCAGCCGTAGCACTGCCTCCGAGCCTGTCCCTTCCAACACATACTCGTCAGTGACTACCGTCTTCGCATTGACAATCACTTGATGCACGAGCATTCCCTGGCGAGTCTCGAAGATCTTCGCTGTCACAGGGTGCGGGCTCGTACGGAAGGACAACCTTCCATCTACCGACGATACAGAATACGCTTCTTCCACTGCTGGTAGAAACCGATTCGGCCGCTCTACCCTCAACTGAATATTACCATGTCCATCGAACAATTGGATCTCGTACGGCCCAGGAGAAGCATACCACCACCCCCCGGCAGTGCGCGGAAACAACGGACCAGCTGGGAGCAACTTTGTTATCTCGCTACTGCGTGCATCCACCTGTTTGCCATAGGAAGCGACTCGGACTCCGGTTTCGCGGGAGAATCGATGAACTATCTCCAAGCCGCCACGTCCCCCACGCTCCGTCCCCGATACTATGAACTCAGTACCTGTAACCGTAAGGGTCCGAATATTAATCTTTGGCTGAAGTTGAATGCTCCGCAGGAATCCCAAATCAGCGCCGAACTCGTTGATCCGAGCCCAATACTCATCGAGCACAAAGATGTGTTGGTCTGGCCCAACGGTGACTCTCGACGGGAGCCGAAATTCACCTGGGCCGTCGCCTGCACGTCCGAGCGTCCGGAGCATTCGACCGGCACTATCCAAGACATGCACAAGCTGTCGCCGACCGTCGGAGATGAAAATCCGACCTTCTTGATCGACCGAAAGCCCCATGCCAGAACCAATCTCCACTCCTCCCCGATTTTCACTCCCTCCGACCTGCCAGAGAGTATCCACCCGGTAGGGTGAGACGCGCAATGGTTCTGCTGCTCGAACCGTCCGACGGACTTGCAGAGCGCCAGCACTTTCAGGCCTCATCCCGGGGCAAGCGATCATCACAAACACCAACCCCCGGCCGAGCCAACGGCACTGGAACCGGCGGCGTTTCGAATCTGTGTGTTCCGCAAGCACCGGCGCTCGGCAGGTCACAGCTTGGGTGCCATCAAATCACGTTGCACATTGACTGCACGTTCCGAAAGAATCATCTCGTCGAACGCCTCAAGGGAGATAATGATTGGCGCACTGCCTCCCTTGGGACATGGCACGAGCACGAAGAAATTGAGTCCCGACTCATTGGAGAGAAAGCCATGATCGAACGAAGCCTGGACCGCATCGTAGGCGAAGGAGTCCTCCTCGGTCTCTCCACCACATCCGGTGGTGGCGATGCTACAGACCCCGATAGTAGCAACGCAGTCGAACCCCTGTGTTCCAAAGAGACATGAGTTTCCGTCGTGAGTCCCATGCTCGTTGTAATGGGCTACGCAGGTCTCGTCACACGTTTGGGCCGCCGCTTGGGTTACCACGCCACCAAACGGGGACATCAGGACCAATGCCAGAAGGAACCGTTTCACAAACACCTCCTCGAAGTGAGTGAACTCCCCAAGCCGAGACAGTGCAAGGCAGGGCGACTCGGCACATTGTCAACAGTATGCGCTTCGGCTCGCCCCACCAACACCAGTTTGGGCCAACGAAGCCTGCGGGACCTTCCCTGGCTGGCTGGTCCTTGCGGATCTGTCCTCCGGCCTGCAGTTTAGCGTCTGATGGGTGACTTCCCTCGCCACGAGGGTTCTGGCATGGCCAATCTCACACAGCCGATCGTGGCCCCCCAGCGGGGCACCTGACACCAATGTCAGGGGGGTCGTTTCATTCCGGGCCAGTAGACCTCGGTACCGTGCTGGTGACCTCTCATTTGGCGGAGACCGACTATTGTCGACTGCGTATCGTAGCAAGCGACAGGCCTTTGTGGATGCCACTTGTGCTCCTTATACCACCGGGTCGCAGCAATCTCTACCTGCCACTCATGGTGTCGCTCAGACTCCTCTCCCCTGCGGGGGTGAGCCATCTCGAATGGGGCAGGGCCATCCCGCCTTCCCCGGACGTAATATGGAAGGCAGTCAACCAACGCCTGCCTCCATGCGCAGCATCTATGGCTCTCTGGCTGGCGTCTCGATTGGAGAACCCGGGCATCATCACCGATGTCCGTGCCTCAATGGAAGAGCCCTCAATCGTGTTGGCCCGCCGCACCCGACAACGACACATCCGAAATGAACTGGGCTGTCGGCCGGGTGACTTGAAGCGCCTCGCACACCTCGCGTGCCTCCCTCGGCTGCATCACAC
>JAWXBA010000080.1:0-4899 GCA_034439775.1 Gemmatimonadota bacterium | reverse complement strand
TTGGCAGCTGTATCGCAATGGCGGTCAGCTCGGATGCCTCGATCTCGGCCAAGCTGCGCTGGCTGCGATGTTGGGGGCCTCATTGGGTGCTGCGAGCCCAGTAGTGCTCGGACTCGGCACTGTTGCGGCGGCGCCAGCGATTGGAAGAGCGGCGACCGCATCGCTAGGGTCTACGGGGAGGACAGTTGCGCAGAATCTACGAGAGCAATTGGCCATGGAGGCCGTTAGGGCAGCCCCCGGGGGCATCCCACTCCCGTCACTACCGATGAAGGATCCCCGATGGGAGGCGGCCGCTGGCTGGGTAAAGATGGCCCAAAACGAAGGCGGAGTTGAGATTCACTACGTTTTCAATGTGATTACAGGAATGGTCGATGACTTCAAGTTCAAATGAACCGGTGGGTGGAAGATGATAGCGATCTGTCTTCACAACCGCAGTTCCTCCTTAGCCGATCACCAGCGCGGTCGATTGGCTAGGATCGACGAGAAGTACGATCTGACCATTGGACAGAAATACATCGTCGTTGGGATGGGGATCTTCGAAAACATTCTCTGGTTTCTTGTGAGAGACGACACAGGTGCTCCAAACTTTTGCCGAGCCGCACTGTTCGAATGCACCGAACAAATTGTCCCGGTCGGATGGCATTTCTCCCTGCGCAGCGGCATCCTCGCGTCCGGAAACGAGATCTGGGCAAATCCGTGCGTGGCAATGTGGGGATATGACACTCTCGTACACGATTTGTCTCATGCGGCAGGATTGGGGGAACGGGAACCCGAAGCATTGGAGATTTTCCTTCGAGAAGTTGTGCGACGTGAAGCCCAACTCAGCCAGTGAGATGGCACCGTCGTGATGAGTGAGCCCGCCGGCTTCTACGTTTTGTGATATTTCGGTTAGTCTCGTGCTGCTTGCGTTCTGGCGCTGATAGGTGGCCGCTGAGCTAAGGGCAGCACGGCCGGATCACCGCCAAGACGGACACCGTCAACGGGACGATCACCGCCTGGAGCTTTGTGTACGACAGCGTGGGCCGGCTCAAGAGCACCACGCAGGGGGCCACCACCCGGGCCTACGAGTACGACCTCAACGGCAACCGCAGCAAGTACACCGTCACCGGCAGTGGCGCGGTGGTCCCGACCTACGACAATCAGGACCGGCTGCTGACCTACGGCACCACCAGCTACACCTACGGCTCCAATGGGGAGCTGAAGACCCGGCAGGTCGGCGCCGGCACTCCGAGCAAGTACACGGTAGCCTGTCCTGAGCGCAGCGAAGGAACGTCCTCGGCACCCTGATGAAGGTGGTCCTGCCGAGCGGGACCGACAGCCTCGAATACCTGAGTGACGGGCAGGATGGGCGGGTGGGGCGCAAACTCAACGGGGGTCATCACCCTGGGCTGGGTGTACCAGAACCAACCCAGATCGGTGGCGGAGCTGGACGGGGCGGGGAACCTGACGGCCTATCGACGATCAGCGATCTCGATCAGACTTTCACCGGCCGTAAGCAACTCCACGATGTTCGGCCAGAGCGTACGCAGGAGCTCCTCAAGCCGATCTTCCGTGGCATTCCCGGTGGTGACCCAGAGGATTTGGGGTGGGGGACCATGTCGTTCGAGCAGCGTCACGAAGTCGGCGTCCTTTGTAGTGACGGCGGCGGCGGCCCGAGCCCGATCAAAGATGACCCGGTCCGAGGCCTCGCGAAGCCCGAGGTCGCGGACATGAGCCGCATTCACGCCGAAAGTCGCGTGCAGCCAGCGCGCCAGGCGTGGGGAAAGTTGGGCGTCGACCCAGATGGTCACGCGGCGAGGGTCGGATGATCGAGGCGCCGGCTCGCGTACCGGAGGGCGGCGTGAATGTCCTCACGCTGCAGATCCGGGAAATCCCGGAGGATGTCCTCGGCACTCTGTCCGGCAGCCAGAAGGTCGAGGAGGTCGATCACGCGGACGCGCATGCCACGAATGCACGGCCGTCCCCCGCATTGCTCGGGGTTCACGGTGATGCGGGACAGCGGGTCGCTCATCGGACGGTGTCCAGCGGAAGGTGGCTAATGATTGCAGCGCCGCATAGGAGACGCAACTGGTGCCACCGGACCGAATACACCGCGGCCTGTCCCGAGCGCCGCGAGGGAACGCCCTCGGCAACCTGATGAAGGTGGTGCTGCCGAGCGGGACCGACAGCATCGAGTACCTGATCGACGGGCAGACGAAGCCCCGCAACGTCCCCCGCGCTACGCGCGGGGACGGCGCGGGGACCGACGGGTGGGGCGCAAGCTGAACGGGGTGATCACCCGCCGCTGGCTGTACCAGAACCAGCTCAACCCGGTGGCGGAGCTGGACGGGGCGGGGAACCTGACCCGGTTCGTGTACGGCACCCGGGCCAACGTGCCCGACTACGTGCTCGAAGGCTGGAATGTCACCGCTTGGTCAGCGATCGCATGCCTTGTTCTCGGACGACTACCCACCTCGCGTGGTACGAAGCAGAAAATGACACGCCACTCCGGCTTCACCCTCATCGGAATTCTCGTCGTGATCGTGGTCATCACGATCTTGGCCACACTAGTCGCGCCCAACGTCTTCCAGCACGTCGGCGCCGCCAAGGATGCCACCGCCAAGTCGCAGATCGAAATGCCTGGCACCGGGCTCGTGAACACGGCTGTCGCATTGGGGTTGCCGCTGGCCTGAGCACGGTGCGTGACTGTATCGCTCTTTGACAACGTAGGGGGAGCTGGAGCTCCACCCCTATTCGACATCGCGCTGATCCAGCGCCGCGATTGGCCCTAACGACCAACCACGTCGGCGCGGGGGCGCACGCCTCCCGTCAGGGACACGGTTCGGAGGTAGCTCCGAGGCGCTAGTGGGCCTCGGCATGGAGATCGTCGGCGGCACTCGGCTGAGGCTGTTGTATGTGGTGGAGGGCGTGGAGTGGAAAGACGGTTACGACGCGCACCTAGACCCGGGAGAGGCGAGAGAACGCGTCAAGCAATTCGGTCCGGTCCTTGATGAAGTCTCTGACTGGTCAATCATGGTTTCGAAGCAGCGGTCCGCCCGTCCGCCGCAGCTAACGCTGACCCGGTTTTGGCTCCTTCCGGTCCGCCAACAGTTTGTTCACGTATGCCAGCTTCTCCGCTGCCCCCTTGTCGCCTCGCTGCGCGGCAACTGTGGCGAGACGCTGGGCTTCCTCCAGCCGATCGAGATTCATCAGGCTCAGTATGCTTCGGCTCGTGGCCGTCCAGTGATCGGGTACCTGTGCCAGGACCAGGGTGTACATGTCGAGGGCATCCTGCCACCGCTTCTTCCCCAGGTACCAATTGCCCAGGTCCGCAATGATGTTGGGGTCCTGGTCGTACAGGGAGATGGCGGTCCGGTACTCCCGCTCTCCGGCGGAATCACTGCCGGCCTCGAACAGCATCACCGCGTGCGCCGCGCGCGCCTTGTAGCTCCGGGGCGCATCCAGCGCCGTCTGGGCGAAGAGTGTGGGATTGTCCCGCCAGACCCGCTGCCGGATGGCGCTCCACCCGAGCCCAGCGAGGATCACCATGCCGAGCAGCACGGCGGCGGGTCGGAGGCGCGCGGTGGATCCGACGGTGCTGGCCGGTCCCCATGCCGCGGCGGCTCCCGCCAGCGCCAGCATCATCCCCACGCTCGGCAGCAGGAAGGTTCGCTCGGCTAAAAGAATGCCCGTCGGGAGCAGCAGATTGCTCACCGGGAACAGGGTCACGCCGACCCAGAGGACGCCGAATGCGATCACGGGATGACGACGGGCGGTCCCGGCCGCCAGACCGAGAAAACCGAGGATGACCATCACACCCAGAAACGGCCGCAAGCCGAAGGCCGTGAGAATCGAGAGCTCCTGCGGGTTGTAGTCGGCACTCAGGTGCGCCGGCCAGAGCAGCAGCCGCACCCACTGTGGCACGACGCCGAGCGCGGTGAAAAGCCGGGTGGGCGTACCGCCAGTTCGAAATGCGGGAAGGATGTCCCGGCCCACCATTCCGCCGGTGACGTTGGTTCGGATGAACCAGAACGCCACCAGCACAGCGCCGAGCGCAAGCAGCAGCGGCAGTACCCGCGCCACTCGGGCCCGCGCCGGAGTCGGGTCCCGAACCAGCAGGAACTCCGCCAGCACCAGGAGCGCTGGAAGCATGACCGCGTGCTCCTTGAAACAGAGCGCCGCGAGATAGAGCAGCGTGATGATTGCGCCGTCCCGGACCCCGATCGGTCCCCCGGTGCGGGCCCGGAGATACCATCCGACGGCCAGCGGGAGCAGGAGGCCGACCCACAACTCCGACTGTCCCACCACGTTGCCGACCGCCTCGACGTGGACCGGATGGACGGCAAAGAGGGCGCTGGCGATGAACGCCAGGTTCAGCGACAGGACCTGCCGTGCCAGCCAGAATACCGCCAGGGCACCGGCGACATAGAGCAGCAGGCTGACGAGATGGAAGAAGAACGGCGCACCGCCACCGGCCAGCCATTCGAGCGCGAAGCCGAGGATTGTCAGCGGGCGATAGAGCGCGGGCCCCTGATCTGGCGGCCAGTAGGTCTGGCCGAAGTAGGTCCACGGCAGGGCGAGGGTGTGGATGCGCGCATTCTTGAGGATGATGGGGATGTCATCGAGGGCGAAACCGTTGACCAGGCTGGTGGCGGATGCGCCGAAGGCGAGGCCGGCGATGACTGCGGAGAGCTTACGGGAGGGTTCGGGCGGCATGAGTGCGGCAGAATCTAGCGCTTCGTGCCATGAGGCTCAAGTGGAACTACATTCTCGGACAGCTACCCACAACGCGTGATACGAAGCATAAAATGAAACACCAGTCCGGCTTCACCCTCATCGAAATCCTCGTCGTGATCGTGGTGATCGCGATCCTGGCCACGCTGGTCGCGCCCAACGTCTTCCAGCACGTCGGCGCTGCGA
>JAWXBA010000079.1:0-4255 GCA_034439775.1 Gemmatimonadota bacterium | reverse complement strand
GGCGGGGAGCGGCCTTCATTTTCGGGGACTCGGCGATCTGGGCCCAGCCCGAGGAGGATATCGCCAAGCTGGTGCCCAACTACCCGTTGCTGTGGGCTATGTTGGGTATTGCCAGAAACCCTGCTGGGGGGGCCACGATCCGGCGGTTTTCTGACCCACAGGTGCTGGCTTGGCAGTTCGCGCTCGGGGCAGACACGGTGGAGTATGTTCGGACCGGGGCCCCGGGTGGCAAGCTCATTGCGGACGTACGGCAGGCGGGGCGCCTGATTGGCAGGGTGGAAACCCTGTTCGGGCCCGATGGGATGGCGGTATCGTCCCGGCTCACCGTGCCGTCGGCTCCGGCCCGGCTGGATTTGCGGTTCACCTCAACTGACACCCAGGCGACATTTGAAGCGGATATCTGGGCACCACCACCTCCTCCTTAGCCTCAGCCTCGTGCTGGCGGGATCAGGCTGCTTTTACCGGTATTCATTTACCGGTGGCGGCCTGCCGCCGGGCATCCGCACGGTGGCGGTGCTGCCGTTCGAGAACCTGACTCCGGAAGCTGCCCTGACCCAGGAGATCAATCGGGCTGTCCGTGAGGCGGTACAGAGCCGGCTGGGGCTGCGGCAATCCGGCGAGAATGGCGCCGACGCGATCGTCCGGGGGACCATCAGCCGGTATGAGCCAGACCTTCCGGTCGGGATTACGTCCTCGTCGCAGGGGGCGGGACAACAGAACCAGGTGGCCGTCACCAGCCGCAACGTCCAGATCGTGGTGACGGTAACGATCATTGATCAGCGCGAGGGTCGCACCTTGTGGGAGCGGACCGGCCTGATGGTGGAAGGCCAGTACGACACCGCCCGCGAAAACGAGAGCCGGGGGCGGGAGCGCGCGCTCGACCGCTTGATTCAGCAGATCGTGGAAGGGGCGCAGTCCCAATGGTAGGGTGGTGGCCGGCGGCACGGCGGGGCGCCAGCACAGTAGGGTGCCTGTTTACGCTGGCACTCTTCACCAGCTCCTTGTACTTCGGGCTCCCGATCGGCCATTCGTACTGGCGCTACACCCGCATGGTCGATGAGATGCGCACCACGGTGCGCTTTGCGCAGACCATTGCCGATGAGCAGATGGTGCGCCAGATCCTCTTGATGGTGGATCAGCTGGAGTTGCCGCGCGAGGCGCGCCGCATCCGGGTTACCCGCAACCCCACGACCCGCCGGATCGCCATCCAGACCGCTTGGACCGAGACGCTTGCCCTGCCGTTCATCACTCGCGATATCCGCTACAAGCCGCGGGTGGAGGGAGTGTACTGAGCGTGTTCTCCGCGGGTTCCACCTCCAAGGTCCGCCCGCTGGCGGGGGCGCTGCACTGGCGCCAGGCGCAGGCAGGCCCCGTCGTCTTTACCAATGGTGTCTTTGACCTCCTTCATCGCGGCCATGTGGAGTACCTTGAAGCGGCCCGCGCCGAGGGGAACGCGCTCGTCGTGGGGATCAACAGCGATGCCTCGGTGCGGGGCCTTGGCAAGGGTCCCGCCCGACCCCTGGTCCCCGAGGCCGACCGGGCGCGGGTGTTGGCAGGGCTCGCCGCGGTAGATTGCGTGGTGGTGTTCGACGAGGCAACCCCGGAGGCACTGCTGCAGTTCCTCCGTCCCGACGTGCTCGTCAAGGGCGGCGACTACAGCCGCAGCACCATCGTGGGTGCCGACCTGGTGGAGAGTTGGGGCGGGCGCGTCCTGGCCCTGCCATTTCACCCCTCCCATTCCACTTCCTCCCTTCTGGAGCGATTACGTGCAGCGACTTGATGGCCGTGCGGCCGATGCTCTCCGTCCCGTGGCCCTGGAGCGGGGTGCCAATCCGTACGCCGAGGGCTCCTGCCTGGTGCGATTCGGCGGGACCCTGGTCCACTGCACCGCCAGCGTGGAGCAGGGCGTCCCCCCGTTCAAGAAGGGCAGTGGCACGGGGTGGGTCACCGCCGAGTACGCAATGCTGCCGCGGGCAACCTCGGAACGGAACAGCCGGGAGCGCAATGGCCCGAGCGGCCGCAGCCAGGAAATTCAGCGGCTGATCGGTCGTTCTCTCCGGGCGGCCATGGGCACCATGGCATTTGGTGAGCTCACCATCAAGATCGATTGTGACGTCCTCCAGGCCGACGGGGGAACCCGCACCGCCAGCATCACCGGGGCCTGCGTTGCCTTGGTCGATGCCTGCTCCTGGATCGCCGCCCGCGATGGCATTCCTTCGCCGTTCGGGCGCCTCGTCGCTGCGGTGTCGGTGGGGATCGTGGCAGGGGCACCGCTGCTGGACCTGGCGTATGTCGAGGACAAGGATGCCGGCGTCGATGCCAACCTGGTCATGCTGGAGCCCGACCAGTTCGTGGAAGTCCAGGGTACCGGCGAGCAGGGGACGTTTGCCCGCGGCGAGCTCGATACGATCCTGGACCTCGGGGTAGGCGGGATCCACCAGCTCTTTGCCATGCAGCGACAGGCGCTCGGCTGGTGAAGCTTCTGGTCGCCACCCGCAGCAGCGGCAAGCAGGCCGAAGTCCGCGCACTCTTCGCGGCCACGGGAATCGAGGTCGTTTTCCCCGATCAAGCAGGGGTGCCAACCACCTCGGCCGAGGACGGCCTCGAGCTGCACGACTCGTTTCGCGGCAATGCCCTGGCCAAGGCGACGTACTTTGCCAAGAAGACCGGCTTGCCAACCGTGGCCGACGACAGCGGGCTGGAGGTCTTCGCGCTCGGCGGTGAACCCGGCGTTCGCTCCAAGCGATGGGCGGGCGCTGCCGGGACCGAAGGGAATGTCGACGAGGCCAACAATGCCTACCTGCTCCGGCGTCTTTCCGGTGCTGCGGGCTCCCGACGCAAGGCACGCTACCGTTGCGTGCTGGCCTACCTGAAGGGCCCCCACGCGCTGCCGGAATTCTTCGAGGGGCAATGCACCGGGGAAATTCGCGAGGCCGCCCTTGGCGAGAATGGCTTCGGCTATGACCCGCTTTTCCAGAGCGATGACCTCGGCCGGAGCTTTGGCCAGGCCACCAGCCAGGAAAAGCAGGCGGTCAGCCATCGCGGCCGGGCCTTTGCCAGTTTGATTCAGGTGTTGACCCCAACGGGTTGAGCCCCACCGCAGGTCTGCAGCGCTGTTCTGCGGGCACCAATCCAACTATCGTGGGGGCGTGATGTCCCAGACTCAAGCGGGAGCGGGCGGGCACGGATTCGGGACCGCTCCGGTCTTCCTGGCCAGCGTCAGCACCGTTCTCGGTGCCGTCCTCTTCCTCCGGTTTGGCTATGCCGTGGGGCATGTCGGGTTTTCCGGAACCCTGATGATCATTGTCATCGGGCATCTGGTGACGATTCCAACCGCCCTCGCGCTGGCCGAAATCGCCACCAATCGCCGGGTGGAAGGCGGCGGCGAGTACTTCATCATTTCCCGGTCGTTCGGACTGACGATCGGCGGGGTGATCGGGGTGGCGCTGTTCCTTTCCCAGGCGGTGTCGGTCGCCTTCTATATGATCGCCTTTGCGGAGGCGTTCCGTCCCCTCGAGCCGTGGTGGACCGGGACGCTCGGGCTTCCGTACGATCCGCGCTTCATCTCCATTCCGGCCACCCTGGCCCTTGGAGCTGTCGTGCTCTCCAAGGGGGCCGAGCTCGGCGTCCGGGCGCTCTGGGTGGTGGTGAGCATCCTGGCGGTGTCGCTGGCGTTTTTCCTGCTGGGATCGCCCGTCGAGGCGGTGCCAGAAATCACCTCGAAACCGGTGAACAATCCCGACCCGCTGATCCTGGTCTTTGCCATCATCTTCCCGGCCTTTACCGGCATGACCGCTGGCGTGGGCCTGTCGGGAGACCTGAAAGATCCGCGCAAGTCCATTCCGCTCGGGGTGATGTCCGCGACACTGGTGGGGCTGGTGCTCTACATCGCCGTGGCGTGGAAGCTCTCGATCTCCGCGCCACCCGAGGTGCTGGTATCGCAGGACCCTCTGGCGATGTCGCGGATTGCACTCTGGGGGCCGATCATCCCGATCGGGCTGGCGGCCGCCACCATTTCGTCCGCCATCGGTTCGATCCTGGTTGCCCCTCGGACGTTGCAGGCCCTGGCCGCCGACCGGGTGCTGCCGCTGCGCAAGTTCAATCACATCGTCTCGCAGGGGCAGGGCCCTGCCAACGAGCCCCGCAATGCCACCTTCCTGACGCTCGGCCTGGCATTGGTCACCGTGGCGCTCGGCAACGTGGACATCGTGGCGCGGATGATCTCGATGTTTTTCATGGTGACCTACGGGGCCCT
>JAWXBA010000078.1:0-6714 GCA_034439775.1 Gemmatimonadota bacterium | reverse complement strand
TGGAGGATTCGGCGGCGGTGGTGGCTTCAGCGGCGGTGGCGCCGGAGGGCGGTTCTGATGCAGCAGAAGGCGCGACAGATGGTGGAGGACTTCCTCCGGCAGGCGGACGCCCGCCTCCCCGCCGACTACCAAGCTGTGCTGTACGGCTCCGTGGCCCGTGGGGCTTGGCAGGAGGAGGTATCCGATATCAACCTGCTGTTGATCGTATCGCCGCTCGGACCGGCCGAGCTGCGGGCGATCGGGCCGGCGCTCCGGGAAGTGGCGAACGGGTGGCGAACACCTCCGCTGCTCATGACCCCTGGGGAATGGGCCCGGGCGACCGATGTGTTTGCGGTGGAGCTGACCGACATGCTGTGCGCGCGAGAGGTGCTCCGGGGGGATGACCCCCTCCTTGGACTCCAACCCCCTCCGACCCAGCTTCGGGCCGCCCTGGAGCGGGAGCTGCTTACTCGGGTGATCCGGCTCCGGCAGGGATACGCCATCTCGGCCGAGGATCCGGCCTCCCTCGGTCGCATGGCGCAGGGGAGCCTGGCACAGATCCAGACGTTGGCCCGTGCCACGTTGGTGCTGGTGGGGAGGCCGGTGCCCTCGGAGGGGGTCCAGGTGCTGCGCGCCTTTGCCGAGGTCACGGGGGCCCGGTCCGCCCCGCTGGTCCAGGTGGGGGCACACTGGCGCGATGGGGGATGGGAATGTCCGCCGGAGCTGTTTGAAGCCTTCGTCGAGAGTCTTGCCGTGTCTGTGGAATACATCGATCAACATGTGCCAGGAGTCCGATAATGCTGAATCTTACCCGTCGCGCATTCCTCGTCCCGGTGGCGCTGCTCATGCTCGTGAGCGGCTGCGGCTACAACACGATCCAGACCAAGGATGAGGCAGTCAACAGCGCCTTGGCACAGGTCAAGGTCCAGCTCCAGCGCCGCGCCGACCTGATCCCCAACCTGGTCGAGACGGTCAAGGGATTCGCGGCCCAGGAGACTGCGGTGATGACCGCAGTGACCGAGGCGCGCGCCCGCCTGGCCGGCGCGGTCGAGTCGGGAACCCTCGCGGAAATGGCCGAAGCCAACACCGCCCTCAATGCGCCACTGGGCCGGTTGCTGGCCATTGTCGAGGCGTACCCCGACCTCAAGTCCAACCAGAACTTCCTGCAGCTTCAGGACCAGCTTGAGGGCACCGAGAACCGGATCTCAGTCGCCCGTCAGGATTACAACAAGGTGGTGGAGGACTTCAACGGATACATCCGGCGGTTTCCCTACAACCTGACCGCCAAGATCTTCGGCCACGGCACCCCCCGGGAGTACTTCGACCTGACCTCGGCGCAAGCCGGTGAAGTGCCGGCCGTGAAGTTCTAGGGGCGGGGAATGGGGAACAGGGAATGGGGAATAGCGGGTCAGGGTGCGTCGAGGGGGCAGGGTCGGTTCCCGATCAGCACCCGAGACCGTGGAATCACAATGGGGAGCAGACGCGGGTCTGCTCCCCATTCCCTATTCCCTATTCTCTATTCCCCAGTCCCTAGTCGGTAATCACCGACGGCAGCACGTACCGCATCGGGTCGACCGGCTTGCCGTTGACATGCACCTCGTAGTGCAGGTGCGGGCTGGTCGACAGGCCGGAGTTGCCGACGAGGCCGAGCCGGTCGCCACGCTGGACCCGTTCCCCGGCGCTTACCAACAACCGGGAGGCGTGGGCGTAGCGGGTGATGATGCCGTGTCCGTGGTCCACCACGACGGTATTGCCGTAGCCGGTTTCGCGCTGGGCGGAGATGACCACCCCGGCGCCAGGCGCCAGGATCGGGGTACCGATCGGGGCCACCACGTCGATCCCCTCATGCGGGCGAGCCCCGATCAGCACGGGGTGAGGGCGCATCGAGGAAAAATTGCTGCTCAGCCAGCCCTGCGTTGGCATGATCGAGGGCATGCTGGCGAGCCGGTCGGCATGGACTACGAGGCTGTCGGTGGCTTCGGTGAAGCTCTGCGACAGGAGGTTGGCCCGGCGAAGGAGCGCGTTCAGGTCCACCCGGACGGCGCTCGCCTGGCCAATCAGGATACTGCCCACGCTCCCGGCAGTGCGGGCCGGACCACCGATGCCGGCGGCCCGGATCTGGGGGTCGATCATTTCCAGGTTGGCCAGAAGCCGGATCCGGCCGTCGCGACGCTCCAAGTCCTCGAGCGAATTGCCCAACTGGCTGACGCGACCCTGAAGCTGCCCCAGGGTCTGGGCCAACACCTGGTTCTCCAGTTCGAGGGCTTCCGTGCGGGCCACATCGACTGTCCGGGACACCGTGGCGTAGCCCAGGATGACGGAAATCAGGCCGAACGCCACCACCAGGCTCACGACCAGCTTGAGCATGGTCTGCGACAATTCAATGACCCGCGAGGCGCTGGACCCTTGGGGCACAATCATGATCGTCCAGCGGCGTTCGCTCATGCAACCTCTTTCCTGGCACGATTCACCACGCCAAGCCTGCCTGTGGCGGGCCGGATTCCGGAGCTTCCGGACCGACCACCCCATGTCGGGGGAGGCGGGTAATGTGCCTCTCAACCGTTCGATTGTCAATCCATCAGTACTTCGACTGTAAGCTATTGTGACATAAGAGGTTATGCGATTGGTTCCAGGTCGGGCCTGGGAAACAGCGCGGCGGGCTTGCTGGTGGCCGTTGCCGCGAGTTCTGGCCGGGACGCTGCCGCCCACGCCGCAGGCCCGGGATGTCCGGCCTGTCCCAGTGACTCCCAGAGCATCCGGGACTTCTCTGGGAGGAATGGAGAAGCCATGACCGTCAGGCGGAAGAGGCACCGCGCCAGAGTGGCCAGCGCGCCGTCAAGGGCCGGGTCGTCGCCGGCTTTGGCCAGCGCCCACGGTGCCGTCTGGACGATGTACTGGTTGGCGGTCGTCACCAGGCTCCAGGCGGCGGCCGCCGCTCCTTGCAGGTCCAGGGCGTCCATGGCGGCGGCGTAGCGGTCGAGTGCGTCCCGGCCAGCTTCGTCCAGGGAAGTTTCGCCATCGGCCCCGGGCACGACTCCTTCGCGATACTTGGCCAGCATGGCCAGGGAGCGCGAGGCAAGGTTGCCGAGCCCGTCGGCCAGGTCGGAGGTGTAGCGGTCCTCGAAGCGTTCCCAGCTGAAATTGCCGTCGCTGTCCCAGGAAATCTCCCGGAGCAGGAAATACCGGAACGCATCGGCTCCGAACCGATCGATGGCCTCGTCGAGGTCCAGGCGCACCCCGGCGCTCTTGCTGAACCGCTCTCCGCCCAGGTAGACGAATCCGTGGGCCCAGACCCGGTCGGGAAGCGCGAGGCCGGCGGCCTGGAGCATGGCGGGCCAGATGACGGCATGGAAGCGGGTAATATCCTTGCCGATGACGTGGAGCTGCGCCGGCCAGACCGCCTGGGCAGCCTCGGCCCGGGTGGCGGTCCAGTAATTCGGCAGGGCGTCGAACCAGACATAGGTGATCTGCTGCTCGCCCGAGCTGAGCGGACGGGGGAACGGGACACCCCAGGTAAAGCGCGACCGACTCGCCGAGATGTCTTCCAATCCGTCGCGGAGGAGGCTCAGGATCTCATTGCGCCGGCTGGCCGGCGCAATGAACTCGGGGTGGGCCTCGATGTGTGCCAGCAGGAAGTCGCGGTAGCGTGAAAGCCGGAAGAACCAGTTCAGTTCCCGGACCGATTCGAGGGTGCGCGTCGGGTGGAGGGCGCACTTCCCCTCGGCAATCTCGTCGCCAGTCTTGAACGCCTCGCATCCGACGCAGTAGAGCCCCTCGTACGCCTGCTCATAGAAGTCATCCGGGTTCTGCGCGAAGATGCGTTCGATCAGTTCCTGGACACCCTGCTGGTGCTCGGCCGAGGTGGTGCGGATGAACTGGTCATGCGAGATGCCGAGCCGCTGCCAGGTTGCCTCGAACCGGGCGGCGATCCGATCGGTAAACTCCCCGGGTTCCAGTCCCTGTGCGGCGGCGGTCGTGGCCACCTTCTGGCCGTGCTCGTCCATGCCGATGAGAAACCAGACCTGGTCGCCCCGGAGCCGGCGCCACCGGGCAATGGCATCGGCGCCCAGCTTCTCGTAGGCGTGCCCGAGATGGGGATCGCCGTTGGCGTAGTCGATCGCGGTCGTGATGTAGAAGCGAGCCACTCACCCCTCCGAGCCGGAAGGGGTGCCACCGCCACCCCGGCGGGGTGGCCGCCGCCGCCGTCGTTTCTTGCCCGGCTTGGGCGGCTCGCCACTCGGCTTCGGCTCGGCCCGTGGGACTGGCGGGCTGGCGACACGGGGCACCGCAGGAGCTTGGCGGGGCGCTCCCCGGTCGGGCCGGGGTGGCCTGGTTCCAGGAGCGGGGCGACGCTCCCGCTCCGGACGCGGGGTCGGCACCGGCCGGGCCGCGGGGGCTTCGCCCACGGGAAGCACCGCCGCCGCCTCCATTTCCTGGGTCAGGTCCAGCAGGGCCAGGATCCGCGGACCGTCGGCCTCGTGGCGCAGGAAGACCCGCTCCCGGAAGATGTCCACCGCCACCACCTTCTCCATCCCACGAAGGGTGCGCAGCGTCTTCCCCTCCTTGGGGAACCGCTTGCGGCTGGCGACGTAGAACTCGTGCTCGTACTTGAGGCAGCAGAGCAGGCGTCCGCACCCCCCGGAAATCTGGGCAGGGTTGAGCGAAAGATGCTGGTCCTTGGCGAGCCCCAGGCTGACCGGAGAGAGTTCCGGGAGCCAGGTGGAGCAGCAGTACTCCTTGCCGCATCGCCCCACCCCACCGAGCCGCGCCGCCTCGTCGCGGACCCCGATCTGGCGGAGTTCAATCCGGGTCTTGAACCGGGCGGCGAGGTCCCTCACCAGGTCGCGGAAGTCGACCCGCTTCTCGGCGGTGAAGTAGATGCTCAGCCGCTTCTTGTCCCACTGCCACTCGGTGTCGGCGGCCTTCATCTCGAGCTTGTAGGCCCGGATCCGCTCGATCACCTCCTGGCGCAGCGGTTCCTCGCTGCGGCGCCGATCGTTGGCGGCCTGGACGTCTTCCTGGGAAGCCAATCGAATGACCCGGAGTTTCGGGGCCGGGGTCTCCCCCACGGCACACCCGGAACAGGCCGAGCTGCACTTGGCGGCGGCGGTCTCGCCGGTGGCGGAGATCCGCCCGAAATCGAGCCCCCGGTCGCTCTCCACGATGACCGGGTCCTTGAGGCGCAGCGGCTCCGCCTCCTCGGGCCAGAGGAAGAAGTCCTTCCGGGTGCCCTTGAATCGGACCTCGACAGTGGTTGGCATCAGGCTTCGGCAAAGGCGCCGATGGCGCCAAACTTTTCGGCCCGTCGCTTGACGAGGCGGTCGGGTTTGACCTTGCGCAACTCGTGGACCTGGCGGATCAGGGCGGCCCGAAGGGCCTCGCCGGCGGCCTCGGGATCCTGATGGGCCCCACCGAGCGGCTCGGCGATGATCTCGTCCACGACGCCGAGTCGGACCAGGTCCTCGGCGGTGATCTTGAGGGCCTCCGCGGCCCGCTCACGCTGGGTGGCATCCTTCCACAGGATGGCGGCACATCCCTCGGGGGAAATGACCGAGTAGACGGAATTCTCGAACATCAGGACCCGGTCGGCCACCCCGAGCGCCAGCGCTCCGCCCGAGCCGCCCTCCCCGATGACCACGGCGATGCACGGGGTGGCGAGCGCGGCCATTTCCAGGATGCTGGTGGCGAGCGCTTCCGACTGGCCCCGTTCCTCGGCGCCCAAGCCGGGGTAGGCCCCCGGGGTGTCGATCAGCGTGATGACGGGGGCCGAGTACCGCTCGGCCATCCGCATCAGACGGAGCGCCTTGCGGTAGCCCTCGGGGTGCGGCATCCCGAAATTCCGGCGGAGGTTCTCCCGGGTATCACGACCCTTCTGGTGGCCGATGACCATGACCGACAGGCCGTCGAGCCGGGCCCAGCCGCCGACGATGGCGGGATCGTCCCGGAACAGCCGGTCGCCATGGAGCTCGATGAAATCGGTGAAGATGCTCGACAGGTAATCCAGGGTGTACGGCCGTCGGGAATGGCGCGCCAGGGAGACCCGCTGCATGGGGGTCAGGTTGCCGTAGATCTCGATCCGGAGCTTCTCAAGCTTGCCCTGGAGCAGGGCCAGCTCATCATCCACGTCAATTTCCCGCTCGGTGCCAACCCGCTTCAATTCCTCGATCTGCCGATCCAGTTCCTGGAGCGACTTCTCGAACTCGAGTGAATATGTGGACGCCATGGTCATCCCACCTTGACGAAGAAGACTGAGTCCGCCCCGAACCGGCTCCGGAGCGCGCCAATCAAATCATCCTGCAGGTCCACCCGCAACCGTCGGGCGCGCAGGCGCAGGGCCTCGCCATTGCCATCGGACCAATCAATATAGACCGGCGACGGTCCGGGATGGGCGGCACAGAGAGCGGCGACGGCCCGCAGCGCTTCCGGGGGCGGGGCCGCCGGTGCCTTCCAGCGCAGGGCGATCCCCACGGCGCCGGTGGCGCGGAGCTCGGCGAGGAGGCGGGCCGATTCCACCACGAAGGGTGCCCGGTCCTCGCCTCGATCGCGGGTGCTGTAGCCGCCGTTGAGGAGCACCGCCAAATCGACGGTGATGACCTGGTTCAGCCGGGCCCAGGCCTCCGGAAAGACGATGGCCTCGGCGGTGCCATGGAAATCCTCCAGCACCAGTCGGGCGTACTCTTTCCCGGTCTTCTTGGAAATCTGGCGCTTGACGCTGGTCACCACCGCCGCCACCGT
>JAWXBA010000077.1:0-2877 GCA_034439775.1 Gemmatimonadota bacterium | reverse complement strand
GCCAGCAGCAGCAGGATCTGGGTAATGAAGCTCATCCAGACGAACATCGGCATCCGGAGCAGGGTCATCCCCGGCGCGCGCATGTTGACAATGGTGACGAAGAAATTGACCGCCGCCGCGATTGAGGCGACGCCGAGGATCTGCAGGCCCAGGAACCAGAAGTCGGTGTTGGGGCCCGGGCTGTACTGCGGCGAGGTCAGGTTGGCGTAGCCGAACCAGCCGGCGTTGGGCGCCGCGTTGAACAGGAAGCTGGCGTTGATGAACAAGCCACCCAGGAGGAACACCCAGTAGCTGAAGGCGTTCAATCGGGGGAACGCGACGTCCCGGGCGCCGATCTGGAGCGGAATGAAATAGTTGAAGAACATCGCCGACATCGGCATCACGGCCAGGAAGATCATGCTGGTGCCGTGCATCGTGAACAGCTGGTTGTAGAAGTCGGGGCTGACCAGCGTGTTCTCAGGTCTGGCCAGCTGGAGCCGGATTACCAGCGCCTCGAGCCCGCCGAGCAGGAAGAAGAAGAACGCCGAGGCGCCGTAGAGGATCCCGATCCGCTTGTGGTCCACGGTCGTGAGCCAGCTCCACAGGCCGGTCTTGGCGGCGGGTGGAGCGTGGGAGTGATCGAGTACCGAAGAGGCCATGTGTCTCGTATCCCGGTTACTGGTGGGCCCGCAGGTATGCCACCAGCGTGGTGATTTCGTCCTCGGTCAGCGGTCGCGGCAGGACCATCTTGGACCCCTCCTTCATTGCCTGGGGATCCCGCAGCCAGTTGGCCAGGTTTTCAGGGGTGTTCAGGTACATGTTGGCGCCGAAGCTCCGCCGGCTGCCGAAGTGCGACAGGTTGGGACCCATCAGGGCGGTGGTGCCAGCCAGCGGCGTCCCGACCATGGCATGGCAGGCAATGCAGCCGGCCGCCTGGAAGGTCTGGGCCCCGACCGCCATCAGGCTGTCCGGGGCCACCGGGGCGCCGGTGCTGTCGGTGGCCGGGGCCACCACCCCGCCATTTACCAGCGGCGAGCCGATTCGCTGCTGGGCTACCCAGGCGTCAAACTCCGCCTCGGTCTGGACGATGACCCGGAGCCCCATGCGGGCATGCTGGATGCCGCAGAACTCGGCGCACTGACCGGAGAAGTCGCCCGTGGTGTCGGCCCGGAACCAGAGCGGGTTGACCTTCTGGAACCGCGGCCCCTGCGGAAAGACATCGCGCTTGGCGGCGAGCTGCGGGCTCCAGAAGCTGTGGATGACGTCGGCACTCCACATCTTGAGGGAGATCGTCTTGCCGACCGGGACGTGCATCTCGTTGGCGGCCACGACACCCAGCGCCGGGTAGCGATACTCCCACCACCACTGGTGCCCGATCACCTCGATCTCCACCTCGGGCGCCGTCGGGCTGGCCGAGGTCTGGAAGATCGTCTTCACCGTGGGGATGGCGATCGCCACCAGGATCAGGGTGGGGATCGCGGTCCAGACCAGCTCGAGCATCACGTTGCCATGGACCTGCTTCGGCTCGGCATCGCCCGGCTTGCCCCGGAACTTCCAGATGGCAAAGAGCAGCCCGCCCTCGACCAGGACGAAGACCAGCACCGCCCAGAAGAAGGTGGTCTGCAGGAGGTCGTCCACCAGGCGGGTAAAATCGCTCTTGGGGGCGAGGGTGGTCTGGGGATAGGTGGCCTCGTTGGTGGTACATCCGACGAGGACCAGCAGGGCGAGCGTCAGCGCGCCGACCAGGTAGGGCCGACCGCGCCGGAGCAAACCGGTGCTCAGGGCCATGAGGCAGACATCCCGTGCGCAGGAAACCAACGGTGGGCAGGAAAGCCCATAATTACCGGGCGGATTGTACTACCGCACCGTCAGACAGTCAAGGAAAATCCGACTCTGAAGCCGGTATTGCGGTGCCGGTCGCCTCTTCCGCAGGCCCGGTGGTGGCTCCATATTGTACGGAGAACCCTACCGGCCCGGCGAGCTCCCTCGCCGGGCGGACCTTTTTTTGTGGACGGCGTCATGATCCAGGAAATGCGCGAAAAGCTTGGCAAGGAGATTGAAGCCCTGAGCCACGAGTTGACGGTCACCCTCCCCCAGGCGATTGCCACCGCCGTGGAAATGGGCGACCTGCGCGAAAACAGCGAGTACAAGGCCGCCCTGGAGCGCCAGCAACTGGTGCAGGCCCGCCTGGGGCAGCTCCATCAGCGGCTCAGCCAGTTGAGCCAGCTGGCAGGGACCGAGGCCCCCAAGGACCGGGTCGGGCTGGGCTCCCGGGTGACCGTGTCCGATCTCAGCACCGGCCTGGAGGACACCTACATGGTGGTGCTGCCGGAGATGATGGACATCGACGAGGGCCATATCAGCCTGGCCTCACCACTGGGACGGGCACTCCGCAACGGCAAGGTGGGTGACGAGGTCGAGCTGCAGCTTCCCACCGGCCGGCGCGGCCTCCGGATTCTGGGACTGATTACCGTCCACCAGGCTTCCTGACCCCATGGACGATTTTCCCCACAAACGACTCCACGTCGTTGGCGACCGGGTCCTGATCACCCCCGAAGACGGCGAGGAACGCACCAAAGTCGGTCTTTACCTCCCGGCCTCCGCCATCGACACCCAGGCGGTGCAGAGCGGCCTGATCGTGGCCACCGGGCCTGGCGATCCGATCGCCGATCCCGGCATCAACGAGGAAGAACCCTGGAAGATGGAGTACCGCTCCGCCGGCACCCGGTTCCGCCCGCTGCAGGCCCGGGTCGGCGACCGGGCGCTATTCTTCCGGAAGGCCGCCGTCGAGGTCAAGTATGAGGACAAGCCGTACCTCGTGGTGCCGCTCGCGGCGATCCTGCTCCTGATCCGGGATGATCTGCCGATCTGAGGTATCAGGTATCAGGTATCAGGTAT
>JAWXBA010000076.1:0-3551 GCA_034439775.1 Gemmatimonadota bacterium | reverse complement strand
GGCGTTTATGGCGAATAAGAGAAAACACGCCGAGCCGGGCCAATCCCGTGGGGTGATCGTGGGCAGCCATGCCAATGGCCAACGATCAGGGCGCAGGCGGACGCCGCGTCCACTGTTACGGCCTGCGGTTCTGCGGCGGGGCTAGTTGCGATCCCCGCCACGTTGGGAAGCTACGGCCCGGGTACCAAGTCCGTCAGCCCCGCCCGCAGCAAGCGCTCCTCTGAAAGCGCGGTTGTCAATGGGTACACGTGCCCCAGCGAGCCGCGGAGCGGCCCTGATCTGCACCCACCGCATATGCCAGCAGCTCCCTCTGATCCAAGCGCGGCACGAAGCCGGCTCCAGGCGCCTCGACGGACGCCTTGGTCCAGGAGCATCGTTCGAAGGAGGTGGCCCACTCGTGTTCTCGGGGGCGCTGCCAGCTACGCAGCGGTACCCAGCGCTTGCTTCGGGCGCACCTCCGGCGTGTCGTGCTGACGGAGCCACTGCTCGTCGCTCCATCCTTCCTGCACACACCAGTAGAGGTAACAACTCGGCTTCCGGGCCGCCGCCACCGTCGCCTTGGCTTTGCCCTGCGACCGGAGCAGGCGGTGATAGTGCTCCCGGACCGGGCCGGGCGCCAGTTTCAGGTGCTCGACGATTTCGATCAGGATCCATTGGAGCCACGGGCTGCCCGACCGCCCGACCCCGCCGTGGGTCGTCTTCCCACCCGAGCTTTGGGTGCTGGGCGACGGGATCCTCCTTCACCAGCCGCTGGACCCGCCGGTCCAGCCGCTTGATCCGGAGATCGAGCTGCTCCACCATTTCGAGGAGCAGGTCCACCTGGATCCGACCCATCGCCGACAGCGCCACCGTCGCCGGCCAGGCGCGGCCCGCCTTCCCGTACCGATCGGTCACCTCCGTCCGGCAGTTCTCGGCCGTCAGGTGCCCATGGATCCGGTTCTTTACGCTGGTCCGCAGCCGGACCAGGTACGCCCGGCCTCGGAGCAGCTTCCGTCGCGCCCGGATCTTGGGGCTCGGCACCCACACCACCGGGAGCAGATTGGTCCGCAGCAGATCCGCCAGCTTCCGCGCATCGATCGGATCCGTCTTGGCCTGGGCGTGCCAGATCAGCTTCACCTGATACGGATGGGCGGCCACCGCGGCCAGCCCCGCCGCACTCAACTGATCATGCAGCCAGGCCCAGTAGAGCGTCGTCCCCATCGCCACCGTCACCGGCCGGCCCAGCCCGGTCAGCCAGCTGATCAGGGCCTCGGCATCGGCGGGGAGCCGCCGGTGCTCGGCCACCATGACGCCCGCCTCCTCCAGGGCACACGCGGTGATGTACTTCTTGTGCAGGTCCAACCCAACCCAGATCATCGGAGTCTCCTGGTGGGGCACCGGGAGAAGGTGCCGCCCGAACCGCGACTCCGCGAGACCCGCAGGAGCCGCCGCCCGGCAGCTCCGCGCTTTCATATGGTCGTGTTATGTGGCCCGTGCCTTGGCTCCCAGTGTTGCCCTAAGCACGAGGTAGCCGGCCGCGCCGGCTGTGATCGAGCCGAGCAGGATGCCCAGCCGATCAAGGCCGGGGTAGGCGGTTCCGCCCTGGTCGAACGCCAACGACGCGATAAAGAGGCTCATGGTGAACCCCACGCCGCACAGCAGCGACGTGCCAAACACGTGCACCCAGCGGAGCCCCTTCGGCAGCGCAGTAAGCCGCGCCCCGACGGCCAGGGCAGACATCCCCATCACCCCAACGACCTTGCCGGCGAGCAAGCCCACCGCGATACCCAACGGCACCGGCTGCAGCATGTCAGCGAGGGACAGCCCCGCCAGCGGGATGCCTGCGTTGGCGAACGCGAAGATGGGCAGGATACAGAAAACCACCCAGGGGTGAAGGGCATGTTCAAGCCGGAGCAATGGTGACCCGCGCTGTGCCGCCCCCACGTCCGGTGGTGCCTTGCCGGCAACCCGTGGCGCCGGGTCGAACGGGATGCAGAACGCCAGGGCAACCCCCGCCAAGGTCGCATGCACACCTGATTTCAACACCGCTACCCACATCACCAGGCCGAGGATGAAGTATCCCGCTAGCCGAAGGACTCGCATCTGGTTCAAGACAATCAGCCCAATCACCGCGAGCCCGGCACCGGCGAGAGCGACGAAGGACACGTCGGCGGTGTAGAACAGCGCAATGACTACGATCGCGCCGAGGTCATCGAAGATCGCGATACTGAGCAGGAGTGCCTTCAGGGCGGGAGGCACTCGAGAACCGAGCAATGACAGTATGCCCAGGGCAAAGGCGATATCTGTTGCCGATGGGATCGCCCACCCCCGCATCGCGACCGGATCGCCCCAGTTGACATAGGAGTAGATGAGGGCTGGGCCGGCCATACCCCCGATCGCGGCAAAGGCCGGAAGTGTCGCGCTACGAAAACTCGCAAGATGTCCGTCGAGGACCTCTCGTTTCAGCTCCAACCCAACGAGGAGGAAGAAAACGGCCATGAGGCCATCATTGACCCAGAGCAGCACGGGTTTGGCGATCTCGAACGATCCAACGCGGACCTCGATGGGGGCCGACAGGAGTCCTGTGTACAATGAGGAAAGCGGTGAGTTCGCCACGAGCATCGCGAGAGCCGCCGCCGCGACAAGAACCAGGCCCCCGGCTGCCTCCAGTCGCATAAACTCCCGCAGCCACGCTGCAGCAGATCGCGAGGCCGTCCCGGGGTTCGCATCGACGACCATTTTGTCCCACCTCTCTTGGGCCACATAACGACCTGCGGTTCTGCGGCGGGGCCAGATAGGACCTTCGCCGTGTTGGGAAGCTACGGCCCGGACGCCGGTTCCGTCAGCCCCGCCCGCAGCAAGCGCATGTCAGGAGGCGCGGGCGTGGAGAAAGATCAACATGACAAATTGAACTGCAGCCACCAGCAGGAACCACACGAGCCCAGCGATGTAAATCATGGCGGCGTAGTGTTGCATGAATCCCAGGGCTACTGCAAAGTTGGCGGCCAAGGCAAGGAATCCCCCTGGAATCAGAATGAGCCGCACAGGCAGCGGCTCAAGAATCTGGGAGCGCGCCGCGGCCCGCGCCGCGTTCACGATCAGCGTCAGATGGATGATTCCCTGGAGCCCGTTCGAGGCCCGCCATATCTGCGGCTGCGCCGCGAACCCCACTGCAGCGACTACCGGTACAAACGCGAGAAACAGGACACAGCTGGCCGGGATCAGGAGATGGCCAAGGGCATTCCGCTCGGGAACGCTCAAGCCACTCGCAGACGCACGCCCGACGGCGAAGACGACGCTCGCGAACCCAATGAGGGTGGCCGCGATGCCCGCGATGGCCATGAGAACATCTCGTTGCTCCATACGCCACCGCCTCCTGATTAGTGTTTGGACCTGCGAGCCCTCGCAGCCTGAGCTGCTGCCAGGACACAACACGCGGCATGATCGGCAATCGCTGCAAGACTCAAGGCCGCTCAACCCCTTCCGCCGCCACAGATTGGCCCCCCTCCACATATCGGCAGTGCCGAGTTGGGCTGCGAGGGCTCGCAGGTCCAAACACTAATCAGGAGGCG